>NZ_JAMPNR010000021.1:0-161607 GCF_028479485.1 Providencia sp. PROV209 | reverse complement strand
ATCGCGAGGTGGCGTATATTACGCTTTCCTCATCGAGAGTCAAGCATTTTTTGCTTATTCTTTTCAGAATCTCTCGCTGCCGGTTCAGTATCCATCGCGCTTTGCGTTGGCTTGTTCTCGGTCAGTGGAGGCGCATTATAGGGAGTCAGAAAAATCTGGCAAGTGTTTTTTGAAAAATAATTTCCAACTGATTATCTTTTATACTTCACGGGCGTTTTTCCACCAAAAAACAGCTTTTCTCACGATATTCGCATAAAAAAGGCGACCATTCGGTCGCCTTTTTCCTTACCTTTAAATGATTTCCTTCAGCTGACTTATTGTTTTGCTACGATTTCATCATTTTCAACATCCAAAGTAATTGGTTTACCCGGAATTAATTTGCCTGACAGTATTTCTTGTGCCAGTGGGTTTTCAATCTCTTGCTGAATCGCACGTTTTAACGGACGAGCACCAAAGATTGGATCGAAACCAGCTTCACCAATTTTTTCTAGTGCAGCTGCCGTTGCTGTTACTTCATAACCGTGTTCTTCCAAACGTTTATATAAACGAGCCAATTGAATATTCGCAATATTCGTAATTTGCTCTTTACCTAATGGATGGAATACAACAACTTCATCAATACGGTTAATAAACTCAGGTCTAAAGTTATGGGCAACAACTTCCATCACCATATCTTTCATTTCTGAGTAACCGATCATACCAAAACGTTCTTGGATAAGGTCGGAACCTAAGTTTGAAGTCATGATGATCACCGTATTACGGAAATCTACCGTTCTACCTTGACCATCGGTCAGACGACCATCGTCTAACACTTGCAGCAAAATGTTAAATACATCAGGGTGCGCTTTTTCAACTTCATCCAGCAGGATCACTGAATATGGGCGGCGTCTTACGGCTTCAGTTAAATAACCACCTTCTTCATATCCCACATATCCTGGAGGAGCACCGACTAAACGAGATACAGAGTGTTTCTCCATAAACTCGGACATATCGATACGAACCATGGCGTCGTCACTATCAAACATAAAGTTTGCCAATGCTTTACATAATTCGGTTTTACCCACCCCAGTTGGACCTAAGAACATAAATGATCCAATTGGACGGTTTGGATCCGATAACCCAGCACGGCTACGACGAATCGCATTCGACACAGCAACAACGGCTTCATCTTGTCCAATAACACGTTGATGTAACTGTTGCTCCATGCGTAACAATTTTTCTCTTTCACTTTCAAGCATTCTTGAAACTGGAATACCAGTCCAACGCGCTAAGATTTCTGCGATTTCCACATCTGTGACTTTGTTACGTAAAAGCTTCATGCTTTTACCTTCTGCTTTCGTCGCGGCTTCAAGCTGTTTTTCCAATTCAGGAATACGCCCATACTGCAACTCAGACATTTTCGCTAAATCACCATTACGACGCGCTTTTTCCATCTCAATACGCGTATTTTCTAATTCAGCTTTAATGTGCTGAGTTCCCGTTAGCGAGGCTTTTTCAGCTTTCCACTCTTCTTCTAACGCAGAATATTCACGTTCTTTTTCCGCCAGCTCTTCTTCTAGCATTTCTAGGCGTTTCTTACTGGCATCGTCAGACTCTTTTTTCAATGCCTGTTGTTCCAGTTTTAATTGGATAATACGTCTTTCTAATCTATCTAAAGATTCTGGTTTTGAATCCATCTGCATACGTAAGCTTGCACCAGCTTCATCAATTAAGTCGATGGCTTTATCTGGCAGCATACGGTCAGTAATATAACGGTGCGATAATGTCGCCGCAGCAACAATCGCAGGGTCTGTAATTTGCACATGATGGTGCAATTCATAACGCTCTTTCAAGCCACGTAAAATAGCAATGGTGTCTTCTACTGATGGCTCTGCAACATACACTTTTTGGAAACGACGTTCTAACGCAGGGTCTTTCTCTATATATTGACGATATTCGTCAAGCGTTGTTGCCCCTACACAGTGCAATTCACCACGAGCCAAAGCAGGTTTTAACATGTTACCTGCATCCATTGCTCCGTCAGCTTTACCTGCGCCAACCATGGTATGCAATTCATCAATAAACAGAATGACATTACCTTCTTGTTTCGCAAGGTCATTCAATACACCTTTCAAACGCTCTTCAAATTCACCACGATATTTCGCCCCTGCAATTAGAGCGCCCATATCCAGTGATAAAACACGTTTGTTTTTCAGTCCTTCAGGAACTTCACCATTGACAATACGTTGTGCTAAACCTTCAACAATCGCCGTTTTACCCACACCAGGTTCACCGATTAAGACTGGGTTATTTTTAGTACGGCGTTGCAACACTTGAATAGTACGACGAATTTCTTCATCACGACCAATTACAGGGTCTAACTTACCTTGTTCTGCACGTTCGGTTAAATCAACAGTATATTTTTTCAAAGCTTGGCGCTGGTCTTCAGCGCTTTGGTCATTCACTTTTTCGCCACCACGCATCTGTTCTATTGCCTTTTTCAAATTGTCTTTATTGACACCCGCCGCTTTTAACATATCAGCGAGCGTTGTATTGGCTTCTAAAGCTGCGAGCAGAAATAATTCTGAGGAGATAAAGTCATCTCCGTGCTTTTGTGCCAATTGGTCACATAAGTTCAAATGACGCATTAAGTCACTTGATGGTTGTACATCCCCAGCGACACCTTGCACTTGAGGGAGTCGAGCCAATGCATCTTCAATTTTGTTTTGGAACGCAATTGCGTTCACGCCGAGCGTCGTCAATAACGGACGCACAGTGCCACTTTCTTGATTAAACAAAGCACTGAGTAAATGAATTGGTTCAATAAACTGATTTTCGCGCCCAAGGGCTAATGACTGGGCGTCAGCGAGAGCTTGCTGGAATTTATTCGTTAAACGGTCCAGACGCATAACACCTCCAATAGAATAAGATTAAACTTGCTACTGGAGATAAGATGCGGTCTATTTTTTTATATTCAAGTTTTAGGCGGGATTATTTCTTCAATATCTTTTAATTTGGAATATTATTCCGATAACTAGTTATTTATCCATATAAGGGATGCCATTCTTCCTGTTTTACCCTCTCGTCGATAGGAAAAAAATCTGTTTTCATCACTTACTGTACAAAATTCTCCGCCATAAACCGCAGAAACCCCCGCTTTCAATAGCTTTTTACGGGCGAGTAAATAGATGTTTGCGAGAAATTTATCATTCTGAGATATAAATGCTTCAGCTAAATCCGCTGATTGGCTAACAAATGCCTGTTTAACCTCAGCACCAACTTCAAATTTATCAGGACCAATCGCGGGTCCCATCCATGCGATAATATCACTAGGTTGCGCATTAAATTGTGCAAGTGTGTTTTCTAGTACGCCATTGCACAGCCCCCGCCACCCCGCATGGGCAGCCGCAACTTCCTGCCCATCACGACTACAAAACAATACGGGTAAGCAGTCTGCGGTCATAATCGCGCACACTTGACCTACTTGGTTGGTATATACAGCATCAGCCTGACGATTTTTAATCTGATTCCCAGTTAAATGTAGAACATGGGTACCATGTACTTGCTCAAGCCACACAGGTTGTTGTGGCAATTGAGCAAGCTCTTCGAGACGATGGCGATTTTCCCTGACTGCCTCAGGCAAATCCTCAACATGATCACCTAAATTTAAGCTATCAAAAGGTGGATGGCTCACTCCACCAATACGCGTTGTACTGCATGTTGAAACATTTTTAGGTTGCGGCCATTCAGGGAAAATCAAAGTATTCATTACCAGTCCATATCGTCTTTGTGAAGTTCAGTGTCAGCTTTCAGCGCCTCGATTAACTCCACCATATCATCCGGCAATGGCGCATGCCATTCCATTTGAATGCCTGTGATTGGGTGATATAAACGTAACATCGTTGCGTGCAGCGCTTGTCTATCAAACTTACGCATAACTTCAAGGAACTCCTCCGTTGCCCCTTTTAATGGGCGAGGACGTCCGCCATACAATTGATCACCAATTAATGGATGATTAATATGTGCCATATGAACACGGATTTGGTGAGTTCGTCCCGTTTCTAAACGTAGGCGTAAACGTGTATGCGCACGGAAATGTTCCATGACACGGTAATGTGTGACTGCAGGTTTTCCCATTGGATGCACTGCCATATGCGTTCTTTTGGTTGGATGGCGAGAAATAGGCTCTTCAACCATACCGCCTGCAGTCATACGTCCTACCGCTACAGCTTCGTATTCACGCGTAATTTCACGACGTTGTAGAGCTTCCACTAAGTGAGTTTGTGCTGGCACTGTTTTTGCGACAACCATTAAGCCAGTGGTGTCTTTATCTAAACGGTGAACAATCCCCGCTCGTGGGACATCCGCAATTTCAGGATAGCGATATAATAATGCGTTTAAGATCGTCCCATCTGGATTGCCAGCACCAGGATGAACAACTAAATCACGCGGTTTATTAATAATTAGGATATCTTCATCTTCATAAACAACATCAAGTGGAATATCTTGAGGTTCCCAACGGGTATCTTCTTCAATCAGGGCATCGATGGAAATTTGTTCACCACCTAAAACTTTTTCTTTTGCCTTATTGATAACTTTGCCGTTAACCTGCACTCTATCGTCTAAAATCCATTCTTTTATTCGAGAACGTGAATAATCAGGGAACAATTCAGCCAAAGCTTGATCTAAACGTTGACCAAGCTGTGATTCAGCGATAGTTGCACTTAATTGTACTTGTTGAGCCATAAATTAATCTACTTTTTGGTGTTTGTGTTTTGACGGCGCTGCCGTTTCATTTAAAATGTATGCTATTGTAACTCGAATTTTGCCGGGAGCCTTACGGATAGACTCCCTCGATACAGTCAGAGGATAACCAACACGTGATGAGACGTATGAAATATCTGGTGGCAGCTGCCACGTTGAGCCTGGCTCTCGCCGGATGCTCCAGCAATAACGAAGTCAGCCCCGATAGTTCCCCAGCTGAGATTTATAGTACGGGTCAGCAAAAATTACAGGACGGTAACTATAACGCGGCAATTAAACAGTTTGAAGCGTTGGATAACCGCTACCCGTTTGGTCCATATGCGCAGCAAGTACAGTTAGACCTGATTTATGCTTATTATAAATCAGCTGAGCTACCAATGGCGATAGCTTCAATTGACCGTTTCATGCGTTTAAATCCAACTCATCCCAATATTGACTACGTTCTTTACATGCGTGGCTTAACGGCAATGGCGTTAGATGACAGCATGTTACAAGGTTTCTTTGGTATCGATCGCTCTGACCGTGATCCACAGCATGCATTAGTTGCATTCAAAGATTTAAGCCAGCTAGTTCGTTATTATCCGAATAGCCCATATTCCAACGATGCGAGTAAGCGTTTAGTCTACTTAAAAGATCGTCTGGCAAAATTTGATCTCTCTGTCGTTGAATATTACAACAAACGTGGTGCTTATGTCGCGGTTGTTAATCGTGTCCAACAAATGTTGAGAGACTATCCAGACACAGAGGCTACGCGTCAAGCATTAGCATATATGGAAATCGCGTATAAAGAGATGGGCTTAGATAAAGAAGCCAACAAAGTCGGTAGCATCATTGCTGCCAACCAGTAAATTATTTTCTAACGTGATGTTTTAAGATAAAAACGGCAGCTTCGGCTGCTGTTTTTTTTGGATATCTCAGACGAGATTTTAAAGGACATTAAGCGGATACTTTTCAATATTTTCTTTTAACATTCATAACCTAAAATTTTACCCAAAAAAAGTACCGGCTATTTACCGTGTCGATAGCCAACTTTTCCAGTTTCCCTCAATATCGTTACTTTGGCAATCCTTTTACCCCCCTTTTTTAGCCAAAATCACACTTCACGTGGGTGCCTCACCTTCCATAATTTAAGTGTGATCTAAATCATTTTTTTATTCTTAGATATCGGTATTCTGAATTCATCAAAGACGGAAACAATGAGAGGTAACTATATGATTGTTAACATTACTAGCAAACAAATGGACATCACACCCGCAATTCGTGAACACATTGAAAGCCGTCTAGCAAAACTCGATAAATGGCAAGTTACCTTGATTAGTCCTCACGTGGTGCTGTCAAAAGAACCTCAAGGTTTTATGGTTGATGCCAACATAAAAACCGCTACCGGACAGTTGGTAGCAAGCTCTAAGCATGAAGACATGTACGTTGCAATAAATGAACTTATCAACAAACTCGAAAGACAGTTAAATAAAGTGCAACATAAAGGAGAATCAAGAAGGGCAACAAATAGTGTAAAAGAAGCGAATCTAGAGACGTTGTAATCAGTTACGTTTAAGTAGTTACGTTATATTTTTATATTATCAATCCACTTATCTTGAAACCTTCCAAACGCGCTCATCATGGGCGCGTTTTTACGTTATGCACTGTTTTTTGTTGACTTCTCGCTCACTATCATGTCTATTTGAATAACTTCAATTGTAAGGATTTACCATGAAACTAAATGCTGTTTTCTTTTTCTTCTTTAGCCACTCACATTAAGGGGCTTTTGTCGTTCGAGAAAAAAAAGAAGACAATATTTTAAAGCCTCCTACCTAGGGGGCTTTTTTATTCACTGATGTTTGATAGGGTCGCAGAATGGAAAATAGCACTAATTTACTGAAAGTACGTGAGAAAATTAGCCAGTTAGACAGTGAACTCCTTGGGCTTCTTGCGAAACGTCGAGGCTATGCAATTGAAGTCGCGGAAACCAAAATTGATGATAACCGCCCAATTCGTGATAAAGAACGCGAACGCCAATTACTCGATGTATTAATTAATAAAGGTAAACCGCTTGGTCTTGATGGGTTTTATATCACCCGTTTATTTCAGATGATCATTGAAGATTCAGTTCTTACCCAGCAAGCTATTCTTCAGAAACATTTAAATCTGACACCAAGTGATACTGCTCGATTTGCATTTTTAGGTCCTAAAGGCTCTTATTCTCATGTTGCCGCTCGCCAATATTCTGCACGCCATTTTGATCAGCTCGTTGAATGTAGCTGTCATAAATTCCAAGATATTTTTTCACTGGTTGAAAGCGGTCAAGCAGATTACGGTATTTTACCGATCGAAAATACGAGCTCTGGTGCAATCAATGATGTTTATGATTTACTGCAAAATACATCACTCTCAATTGTCGGTGAAATCCGTTTACCTATTAACCATTGCCTACTAACCATAACGGGTAGCGATCTAAGTCAGATTGAAACGGTATACAGTCACCCTCAACCATTCCAGCAATGTAGCCAATATTTATCTCAGTTCCCTCATTGGAAAATTGAATATTGCGATAGCACATCCACTGCAATGCAAAAAGTCGCGGAACATAACTCTCCAAATGTTGCCGCACTAGGAAGTGAAGCGGGCGGCGCATTATATGGCTTAAATGTGTTAGAACATAATTTAGCGAATCAGCAGATTAATATGACGCGCTTTATTGTTGTAGCCCCCCGAGCAATTGAAGTCACGGAGCAAGTTCCAGCAAAAACCACGCTGTTAATTACAACGGGGCAGCAAGCAGGCGCATTAGTCGATGCTTTAATTATTTTGAAAAATAATAAAATAGTGATGAGTAAATTAGAATCACGCCCAATTAATGGTAAACCTTGGGAAGAGATGTTTTATGTGGATGTGCACGCCAACTTACGTTCAGATAATATGCAACAAGCATTAAAAGAACTGGCTGAAATCACCCGTTCTATTAAAATTCTTGGCTGTTATCCGTCAGAAAACATTGTTCCAGTAGAACCCGAAAAAGTGACATCATAATATTTGCTATAGAAATAACACAGGCAGCTAACCTGTGTTATTTTTTAATTATGTTCGCTATTAATTATGATTTTTGTGTCACTGCACTAATTTTAAAGTAATTAACTAATTCTTGTAGGTGGTAGGCTTGCTCGTTTAGTGAGTCTGCCGCTACCACCGACTCCTCCACTAATCCTGCATTTTGTTGGGTAGTTAAATCTAACTGTCCTACTGCGCTGTTAATTTGTGAAATTCCATCACTTTGTTCACGGCTAGCTTGCCCAATTTCACGAAGTAACGCATTCATTTCATCCACACTCGCGACCATACCATGGATCTGTTGGCTAGCTTGCTCAACTAATTCCATTCCTTCTTGGGTTTGTGAAGACGAGTTCTCGATTAACGAACGAATATCACTGGCTGATGCTGCGCTTTTCTGTGCGAGTAGTCTGACTTCCCCTGCAACCACTGCAAAGCCTCGACCATGTTCCCCAGCCCTTGCTGCCTCAACTGAAGCATTTAACGCTAAGATATTAGTCTGGAATGCAATGGAATCAATAAGATTGATGATGTCGGTCATTTTCTGAGATGAGCCATTAATTGCGCGCATTTTATCCGTCAGTTGAATCATCATCTGTCCATTGTTTTTGACTGTCACAGCCGTGTTATCAGCCAACATGGTTGCTTCATGTGTATGCTCAGTCGTGTTTTGCACCGTTGAAGTTATCTGCTCCATCGAACTTGCTGTTTGTTCAACAGAGGCTGCTTGCTCTTCTGTTCGAGCAGCTAAATTCTGGTTACCTGCGACAATTTGCCCTGCTGCTGCAGAAATACTTTCAGAGCTATTTTGAACCTCTTGAACTATGTCAAGCAGGTGCCCCTTCATTTCATCAAGCGACTCCAATAAGATTCCTGTTTCATCTTTAGATTCTGCTTGAATAATTTTAGTCAAATCTCCACTCGCAATTGATTTAGAGAAATCAACGGCTTGCTCTAAAGGTCGAGTAATAATACGCGTGATATACCACCCCATAATGCAGCCAACAATGATGCTAATAATCGATAGAAATGCCAATAAAACACGGTTTGCTTTGTAGTCATCTTCAACTTGATAACCCGTTTCTTGCATTAGCATATTTTGGATAGCAATGAGGTTTTGAACTTGTTCACGATACTCTCTCTGAATAGCCGACGTTTTTGTCATCATGACTTCAATCGCAGCTTGTCGATTATTTTGATTCATCAAGTTCATCATCTCTTGTTGAGAATTGATGAATTTTCCCCTTACCTCATGAATATTATCAAGCACTTCACGAGAGCGGCTATCCGTGATATTTCTATCCAATTCATCCAATAAGTCAGAAATATTTTGGCTGATTTTAACTAACTCATCCTTACGCTTATCACTCCCTCGATCATCCAATAAAATCAATTCTTGCATAGCAATATAAGTATAAAAGTTATCCATCACGGCATTTGCATTAGCTGTAATAGGATAACTTTTGAAGATAACATTCTGAATACGGTCATTTGCACGATTCATATTCACTAATGAAAATAGAGAGCTTAAAACGATTAACGCAATGAAAACGCCAAACGCAATTGTTAACTTGAGACTAATTTTGAGGTTTTTAAAAGACATCGGTTTACCACACTTATCATCATTTAATGATTAGTGTTATCGGTCGATGATGGGGGATCTTTATTAGATAAATCGTTTAATTTATAAATATCGATATTATAAATTGATTAATTGTCATTTAAGCAAAAGATCCCGCCATATCTTACCGATAGATTTCTCAAAATTTGGGATAACACACGGGAGTAAGTACAATTACTTATTTTAAATAAAAATAAGTCATAAAAATGTCATTCGCACTTTTCGCATAAGAACCGCTACACCCCATAAGCTACAGGGTAATAGCGGTAAAGATTACTTACGGTTATCGTTCGCCCGTTGTAATAGAGATTGGCTTTCTTTCATAAAATGATGTGCATCTTCACCAAACCATTGGCTGACTTGTTCGAATTGTCGAATAAATTCGGCTTTATCTTTACGCTCTAACATTTCAATAGATTGCCCCAACAGTTGATAGTAACGGCGGATCAACTCTACATTTTCATCCGAAGACATAATGATATCAGCATACAACTGTGGATCTTGTGCAAATAAGCGCCCAACCATCGCTAATTCAAGGCGGTAAATTGGAGAAGATAGATCTAATAGTTGCTGTAAATCAACCTGCTCCTTAGCTAAATTTTGTCCATACGTAAATGTTGTAAAGTGTCGCAGCGCTTGAATGAAGCTCATATTACGATCATGCTCTTCGGGCTTAATCGCTTTTAAGCGTGCCCCCCAAACTTGCAGCTGCTCCAGTAACCATTGATACGATTTAGCATCTCGCCCATCACAGTAAGCAAAAACTTGCTTAGCAACGCTACCAATATCAGGACCAAACATCGGGTGCAGCCCAAGGACAGGTCCTTGATGCACGGCTAACATTGCTTCTAAGGGCTTTTGCTTCACCGAAGCGATATCCACTAAAATTGTATCGGAATCCAGCTTTGGCAACCGTCTAATCACATCGACTGTAAGGTGAATAGGCACACTGACCATCACCACACTCGCACCAGAAACAATGTCGGTCGCATTATCCCAGTCCTGCTCACCTAATAATTTGATCTGATATCCTGATAGGGAAAGGAGACGATGAAATAGCCGCCCCATTTTCCCCTCCCCGCCCACAATAACAATAGGACCAGCCGCAGGGTTTAACGTTTTAAAACCTTTATCATTTTCCCGCGCATAAGATTCACGCATAATCCGTCGAAGAACATCTTCGATCAAATCAGGCGGAATCCCCATTCGCTCCGCTTCAGCGCGACGAGCTGCCAACATACTGGATTCACGCTCAGGGACATAGATAGGTAACCCATGTTGACTTTTGACTTCACCAACTTCAGCGACGAGCTGAAGTCGTTTCGCTAACAAATCTAATAATGACTTATCAACTTCATCAATCTGTTCCCGTAAGTGGGATAATTCAGCAGACATACCAATACCTTGCTCAGCTCACTTTGCTTAATTTTTGCCCGCGCTGCTCTAGCATTGGTGTTAATGCTTGATGTAATTTACGCAACACAGACTCAGTTTCTTCCCAGTTAATGCAAGCATCCGTCACTGAAACACCGTATTTCATGTTTTCACGTGGCTGTTCTGATGACTGGTTACCCTCATTAATATGGCTTTCAAGCATAATACCTGTAATTGATTCATTACCATTAATAATTTGCTCGATAATTGAATCAACAACCAGTGGCTGGCGGCGGAAATCTTTATTCGAGTTACCATGGCTACAATCCACCATTAATGATGGCTCAAGCCCTGCTTTTTTCATTTCGGCTTCACATGCTGCAATGCTTTGTTCATCGTAATTTGGTGCCTTTCCGCCACGCAAGATCACATGACCATTTTTATTTCCGCTGGTATGAAGTAAACAAACTTGACCTGACTGGTTAATTCCCATAAAACGATGTGGCATCGCAGCTGCTTTTAACGCATTGATTGCAGTGGATAAACTTCCGTCAGTCCCATTTTTAAAACCAACTGGCATTGATAAACCTGACGCCATTTCACGGTGAGTTTGAGACTCTGTTGTTCTTGCTCCGATAGCAGACCAGCTGAATAAATCACCTAAGTATTGTGGATTATTGGGATCTAAAGCTTCTGTCGCCAGTGGTAGCCCCATGTTAACTAAGCTCGTTAGCAGGTCACGTGCAATATGCAGACCTTTTTCCATTTCAAAACTACCATCCATGAATGGATCGCTAATTAAGCCTTTCCAACCTACCGTTGTACGAGGTTTTTCAAAATACACACGCATCACAATATATAAGCTATCACTTAATTCAGCAGCAAGTTTCTGTAAACGCTCACCATATTCAATGGCAGCATCCACATCATGGATTGAGCAAGGACCACATACCACGAGTAAACGCGGGTCACGCTGATGAATAATATCAGCAATCACTTTACGCGATGTCGCAATGGCATGCAGATTGCTGTGACTCAACGGGTATTTTTGTTTCAGACTCTCAGGAGTAATTAGAACCTGTTCGTCTTGAATATTCACATTATTGAGTACATCTTTTTGCATGATCATTTAATTACCTACTTAGCTTATTATTTATAGATGGTGTTATTTATCGATCTTGTGTTTGGTGCGTGAGAGATAACATATCATGCATCGTAAAGAATTCAATCCAAAACCGTAAAATAATTCAATCATACGTACAAAAAAAGTTACACTTATACATACCATTGAATTTAAATAATATTATTTAAAATTTGGAGAAAAATATCATATTCAAAAGCAAAGCATGAATAAAATAAGTAAATATAAGTTTACATAATGGGATTAATTGAACGATATATACTAAATAGTTCGAGTTGTCGCTAGGCAGCAAGAGAATGAGTCGCTAGGCGCATACATGAGTATGTGATTAGTACGAATGAACGTAGCCAACACCGCGAGAGCTTGAAATATGACGAATATAAAAAAGGCCCGCAAATATGCGGGCCTCAATTATAACTTTCGGATGTAGCGAAAGCGTATTACTTGGCGTTCAGACGCTCTTTGATACGAGCTGCCTTACCAGAACGCTCACGCAGGTAGTACAGTTTAGCTCTGCGAACAGCACCACGACGTTTAACAGCAATGCTATCTACGACTGGAGAGTGAGTTTGGAATACACGCTCAACACCTTCGCCGTTAGAAATTTTACGAACAGTGAATGCAGAGTGCAGACCGCGGTTACGAATAGCGATAACCACGCCCTCAAATGCCTGCAGACGTTTTTTAGAGCCTTCTACGACCCATACCTTAACTTCCACGGAGTCACCCGGACGGAATGAAGGTACATCCTGCTTCATCTGCTCTTGTTCAAGTTGTTTAATAATGTTGCTCATAATAACTCTCTTACCCTAGGTAAACTGATATGTTTAGACAATTAATTGTCTGGATTCACTGGTTGCTCAGCTTGATATTCCCGTTGGAATTCAGCTAACAACATCCTCTGCTCGTCAGTCAGAGCTAGGCTTTCTAGAAGCTCAGGTCTTCTAAGCCAGGTACGACCGAGTGACTGCTTCATGCGCCAGCTATCGATCTTGGCATGGTTTCCTGAAAGTAAGATATCAGGAACTTGCATACCATCTAACACCTCTGGTCGGGTATAGTGAGGACAATCTAACAAGCCATCTGCAAAAGAATCTTCTTGAGCCGAAGCTTGATGACCGAGTACTCCAGGGATAAACCGAGAGACTGAGTCTATCAACACCATAGCGGGGAGTTCCCCACCACTGAGAACGTAATCACCGATTGACCATTCTTCGTCAATTTCGGTTTGAATGATTCGCTCATCAATACCTTCATAACGACCACAAACAAGAATTAACTTCTCATTTGTTGCCAGTTCACAAACTCCGTCTTGACCAAGTTTGCGACCTTGAGGCGAAAGATAAATCACTTTCGCACCATCACCGGCCTCAGCTTTAGCTGCGTGGATTGCATCTTTTAACGGTTGCACCATCATCAGCATGCCTGGACCACCACCGTAGGGGCGATCATCAACAGTTTTGTGTCTATCGTGAGTAAAATCTCGCGGATTCCAACACTCAACGGTTAGCAGGCTATTCTTCACTGCCCGACCAGTTACCCCGTACTCGGTTATTGCGCGGAACATGTCGGGAAACAGGCTAATTACCCCAATCCACATGATTTATCCCACTCATTAAAACCGGTAAACCGGAGATTTAAAAACCAGGATCCCACTCCACTTCAATAATTTTAGTGGAGAGATCGACTTTCTTGATAACCTGCCCATCAAGAAACGGAACCAACCGCTCCTTGATGCCAAATGCATCTTTTAAATTTGCCTTAATCACTAGAACGTCATTCGATCCAGTTTCCATCATATCAATAACGGTACCAAGGTCATAACCCTCTGACGTCACTACGTGGCAACCCATTAGGTCTTTCCAGTAATATTCGTCGTTATCCAAATCAGGAAGTTGGGTTGAATCAACCGCAATTTCAAAATTAGTTAACAGGGCAGCTGCATCACGGTCTTCGACCCCTTTGAGCTTGACGATGATATCTTTGTTATGATGTTTCCAATCTTCTATTTCAATGTGTTGCCATTGACCAGAGCGTTGGATAAACCAAGGTTGATAATCAAAAATACTTTCAGCATGTTCGGTGGAGGAAAAAACTTTGAGCCAACCACGAATACCGTATGCCGCGCCTAATTTTCCCAATACGATTGGGTTTGAAGGAGGCACTAGTTTAGTTTGCTTGCTCATTGTTACCACCGTGACAGATTAAGCTACTTTTTTAGCTTGTTTGACCAGTTGTGCAACACGGTCAGAAATAGTTGCGCCTAAGCCAACCCAATGCTCGATACGGTCCAGGTCTAAACGCAGTTCTTCTGCTTGACCAGCAGCGATCGGGTTGAAGAAACCGATACGCTCAATGAAACGACCGTCACGCGCATTGCGGCTATCGGTTACAACGATTTGGTAGAACGGACGTTTTTTAGCGCCGCCACGAGATAAACGAATTGTTACCATAACATCCTCATTAGTTAACAAAACAACCAGACTCCATCGAGGGATAGAGTCCGGCTGTCATATAAAAAGCCCGAAAAGTTTACTTACTTTGACGCAAAAATCAATCAAAAGTGTACTTTTGTTTCAGGCTTTATTGCTTAACGCCCCGGAAATCCCGGAGGCATCATACCTTTCATACCGCGCATCATCTTGGCGAGACCGCCTTTTTTCATCTTTTTCATCATGCGCTGCATATCATCAAACTGTTTTAAAAGCTTATTCACTTCTTGTACGGTAGTGCCTGAACCCGCAGCAATACGACGTTTACGTGACCCTTTGATGATCTCTGGTTTTTCCCGCTCTTTACGCGTCATCGATTGGATCATAGCTTCCATACGGATAGTAATTTTATCATCCATTTGGGATTTAACGGCATCAGGTAACTGGGACATCCCTGGCATCTTACTCAGCATGCTGGTCATTCCGCCCATATTACGCATCTGTTTTAGCTGATTTAAGAAGTCATTGAGATCAAAGGTATCCCCTGTTTTCAACTTCTTAGCTAATTTTTCAGCTTCATCGCGGTCAACTTTGTGTTCGATCTCTTCAATCAGAGATAACACATCACCCATACCTAAAATACGTGAAGCTACACGCTCTGGATGGAATGGTTCAAGGGCATCAGTTTTCTCACCAACCCCTAAGAATTTGATTGGCTTACCAGTAATTGCACGGATAGACAACGCGGCACCACCACGGGCATCACCATCAACTTTGGTTAATACAATCCCTGTTAATGGTAGCGCTTCGTTAAATGCTTTCGCTGTATTTGCCGCATCTTGACCTGTCATGGCATCAACCACAAACAGTGTTTCAACTGGATTAATAATGCGATGAACTTCTTGGATCTCTTCCATCATCGCTTCATCGACGTGTAAGCGACCCGCTGTATCCACTAACAGCACATCATAAAACTGTAATTGTGCGTGTTTTAATGCTTTTTGGACAATTGCAGCTGGCTTTTCTTGTACTTCAGAGGGGAAGAAATCAACCCCAACCGCTTCGGCTAATGTTTCTAATTGCTTGATCGCCGCAGGACGATATACGTCGGCGGAAACCACTAAGACTTTTTTCTTCTGTTTTTCTTTTAACAGCTTACCCAGTTTTGCAACGCTGGTTGTTTTACCCGCACCTTGTAAACCCGCCATCAAAACCACAGCAGGAGGCTGAGCAGATAAATTCAGCTGATGATTTTCTTCACCCATTGCACGGGTCAGTTCATTTTGTACAATCTTAATGAACTCTTGACCTGGGGTTAGGCTTTTATTAACGTCTTGACCAACAGCGCTTTCTTTAACTTTTTGAATAAATTCACGGACGACTGGCAGAGCAACGTCGGCTTCCAGTAATGCCATGCGAACTTCGCGTAATGTATCTTTAATATTGTCATCAGTCAGACGTCCACGCCCGCTGATATTGCGCAAAGTGCGCGATAGTCTGTCAGTTAAGTTATCAAACATGTGTCTTAGCTCAATTCTGTTATGGGCCTATATGTAGCCTTATTTGGTTACTCGCGCGCTGTATTTCAAGGGCAAACTCAAGATAGCCACGGCACAATTCAACGCTGATGTTGGTCGCCGATTGTATCACACTTGATGGGGTTTCGCTGCTTCGTTTAATTAGCCTAAATGAGCGATTAGTAAAGAATATACAGCGATACATCATACCTATTAGTTGGAGCCTACACTTGCACGAGTTATACTAGTCAATATCTATCCACTCAAAATGAATAACGACACTATACTATGCCCGTATTTGCAGTCATAGCAGTTTGTACATACATGGTCAGCCTGCTTCTGATCGTCCCAGCACAAGTGCGTAAGCAAGCGCTTTATCGTCGATTGGCTAT
This sequence comes from Providencia sp. PROV209, assembly GCF_028479485.1. Classification (NCBI taxonomy): domain Bacteria; kingdom Pseudomonadati; phylum Pseudomonadota; class Gammaproteobacteria; order Enterobacterales; family Morganellaceae; genus Providencia; species Providencia sp. PROV209. The sequence continues at coordinate 145,342 of NZ_JAMPNR010000021.1, read as the reverse complement.
TTTATTAGCTATCGTAGCGATGGTCACTCACGCAATCACCTTGAAATTACAAATTTTTAGTGAGGCTAGCGGGCAAAATCTCACACTCCTAAATTTAGGATCATCCGTCAGTTTATTAATGTGTTTGATTATGACGGTGGTTTCATATTTAGGAAGGGCTTGGTACTTAACCCCAATTGTGTATAGTTTCGCAATTATTAACCTAATTTTATCCACCATTATGCCTGGTGAGTTTATTACTCATTTGGAAGCAAGTACGCCATTATTTGTGCATATTGGATTAGCTTTATTAAGTTATGCAACGCTACTGATTGCTGCGTTATATGCTTTTCAAGTGGCGATTATCGACTATCAGCTTAAAAATAAAATTTTAAAATTCAGCCCTGATATGCCTCCCATGATGGTGATTGAACGCAAAATGTTTCATGTCACACAAGTAGGCGTCATTTTACTGACGCTAACATTGTGTACTGGCTTCATTTATATGGATAATATCTTTGATAAAGAGAATATTCATAAATCTGTACTCTCTGTCATTGCTTGGTTTGTTTATGTCATTTTACTGTGGGGGCATTTCCATGGTGGATGGAGAGGCAAGCGCGTTTTATTTTTCCATGTTGGCGGTTCACTGATCCTTACCTTAGCGTTTTTTGGCAATCGTCTAATCCAGCAATTAACTATGGTATAAACACCATTTAGTCTTACACGACCGTTATAAGGAACCTTGTTTTGGATGAAGTATCTACTGGTACTCTAATCATCATACTGATTGTTTTAATTTTTTTATCTGCTTATTTTTCGGCTTCAGAAACCAGTATGATGACGTTGAACCGTTATCGGTTAAAACATTTAGCGAAACAAGGTAATCGCTCCGCTGTTCGTGTTGAGAAACTCCTACGCCACCCTGACCGTCTACTCGGCTTAGTTCTCATTGGCAATAATCTCATCAACATTGTCGCTTCCGCTCTCGCAACCATTATTGGAATGCGTCTATATGGAAATATGGGGGTAGCTATCGCAACAGGTATTCTCACCTTCGTCATTTTACTGTTTGCAGAAGTGGTGCCAAAAACGATTGCAGCCCTTTACCCTGAACGAATTGCCTTCCCTAGCAGTTTTATTCTTACACCACTGCAAAAAATCATGTTACCTGTTGTATGGGCATTTAATACTATTTCGACCCTATTTATGCGCTGCTGTGGGATAAAAGTCTCCGCAACTCGCAATGATGCGGTTAATAAGGAAGAGTTACGCACTATCGTTCATGAGTCCAAGAATAAGCTCAGTCGACGCAATCAGGACATGTTAATTTCGATTCTCGATTTAGATAAAGTCACCGTCGGCGATATCATGCTGCCACGAAATGAAATTGTGGGAATTGATATAAATGATGACTGGAAGTCTATCGTGAGGCAGCTCACCCACTCCCCTCATGGGCGCATTGTGCTATATCGTGATTCGCTTGACGATTCGATCGGTATTTTACGCGTACGAGAAGCTTACCGTCTAATGGTTGAAAAGCGCGAATTCAACAAGCAAAACTTAATTAAAGCCGCGGATAGCATCTATTTCATTCCCAATAGTACTCCCCTGAATGTTCAGTTAATCAACTTTCAACATAAAAAAGAAAAGCTAGGGATCATTGTCGATGAGTATGGTGAAATTCAAGGCTTAATCACCGTAGAAGATATTTTGGAGGAGATTGTGGGTGACTTTACAACATCCATGTCACCTTCACTTGCTGAAGAGGTTATGCCACAAAGTGACGGCAGTGTCCTTGTGGACGGCTCCGCCAACATCCGAGACCTAAACAAAGCTTTCGACTGGAACCTTCCTGTAGAGGGTCCTAGAACGGTTAACGGTATGGTTCTGGAAGTATTGGGAGATGTACCTCAACCAGAGGAACAAATTGTTATCGGGCGTTATGTTATCGAAGTCTTAGCTGTCAGCGATAATATTATTAAACAAGTAAAAATCACACCTCTTGGCTTTAACTCACAAGTCCCTGAGTTTTAAGTTCTACATAAAAAGCCTTAAAACCACGAACAATTATTCGATGATTTTAAGGCTTTTTCAAACATTGTTTCTTTGAATAACTAAACGTGAAGCTGAGCTAACTTCTCTTCAGGAAGTGCGAGTTCATCATTTTTATTCACTTGAATATCTTTCGCAATGATATTTCGAGCAATTTGCTGAGCTTCTTCAAGTGAGTGCATCGTATACGTTCCACATTGATATACGTTAAGTTCAGGGATCTTATTTTGATCCTGAACATTGAGCACATCTTGCATAGCCGCTTTCCATGCTTTCGCTACACGCAGTTCATCTGGCTGACCAATCAAGCTCATGTAGAAACCTGTACGGCATCCCATTGGTGAAATGTCGATAATTTCCACGCCATTTCCATTAAGGTGGTCACGCATAAATCCAGCAAAAAGGTGCTCTAAGGTATGCGTTCCTTTTTCTGTCATTGCTTCTTTATTTGGGACTGTAAAACGTAAATCAAACACAGTGATAGCGTCCCCATGAGGCGTTTTCATCGTTTTTGCTACGCGAACAGCAGGAGCAGCCATACGCGTGTGATCCACAGTAAAACTGTCTAATAACGGCATTTCATGACCTCCATAAAAATAAAAAAAATAATTTTGAAAAAAATGAAACTAATCCAAAAATGCAGAGTCTTACTATGTGAAAGACGCGCAAATTGTTATCATCCCTAATTCTCTAAGAGATTTTTATTTGGCCACCTTGTTGTGGCCATTTCTTTTAGCGTCCTGCGTGAATCCGAAGATACTCTTCAAAGCTTTCGCTTTTGTCCTGCTCCATCAATTTCTGTTTTTCAATGGAAGCCAAACGAGCTTGTTCAAATTGCTCTTCAGTGATCACTTCATAAGGCTCGTTAATTAATTGCTGATAATATTTCTCAGCTAACTCCAGCCCATAACCACCAATACCCTTTTCTAACATTTCGTCCATCACTAGGGCTGAGTAAGTCAGGTTTGGATCTTCAAACATAGCGACAAACTGATAGCATACATCTTTATATTTCGCATCACAGCAGGTGTCTAAGACTTCCGCAACACGGATCAAATCTTTGAATAGTGTTTGTCCAACTTCGACTAGAGGCTTGAGCTCACTACCACAACCAAAACCGATTACCTGCCCTGGTTTACGTCCTTCGAGGATAACGCGGTTCCAATTCTTACGGCAGCAATCTAACTCCTGAACATTCATTTCAGGGGCATCAGCAAGCACGCACCAAATCAGGAATAAGTCTACAAAGCGAGCTTGAGTCTCATTAACACCGATAGGGCTAAATGGATTGATATCGAGAGAACGAACTTCAATATATTCGATACCACCACGCAATAGCGCATCTGAAGGTGATTCATTGCCCAGAGGCACTCGCTTAGGACGAATTGGTGCATACAATTCGTTCTCGATTTGCAGCACATTAGTGTTCAGCTGAACATATTTACCGTCTTTTTTTACGCCCAGCTTTTCAAACTCAGCAGAAGGCTTGTGGATGGCTTTCTTCAGATTTTCCACATATTCATCAAGGTGGTTAAATGTAATATTTAAATCACTCTGAGATTTATTGGTGTATCCCAAATCACTCATTCTCAATGACGTTGCATAAGGCAGGTAGTAGGTACCACACTCAGTTTTGCTGAAGTCTAATGAGGTCTCTCTATTTTTCAAGAAAGAACCGCAAATAGCAGGAGAAGCACCAAATAAGTATGGGATCACCCAACCAAAGCGATAATAATTTCTGATCAGCCGTAAATAACCTTCAGATATTTTTTCTTTACCACTTTCAGCGTCTTCAATCCCTGCCCATGCCTTCCAAAACTCAATGGGGAATGAGAAGTTATAATGTACGCCAGCGATGGTTTGCATTAATGCACCATAGCGATTTTTTAAACCTTCACGATATAAGGTTTTGAACTGCCCTACATTAGAGGTGCCATACTGCGCCAGTGTGATTTTATCTTCACTCTCAATAAAGCAAGGCATACTGAGTGGCCACATTCTTTCATCGTGCAGATGGCGCGCCGTATAGCGATGCAGATCCCGCAGAAAAGCCAAATTATGGCTAATACTTTTATCTACAGGTGTAATAAATTCGAGTAAGGATTCCGCAAAATCTGTGGTGATCCATTTATGGGTGAGTGCTTTCCCCAGCTCATTTGGATGCAATGTCTCGGCTAACGCTCCTTGAGGTGACACACGTAATGTTTCACGCTCAATACCACGTTGAATACCATTGAGAATTTCCGGGTGCGCCTCTAACCATGAGAGCGCTTTTGATACGTCCGGGATCAAATCGACCTCCCGCCTGTGATTTAGTTTTATTTTAATAAGGCGATTACTTTAGCTTAAATCACATAAATTGTCGCTGTCTAGATGTGTGGTTTACCAAGAAGAGAAAATAGAAAAACAGAAGGAAATTGGGTTATACGCCAATTTTTAGGCAAAAAAAAACTCCTCTAATTGAGGAGTTTCTTAATGATGGTGCATCCGGGAGGATTCGAACCTCCGACCGCTCGGTTCGTAGCCGAGTACTCTATCCAGCTGAGCTACGGATGCAGAATTTGTCGATTATCAATCGATGCTGTCGAAACACAGCAGTAATTTGGATTTCAAAATTGATGAAAGGATTGTTGATACATTACAGAAGTGTTTAAGAGATGGTGCATCCGGGAGGATTCGAACCTCCGACCGCTCGGTTCGTAGCCGAGTACTCTATCCAGCTGAGCTACGGATGCATTTCAGTGCAATACGTACTTCTCTCTCAATACTGCTTAATCAAAATCTACTTCACTATTTTATGATATTTAATATCATATAAAACCTAAACTACTTTGTTTTAGTTCGCTATAAACCAAAACATCACCTTATCAGTTTCACTCATAAGGTTGAAAATGGTGCATCCGGGAGGATTCGAACCTCCGACCGCTCGGTTCGTAGCCGAGTACTCTATCCAGCTGAGCTACGGATGCAGAGCCTAAAATGGCGGTGAGGGAGGGATTCGAACCCTCGATGCAGCTTTTGACCGCATACTCCCTTAGCAGGGGAGCGCCTTCAGCCTCTCGGCCACCTCACCATATTTTAGTCACATACGATTTGTTTTTCTTAAACATCTCGTCTCTGTGTGGCGCACATATTACTTTCCTAGACTTAGAAGTCAAACAATTTTTCCAAACTTTTTGCATTCCAACGATCGTTTGCACATTTCACAAGCAAGATGATTAGTTTAACACCGAAAAAGCCATATTTCTGAGCTTTTTTCTTTTTAATTATTCACTATTTTCCAATAGAAAATTCAGTAAAAAATTGATGAGATTAAGCACTCTTTAGTTAACAGTATAAAAATGATACAGAAAAAAGCCGAGGTCACCCCAAGAAATAATGCTCAACATCAACGTAATGATGTCAGGCCAATAGGGAATCAAAAGGTATAGGAATATAGTTAGAGATAAAATAGGAGAGACAAGCGTCCATTATTGCTGTGTGATCACTCACTGGACGCTTATTTATTATTATTGATTGTCTGGTTGAGTCTTTTCGGCCTGGATCCGTTGATAAATTTCTTCACGGTGAACAGAAACCTCTTTTGGGGCATTAACACCAATACGTACTTGGTTGCCTTTTACGCCCAATACAGTCACTGTTACCTCATCGCCTATCATGAGTGTTTCACCAACTCGACGAGTCAGAATAAGCATTCTTTGCTCCTTGAAATATTAAAAGAGTCGGGTCTCTAGGTATTCCCCGCTATTGTCCATCACACACCGTGAAAACGTAAAGCAATGACATTCACCTAAAGCATTGATGCCATCAATGGCAATAATTCTAGTTATTTACAAGCAAAATATAACACTACCGGCAACACATTAACAATGCTGCAACAGATTAAAGTTACCCCACTAAAATGGGGTAACTTCACAGCAATTATAGTTTTGAATCAACCCATTGTTCGACACTTTCCATCGCTGTCGGTAATGCACTTACGTCAGTACCTCCAGCCATCGCCATGTCTGGTCGACCGCCACCTTTACCGCCTACTTGTTGAGCAACATAGGAGACCAAATCACCTGCTTTAATTTTAGCAGTCAAATCATTAGTCACACCAACAATTATACTGACTTTATCACCACTTGTGGTTGAAAGCACGATAATCGCCGATTTCAGCTGATTTTTTAGATCATCGACCATTGTTCTCAATAGTTTAGGATCAGTATCACTTAATTGACTAACTAACAGTTTGATACCTTTAACATCTTTCGCTTTACTACTTAGTGAAGCACTTTCTTGAGACGCTTGCTGATCTTTTAACTGCAAAATCTCTTTTTCAAGATTTCGTGATTTATCTAATGCAGCTTTGACTTTCTCAACTAAGCTATTCACGTCACCCTTTAACAGATGGGCAATTGCAGAAAGCTGTTCAGATTGAGCATGTAAATGCTCCATGGCGGCGGCACCTGTTGTCGCTTCGATACGACGAACCCCTGCGGCGGTCCCAGATTCACTTAAGATACTGAATAATCCAATATCTCCCGTGCGGCTAGCATGCGTACCACCACATAATTCGATGGAGAAATCCCCCATACTCAGAACACGTACGCGCTCTTCATATTTTTCACCGAATAATGCCATAGCCCCTTTTGCTTTCGCACCCTCTAAATCCATCAACTCAGTTTCAATTTCTGAGTTTTGACGAATTTGCGCATTCACAATATCTTCTACTTGGCGTAATTGCTGCTGCGTCATCGCTTCGAAATGAGAGAAGTCAAAACGGAGATACTTGTCATTCACCAGCGAGCCTTTCTGAGAAACATGCTCACCTAACACTTGGCGTAACGCGGCATGTAATAAGTGAGTCGCTGAGTGGTTTAGACGAATTGCATTACGCCTTTCACTATTGACTATAGCTGCAATTCGATGGTTGACAACTAATGAGCCTGATTCAACTTTACCGACATGACCAATTGCTTGACCATATTTTTGGGTATCCGTCACCGTAAACTGAGCACTGTCATTCGTTAAAACGCCAGTATCACCAACTTGACCACCTGATTCAGCATAGAATGCAGTTTTATCAAGGATCACTAAACCTTCATCACCGGTATGCAATGAATCGACAGGCTGACCATCTTTATATAATGCGATGATCGTCGCTTGCTGTTCATCATGCTGATAGCCGGAGAATTCGCTGCGTTTATCAACTTTGATCAGGGCGTTATAGTCTGCACCAAAGCCACTTGACTCTCTTGCTCTGCGACGTTGATCTTCCATTGCTCGTTCAAAACCAGCTTCATCAACTTTGATGTTGCGCTCACGGCAAACGTCAGCAGTCAAATCTAGAGGGAATCCATAAGTATCATAGAGACGGAATGCAGTTTCGCCTTCCAGCGTATCACCTTTCAGTGATGCCAACTCTTCGTCTAATAATTGCAGACCACGTTCTAAAGTACGAGCAAACTGTTCTTCTTCAGTTTTTAAAACTTTCTCAACTAGAGCTTGTTGACGTTGCAGCTCTTCCGCAGCAGGTCCCATAACTTTAATTAAGGTAGAAACTAATTTATAGAAGAAAGTCTCTTTCGCACCCAGCATATAACCATGGCGTACAGCACGACGAATAATACGACGTAAAACGTAGCCACGACCTTCGTTAGATGGAATAACACCATCACTGACGAGAAATGCGCATGAACGGATATGGTCAGCAATAACACGTAAGGATTTGTTGGATAAATCCGTTGCACCTGTTGCTTCGGCGGCCGCAGCAATCAGTTCACGGAAAATATCAATTTCATAGTTAGAATTAACGTGTTGCAGAACCGCAGAAATACGCTCTAACCCCATCCCTGTATCTACAGATGGTTTTGGCAGAGGTTCCATTGTACCGTCTGATTGACGGTTAAACTGCATAAAGACCAGGTTCCAAATTTCAATATAACGGTCGCCATCCTCTTCAGGACTACCAGGAGGTCCACCCCAGATATGATCACCATGATCATAGAAGATTTCGGTGCAAGGACCACAAGGACCTGTGTCGCCCATCTGCCAGAAGTTGTCAGATGCGTAAGGCGCGCCTTTATTATCACCAATGCGAATAATACGTTCGACAGGAACACCAATTTCTTTGTTCCAAATATCGAAAGCTTCATCATCTGTTGCGTACACAGTAACCCACAATCTTTCTTTTGGTAGGTTAAACCATTGTTCGCTAGTTAAAAGTTCCCATGCAAAGCGAATAGCATCGTGTTTAAAGTAATCACCGAAGCTAAAGTTGCCTAACATTTCAAAGAATGTGTGGTGGCGAGCAGTATAGCCCACGTTTTCTAAGTCGTTATGTTTACCACCTGCACGTACACAACGTTGTGCGGTTGTCGCTCGGGAATATGCTCGTTTATCCAGACCAAGAAATACATCTTTGAACTGGTTCATCCCTGCGTTAGTGAACAATAGTGTTGGGTCATTATTTGGCACTAGCGAACTGCTGGCTACCACCTGATGACCTTTCGTATGGAAAAAGTCGAGAAACGCTTGACGGATCTCAGCGGTGCTTTTACTCATATTTATCCCGATATCAAGCTGAAAACAGAATTACGAATTGTTGAGATGGAATGTAACATCACCTCTAATCAACTCTCCGATTAAAAAGTGACTGATAAGATAAAGTCTCTTTGTATAGAAGTAAAATATAGATACATCCATTCGCGGCTTTCATTGTAAAGCGTCTGAATATTTTCTGAAAGTATGTTTATACCTCTGGCTGGGGTATTTTTCCACAGAAAAACTGTTCAATAAACTATTATTGTGATAGGCAGACACAAAAAAGCGCCATTCAATTAAGAATGGCGCTTTTTATTTTAAATTATTTCAACATGTTACTATTGAATTAAAATTCTTCTGGTACTTCTTCCTCATCAGAATCATTGATGAAATCAGTCGCTGCACTCTTAAATTCACCTGTGTGGTTTAATAATAAATCACGCAGTTTAGTATCAATTTCCTGTGCTACTTCAGGGTGCTCTTTCAAGTAGGTTGTTGAGTTAGCTTTGCCTTGACCAATCTTGTCACCATTATAGCTATACCAAGCACCTGCTTTTTCAATTAGCTTGTGTTTAACCCCTAGGTCAATCAACTCACCAAAGGTGTTGATACCTTCACCATATAGAATTTGGAATTCAGCCTGTTTAAATGGCGCCGCAACTTTGTTTTTTACGACTTTAACACGGGTTTCGCTACCAACGATCTCTTCACCGTTTTTCACTGCACCAATACGACGGATGTCTAAGCGAACAGAAGCATAGAATTTCAACGCGTTACCGCCAGTTGTAGTTTCTGGGTTACCAAACATCACACCAATCTTCATTCGAATTTGGTTGATGAAGATCAGCAAGGTATTTGAGTTTTTCAGGTTACCGGCTAATTTACGCATTGCTTGGCTCATCATACGAGCCGCAAGACCCATATGTGAATCACCGATTTCACCTTCAATTTCTGCTTTTGGCGTTAACGCAGCAACGGAGTCAACGATGATAACATCCACAGCACCAGAACGAGTGAGTGCATCACAGATTTCTAATGCTTGCTCACCGGTATCAGGTTGAGAACACAGCAGATTATCAATATCGACGCCTAGTTTTTTTGCATAGATAGGGTCAAGAGCATGCTCAGCATCGATGAATGCGCACGTTTTACCGCTACGTTGAGCAGCCGCAATAACTTGTAAAGTTAACGTCGTTTTACCTGAGGATTCAGGACCGTAGATTTCAACAATACGCCCTAATGGCAAACCACCTGCACCTAAAGCAACGTCAAGAGATAAAGAACCTGTTGAAATGGTTTCAACATCCATTGTACGGTCTTCACCGAGACGCATAATAGATCCTTTACCGAATTGCTTTTCGATTTGACCTAATGCTGCCGCAAGTGCTTTTTGTTTGTTTTCATCAATAGCCATGTTTACTCCCTATGGCAATGGTTGAAACCATTGCGAATAAAACGATTGAATTCGATTTGTTGAAACTAAGTATACTGTATAATCATACAGTATCAAGGAAATTTTTCAGATATTAACTGCAAAAGCATTTTTAGCGCATAACCAGTTGATTGCAAACGAACTTGATTCCGATCACCTTGAAATATCTGATGCCGAGTCACGACATCGACAGTACCATTTGCCTGCTTTAATGCAAAACCAAACCAGACTGTACCAACGGGCTTTTCTTGGCTACCGCCACCTGGTCCTGCAATACCACTGACCGACATCGCAAAATCGGCTTGCGCTTCATGTAATGCCCCAACAGCCATTTCTTGTACTACTTGCTGGCTCACTGCACCAAACTGCTCTAGTGATAAATTTGTCACTCCAATCATTTGGTGCTTGGCTTCGTTACTGTAGGTCACAAATCCACGATAAAAATAGGCTGAACTACCAGAAATATCTGTCAAGACTTTAGCAATCCAGCCGCCAGTACAAGACTCAGCCGCAGTGACTGTTTTACCCAATTGCAGTAAGCGTTGTCCTAACTGAATACTTAATGTTTCGAGTTGCTTCTCATCTATCATTTGGCTATTCACCATTATGCTGTTTTTTTACGGGCACGATCCCACATCCACAATCCCGCGATCGCCACTGCAAATACGACACCAAAACCAACGCCGACACTCACCACGGAGAACCCGACCTTCATTGCCAGAGAATATAACCCCAGCATTAATAGCATCGCGCTGTTTTCTCCCAAATTTTGTACTGCGATAGCATTCCCTGCCCCAACAGTTTCTTTACCTTTTTCCTGAAGTAATGCATTTAATGGAACAACAAATAATCCACCAAAAACGCCTAATACCATCAAGATGAAATAAGAAGGAATAATATGAGTTTGTAGTGACAGGAATACAACCATGACCCCAATCACAATTCCGGCAGGAATACAGCGATAAACCGTTTTTAAGGTAATAAATTTTGCCGCTAATCCTGCTCCAACGACAATTCCCACCGCAACCATCGCATTCAAAATAGTTGGCGTTGTGTTATCTTGCAAACCTAGTGCTATAGGTACCCACGCCACCAGCAAGAAACGCAACGTCACTCCGGCTCCCCAGAACATACTGGTTCCTACAAGGGAAAAACGGCTCTCTTGGTTCGCCCATAAAATACGACAGGCAGAAAGAAAGTCCATCAGTAACTGTTTAAAATTCCAGCCTGTACCTGGTCTCGCCGCCGCCAAATGAGGAATGAAAAAGTTAACAATTACGGCTAAAGCATACAGTAAGGAACACGTGCCTAATGCCAGCAATAAATTAATATCGGAAAGTATACCACCAACAACCGAGCCAACTAGAATTGCTGCGATAGTGGAAGCTTCCATTAAACCATTAGCTTTAACTAAATTATCACCACCGGTCAATTCCCCCAAAATACCGTATTTTGCTGGAGAATAAGCCGCAGCACCGACGCCCACTAACCCGTAACACAGGAATGGATTAACCCCTAAGCAAATCCCCAGAGCCCCAACAAATTTAAATATGTTGGAAAATAACATGACTCGGCCTTTAGAAAACCGATCCGCTATTTGCCCCACAAACGGTGCCAACACGATATAGGTGAAGACAAATACCATCTGTAAAATAGGGTGGCTCCATTCTGGGTAAAACTCAGATTTTAGCTGAGCTAATATCGCGAATAGCAATGCGTTATCTGCAAATGCAGATAAAAACTGAGACGCCAGAACCGCTTTCATTCCGGTACTCATTAATGGCGTATTTGGTGTACTTTCTTGCATATTAGTCCCCTAACGCCATCTGTTTTAATGTGACAAAATCAGTTTTTCCGCTACCCAATACAGGCAGCGATTTCACCCAGCGAATATCTCGTGGAACCGCTAATTCTGTTAAACCTTTTCCTTTTGCCGCTGCTGATAGGTCACTTCTGTCGAGATCTTTATCAGTCGTAAATAGGACTAATGCCTCCCCTTTACTACTATCTGGTTTGGTTACGACACCGTGCTCGCAATTTGGCGAAATTTCAGACACCATCTGCTCAATACTTTCTAGGGAAACCATTTCCCCCGCTAATTTAGCAAATCGCTTAACTCGCCCCTTAATGGTGCAGAAGTTTTTATTGTCCAGCTCAACAATATCACCCGTGTCATACCAGCCTGATTCTAATTCACCTTGCGCATTTTCCGCTTTCGGTTCTTCGAGTACACCCGGCGCCTCTACGCGCAAATAGCCCTTCATTATATTAGGACCTTTCAGCTGAAGTTTTCCGCCATGTTCAATACCTGGTAACGGAATAATACGGGCTTCCATACAGGGTAAAATTTGCCCCACTGAGCCTTCTTTTGCTGCCATTGGTACATTAATAGATACAATCGGTGCACACTCAGTCACGCCATAGCCTTCAAGAATTCGAATACCAAATTTGTCGTACCAAATTTTCTTGGTTTTATCCGAAAGCTTTTCTGCGCCCGCAACAACATAACGAACTCTTGCAAAATCATACGGATGAGCAAAACGTGCGTAATGCCCCAAGAACGTTGACGTACCGAATAAAACCGTACAATTTCGGTCATATACCAGTTCTGGAATAATTCGATAATGTAACGGGCTTGGATATAAGAAAACTCGGCTACCCGAAAATAGTGGAATAAATAATCCGACGGTTAATCCAAAGGCATGGAATAAAGGCAGTGATGACATAAAACGATCACGCGGAGTAAAATCAGCAATCGTTTTGATCTGCTCAACGTTAGCCATCAAGCTACGGTGACTGTGTACAACTCCTTTAGGGGTACCTTCGGAGCCTGAAGTGAACAAGACAATCGCTTCATCATCGATATTACGAGGAACAATCGCCTTACGCGGTGAGAATAAATGCTTCACAATCCACAACTTATCTTGGAGCGTCACGGTGTCTTTTAAATCTTCAAGATAAATCCATGTTGCTTCCGGTACTTGCGCCGGAATATGGGTGAGTTTCCCTTTTTCCAAAAATTGTCGTGAAGTAAAAACCACTTTTGCCGTTGAGGCTTTTAAAGCATTACTGATCCCATGACTTCCCGCCGTGTAATTCAGCATCGCAGGCACTCGCCCGCGCATTAAACAGCCGAAAATTGCTGCCGCTGTCACTGTCGCATTGGGTAGCAATAATCCTACACGCTCATTTTCATGGGTATAGCGTTCGATAATTCGCCCAACACCAAGTGACTTTTTGAGCAGCCCTTGATAGCTATCTTCTTTGAACGAAATATCCTCAATACAGCGAGAACGGCGTCCATAACGTTCAATACTATCAATAAAGGCTTCGACCAATGTCATTTCTGGGCGACTCGCCATGCGTGCCGCTTTCATAATTTGATAAAGATGTTCACCGGCTAAGGCTCGACGCTCGACTGCGCGAGGCGCATCCGGCATTGGAATACTTTCAGCAGGTAAAATATGTAATGTGATTTTTGGAAACCACTTTAACGGGATAATGCCCTTTAAGCGTCCAAAGTAGCTTCTTTCTGCGCCATCAATACGAATTGGCACCACTTTGGCACCAGACTTAGCAGCGACAAAGGCGGCCCCTTCATAGATCTTCATCAAAGAGCCGTGAACAGTAATGCGCCCTTCAGGAAAAATAACAATCGGACGCCCTTTATCCACCTCACGAACAAGGTGTCGAAGACCTAATGGATTTTTGGGATCTAATGCAACAATATCCGCATAAGGCTTGAGCCGCTTGATCATCTTAGGCGTTGCCACAGAACTATACATGGCAAAGACTGGCTTCACAGGTAAAAACAGTGCGATCAACACACCATCAAGAAAAGAAACATGGTTCGGCGTAATGATGCATTTGTCTTGATTGAACTCATTCGTATTACCAATGACTTCTACGCGAAACAAAAACCTCAGTACTTTTTTTATTATTTTTGCCAACATAATGATTCCCTTTCTTATGGTGATAATTTTATCTATTGATTAACAATTAGATACTACAATAATTATCTCGTGACCAACCGCCCTCATTAAGAGGTTTATTCCTAAAGGCGTGAGTACATCTGACATTTATCTCAAATTTGCGATCTGCTTAATAATAGCATCAATGGATTGATTGGCATCAATAACGTGGTGGGCAGTGGATAAATAGATAGGATCGCGCTGCGTCATCACTTCTTCAATTTCTTCAAGCAGTGATTTCCCCGTTAAACTCGGTCGCTGATCCGCTTGCGGTTCTGCCGCTAATCTCTTTACCAGTGTTTCTGGCGTTGAGCGTAAATAAATAACAGTGCCATTTTCTCGCATAACCTGCTGATTTCCTGGCGCTAAAATAATACCGCCACCTGTAGAAATAATGGCATCTTGCGGCTCAATTGACGCAAGAATTTGACTTTCAAGTTGCCGAAAATAATTCCACCCCTGTTGCTGAACAATATCAGCAATGCTCATTCCTGCGCGCTCCAGAATAAGTTTGTCGGTATCGATAAATTGGTAACCCGTTTTCTCAGCGAGTTTCTTACCAATCGTTGTCTTTCCTGAACCTCTTGGACCAATAATGTAAAACATTAATATTCATCCCTTCATCATGATTTCTATGATAAATTTTCCACACACATGCTTCTAGCCGGTTAGCCAAAATGGCGAATAATTTAAAAAAATAAAGCCACACTCAGTGTGGCTCGAACCATTTTAAAACCTATTGGGTTTGGAAATGGTACTTTAGAGTTGTAAAAATAAACGAGGAAAATCAATTTATTGATTTTCACCTGATAACACAAAGAGGGAAAAACCACGCTTTTATCCCTCTTTGTCTGCAACTTAAGTCACACTCAGTGTGGCTTAAGATTATTATTGTTAGATTATGGACGACTCAAAAAATCCCCGTAACCAATCCATTTATACGTTGTCAGAGCATCTAATCCCATTGGTCCACGAGAATGGAGTTTTTGGGTGCTTACTGCCACTTCGGCACCGAGTCCAAACTGTCCACCATCAGTAAAGCGCGTACTAGCATTAACGTACACCGCAGCCGAATCCACACGTTGAACAAAATAATCTGCTTGGCGAATAGATTCCGTCAAAATAGCATCTGAATGTGCGGTGCCATAATGGCGAATATGCTCGATGGCAGCATCAATATCCGAGACAATTTCAACATTAAGATCAAGAGATAACCATTCATCGACTAAATTTTCAGCTTGAACAGGTACCACTTTCGCTGCGCCACCTGTTAAAAATGCCATTGCTTTCTCACTCGCATGCAACGTCACTTGCTGTTGTGCCATTTTCTCACTTAGGCGCGGCAAGAAACTCGCGGCAATATCTTCATGAACTAACAACGTTTCTAACGAGTTACATGCACTTGGTCGCTGAACTTTAGCATTGGTAATCACGCTCAGTGCTTTATCAAAGTCCACCGAGTCATCAACAAACGTATGGCAAACACCAATTCCCCCAGTAATGACTGGGATCGTCGATTGTTCACGGCATAATCTATGTAAGCCAGCACCACCGCGTGGGATCAACATGTCAACATAGCGATCTAACTTTAATAATTTTGTCACTAATTCGCGATCGGGATTATTGATAGCCTGTACCGCATCTGCAGGTAGTCCACTGTTTTTTAACGCTTGTTGAATCACATTAACTACTGCGAGATTCGTATTATGCGTCTCTTTTCCGCCACGCAAAATAACAGCATTTCCCGTTTTTAAGCACAAGGAAGCGACATCGACCGTTACGTTAGGACGAGCTTCGTAAATAACCCCAATGACCCCTAATGGGACACGACGGCGCTGTAAATTCAATCCGCTATCGAGCTCGCTGCCATCGAGGATTTGTCCTACTGGATCTGCCAGTTGACATACCTTTCTAACATCATCCGCAATACTTTTTAAACGTGATGGCGTCAGTAATAAGCGATCTTGTAACGCTTCGCTCATACCACTTTGTTGGGCTTGCGCCATATCTAACTGATTTGCAGCTAAGATACTTGCGCTTTCTTGTTCTAACAGATTAGCAATTTGCTCAAGTGCCAAATTTTTTTGTTTTGTGTTTAATTGAGCCAACTGCCATGACGCCTCACGCGCCGCTTTACCCATTTGTTCTAACATAATTAACTCACTATCATATCGTCGCGATGAACGGCTACAGAGCCGTGTTCATAGCCAAGGATTTTACCAATATCTTGGGAATGATGACCCGCAATCATTCTGAGTGCATCACTATTATAATGACTCACGCCGTGTGCCAAATCTTTACCTGCCATATTGCGAATACGGATCACTGCACCACGAGAGAAATCGCCTTCAATTTTCTTAATACCCTTTGGTAACAATGAACTGCCTTTTTCTGTAATCGCTAATTGTGCGCCATCATCAATATAAACATCCCCTGCCGCAGGTGCGCCAAAAATCCAACGTTTACGATTTTCCATTGGATTTTTTTGACCATAGAAACGGGTTCCAACGGGAATATTTTCAATCACCGCATTAATGACATCGGGCTTATTACCCGCGGCGATAATCACATCAATTCCAGCACGCCCCGCAACATCCGCAGCCTGTAACTTCGTTGCCATTCCACCAGTGCCTAATCCCGTTACGCTGTCCCCAGCCATACGACGTAATTCATCATTTATACCGCGCACTTCAGGGATCAATTTAGCATCCGGATTACTGCGCGGATCCGCATCGTATAAACCTTCAATATCGGTCAATAGCAGTAATTTATCGGCATCTCCGAGAATTGCAGCCAGTGCGGATAAGTTATCATTATCCCCGACTTTAATCTCTGCGGTTGCTACAGCATCATTTTCGTTAATTACTGGAATAATGCCATTATCTAATAGCGCTTGCAGTGTGTCGCGAGCATTAAGAAACCGCTCACGATCTTCAAGATCGGCACGCGTTAATAACATTTGACCAATATGAATACCATAAATGGAAAAAAGTCTTTCCCATAATTGAATTAAACGACTTTGACCGACTGCCGCCAGCAGCTGTTTAGATGCAATGGTAGCGGGCAGTTCGGGGTAATTGAGATGTTCACGCCCAGCGGCAATTGCGCCTGATGTGACAATAATGATTCGGTGACCCTTTTCATATTGCTGCGCACATTGTCGAACCAGCTCAACAATTTGAGCTTGATTTAAACGACGTGAGCCCCCTGTTAAGACACTCGTGCCAAGTTTAACCACAAGTGTTTGGCTATTTTTCATCATTTTTCTGCCATTAGGATTAATAAATACAAAGTGGGTATCAGTTTTATCAGGAGATGCGCGTTATGCCAACAGGCATAACGCAAAATTAAACAAAAGTTGGTTTAAAACAATTTTATGCGCTTAATTCCAGCTTTAATTCTGTCATCAAGGGAGAAGGGAACAAGCTTAACTCAAGGGCAGATAATTGTTGGGAAAGGCGTTGATGGAAGGCGTGCAAATTCTTTTCTACCGCTTCCGCCGTTGACCCATCCTTCAAAGTTTTCGTTTGCCATTTTCCCTGACCAGTATAGATCCCTAAATTATAGGCAAATTCGAATCCATTATCGGTGGGGGCTAACTCTAACCACCACCCCCAGAATTCACGTTTTTCTGGCACAATATTCGCATTAACGCAAACCACCAAACTATCAAAAAAATAACAATTTTTGACAGATTGTTGTTCACGTAAATAAGGACCCATTGCAGCAAACTTCTTTAAAAATTTTCCATTCGTGTAATCAGTCGGTAACGCCATATTAAGGATCTCCTTCTTGGGAAGATCCCTTTTTAACAAATGTTAAAAAATAAGCAAGTTATTCAATAGAATTATAATATTTTACTTTCTAACCATTTCGTTGTTTCTGACATGGAACGCTCAAAAGCCTCTAAAACAGGGTTACTTGGCAACATCAATAAATGACTATCCATAGATGAGCGAGCAATTAAATCTGAATCAGCCTTCGGACTATAAGGATCATTTTTGAAACAGACAGTCATCATTGGAACTTGATTACGACGCCCCAGTAACCCTTGCTTCCGAAGAGAATAGCAACTTAATTCATGACGTAACGATTGACCATCGACTTGATAAATACCCAGACGGCTGGCAAAAACATCCAATGCCATACGCGGAATGTCTTTTTGATATTTTTCTTCATGCAGCAGGCTGTGAACAATCGGACCTAATACCGCAACGGCTTTAATTTTATCTGGGCACATGTACGCTAAACGTACAGCAATATTCGCGCCAAAACGGATCCCAGTGATAGCAAATCGTGTATGGTCAATCCATGGAATGGTATCGAGTTGACGAACAACTTGCTCATGTAACGTGCTAGTTTCTTGCGAAAGGCTATATTTCCCTGAGTAACCTATCGATGGCATATCCAATGTTAACATCGCAATACTACGAGGTTCTAAATAGTCTCTAAAGTAACGGCTATAATCGGTTTGTAAGCTATCGAGCATGCCACATACCATCACCGTTGGATAAGGTCCTTGTACATTGGATGGGATATGAAGAAATCCACAAACCTCTTTGCCACCATCCACTTTGAATGGGATTTTTTTCAATTGATACTGAGAGAATTTTGCTGCGCTATCATAAGCTTTACACGCTAAAACAATGGCTTGATCTGCAAGTTCATCCCCTTTAATAAACGGGTATGCAGCAATGCTATATAAGTTTGCTGCGCGTAGCCATGCATCACAGGCTTCTTGACCTTTTTCAAATTCTAACGCTTTTTGTTGCCACTTCATGGCTTGGTGGGACCATTCAAAGCACCAATTTCCACGGCGATTGCCAATCACAGTATCGAGCCACTCTTCTCGGCTACGTTTAGCATCCGAGATAGCAATACGGCTTAAGACTTCTTCAATTTCAATGGCATCAATACCACGCCAGATCCACATCAAGCGATTAAGCATGCGATACCAATGATTATGCTGAGAACCACTTAATACACTGTGGTTTTGTAATTGCGACAGAGTATGGGAGGAATAAGAAACCAAAGTCGATGTTTCAACTTGCCTAACGCGAGGTTTAAACAGTTTTTCGGATAAATTTTGCTGAGTCATGTGGATTCCCTACTTTTACCAATTAAATCTGTCACATAAACAAAAAAGGGAGTGCATAATGCACTCCCTTCTATCATATCGTGTTTCGCTAAAATCACTTAGGTAATAATGTGGAGTTTTTTATAAAACAACCACTACCTACAACAGCTTAACCCAATAGACTTATTTATCTTGTTCACACTATTTATCTTGTTCACACAAGGGATCAATAAACACAACGCCCATATCCCAAGGCTGTTCAATCCAAGTGTTTTGAGGGATATCAACAACATAGTCATCAACTAATGGACGACCAGCTGGTTTTGCAAAGATAGTGACAAAGTGTGCTTTTGGATACATATCGCGGATCGCTTTCGCTGTACCGCCAGTGTCCACTAAATCGTCAATCACGATAAAGCCTTCGCCATCGCCTTCAGCACGTTTAATCACGTTGAGTTCACGCTGATTATCGTGGTCGTAGCTAGAGATACAAACGGTATCAACATGACGAATACCCAGCTCACGCGCTAACAGTGCAGCAGGAACTAGACCACCGCGACTAACGGCAATAATACCAGTCCATTGTTTTGCTGGTAATAAACGTTGTGCGAGTTTACGGGCATGTATTTGCAACATATCCCACGTTACGACATATTTTTCGCTCATAAAATTCGGGTCCCGAAGGTGAGTAAAACAGAAATGTGTCTTGCGGAAAAAAGGTTGCGCGAGATTATAGTGATTTGGCGCAGGAAAAACCAGCGAAACCATCCCACTAAATGAATAATTCTTATTAACGCTCTCCATTATTCGATGTAAAGTGTTATGCTGAATCAATACATAAAACCGCTTAAAACTTGAGTTATTACACTTAAGTACAATCTTAAATTAAGTGGTGAACGCCGTCAGTCGATTGTTTTGGGTGTGAGCCAATCTCTAGCTTGAAATATGACGGGAAGATTACGATAAAAGTACCAAGGAGAAGAACGTGTCACAATTATCAACGCTAAAACCACAACCACTGTGGGATATTTTCGCAAAAATCTGCTCCATTCCGCATCCATCAAAACACGAAGAAGCTTTAGCCGCTCACATCATGGAATGGTCTAAAGGAAAAGGTTTTCACGTTGAACGCGACCAAGTTGGTAATATTTTAATCCGTAAACCAGCAACTGCGGGTTATGAAAACCGCAAACCTGTCGTACTGCAAGCTCACTTAGATATGGTACCGCAAAAAAATAACGACACAGAGCACGATTTCACGAAAGACCCTATCCGTCCTTATATTAATGGTGAGTGGGTAACCGCGGAAGGCACAACATTAGGTGCAGATAACGGTATTGGTATGGCATCTGCATTAGCTGTATTAGCTGATGAAAGTGTTGAACACGGTCCATTAGAAGTCTTGCTGACTATGACCGAAGAAACAGGTATGGATGGCGCTTTCGGCTTACAACCAAACTGGTTACAAGCAGATATTCTGATCAACACAGACTCAGAAGAAGAAGGCGAAATTTACATGGGTTGTGCTGGCGGTATTGATTTCACCGCGACCTTTGATTTAACTCGCGAAGCATTACCACAAGGTTATAAAACCTTTATTATGACTCTGAAAGGTCTAAAAGGTGGTCACTCTGGTGGTGACATACACTTAGGTTTAGGTAATGCAAACAAATTATTAGCTCGTTTCTTAGCGGGTCATGCTGAAGATTTAGGCTTAAAACTGTTGGAATTCACAGGCGGTACCCTGCGTAATGCAATTCCACGCGAAGGTCATGCAACCATTGCAGTACCTGCCGACAAAGTCGCTGAACTCACTGCATTAAGAGCACGCTATGAAGGCATTCTGAAAAATGAACTCGCGGCTGTTGAACCTAATTTAGTCTTACTGTTAGATGAAACGTCAAGTGACCTAAAAGCGCTGACAGATGATTGCCAACAACGTTTAGTTTTCTTCCTGAACGCGGCACCAAGCGGCGTAATCCGTATGAGCGATGTCGTGAAAGGCGTTGTTGAGACTTCATTGAATGAAGGCGTTGTCAACATGACAGAAGACAAAGCCGAAGTGATCTTCTTAATCCGCTCACTAATCGACTCTGGAAAAAACTACGTTGTAAACATGCTGACTTCACTGACTAAACTGGCGAAAGCTCAATACCGTGCTGAAGGTGGATATCCAGGTTGGCAGCCAGATGCAGACTCACCAGTCATGCATATTGTTAGCGACACTTACCAAAAACTGTTTGGTAAAATTCCCAATATCATGGTTATCCATGCGGGTCTTGAATGCGGTCTGTTCAAAAAACCTTACCCATTAATGGACATGGTATCAATTGGACCAACGATTCGCGGTGCTCACTCACCAGATGAACGCGTTCATATCGAAAGCGTAGGTCAATACTGGACATTATTAACCGCTATCTTGAAAGCGATTCCAGTTAAAAACTAATTCAACATTGGATTATCAATGTTATAAATATCAGGGTCATAAGCTACGGTTTATGACCCTATGTTTTTACTCTATAAAAATAATGAAAGCTGCCTTTCAATTTGTGGATTTTGCAACGTCACATGTAACCCAACCAATCTGACACCGCGCCCTGCTCTACGATTTTCCCAAGCCTGTTTTGCTAGCTGAATTAAGTCCTGTTTATTTATCGTCGGATAGACATGTTCTTGTGTAGTTTGTTGGAAATCATCAAATTTTAGCTTCACGCCTTGGCGAGCAATACGTAAATCCGGCTTTACTTTCTCTAAACGAAAATGCAGTTCATCGTACAGCGTATCAAGTAACGGCAAGCAATCCTCCCATTGATGAATATCTTTCGCTAGCGTACGCTCAACCCCGACTGACTTACGTAAACGCTCAGGATTCACCGCTCGTTCATCAATACCATGGCAACGATCCCACAGCGCCTGACCAAATTTCCCCATGCTTTTTATCAGTGCCAACATGTCATATTTCTGCACATCTGAACAGGTCAACAACCCCATATCTGCGAGCTTTTGCGCCGTCACCTTACCGACACCAGGAATTTTTTTTAATGGAAGGGAGGCAACAAATGTGGGCAGTTCTTGCGGAGTGATCACAAACTGCCCATTGGGTTTATTCATATCAGACGCAATTTTTGCGAGAAATTTAATCGGTGCAATACCCGCAGAAGCCGTTAACTGTAACTCATCGAAAATTTGCTGGCGGATAGCCTCTGCAATTAATGTGGCTGAACCATGAAGTTGCTGGCAATCCGTGACATCTAAGTATGCTTCATCCAGAGAGAGCGGCTCAATAAGATCCGTATAGCGAGCGAATATTTGCCGAATATGGTTAGACACATCCTTATAGACAGCCATACGACCGGGGACCACCTTAAGGTGAGGACAAAGCTTTAATGCCAGAGCTGTCGACATCGCACTGTGCACCCCATAACGCCTCGCTTCATAATTCGCGGTGCTCAACACACCACGTCTGTCCGCACTACCTCCGACTGCAAGAGGAACATTACGTAAACTCGGGTCGTCACGCATTTCTATCGCTGCAAAAAAGCAATCCATATCAATATGAATAATTTTACGCATGATAGACGCTCCAACCAATGATTACTGAATAAATATACAGTTGTTTTATTAGCCACGCAACTTATTCATCTGATTGAAACGTATTTCTGAGACACTGTAAAAGCACGAAAAAACGGAAAGTTACTCCTAATTCATAGGCAAACTACTTACAACACAGCCTGAAAATATTAAAACAACCATTCAATTAACTTCATGTTAGTGCATTGAATTTACTATCATTATGGATTATACAAATGCAAATTATATCAACATCAGTCTTCAAAAAGTCTGTCGCGATAGGCTTACTACTTTTGGCTAGTCAATCCGCTTTCTCCTTAACACCACATATTGTTGCACACCGTGCAGGTACGGCTGATGCACCAGAAAACACCCTTTACGCCATTGAGCAAGCTAAAAGCAATAAGGTTGATGCGATTTGGCTCACTGTGCAGCTCAGTAAAGACAACCAATTAGTCCTTTACCGCCCGAGTGACTTAGACGCGTTAACCGATAAAAGTGGATTCATTTCAGGTTACACCGCAAATCAGTTAAACCAAATCAATGCGGCTTACAAATTTAATCAGAAACACAATCAACAATTGCCTGCGACACAGACCACCATCGTGACGCTAGAAGAGGTGTTAAAAAAATACCCTGATACCGTTTTTTATATCGATTTAAAATCGCCTGATGCAGATCCGAATAATCAAGCTCTCGCTATTCTGGCATTACTAAACAAAACCAATGCATTTAGCCAAGTTCGCTTTTATTCCACCAATGATGCTTTTTTGAAAGCCCTGAAACCACTTTCAACTCAATTACAGTTATTTGAAAGCCGCGATGAAACACGCACTATGCTGGCAAATAGTGTCATGGACCACAAATGTTCTATTGAGAATGACAAATCTACCACGCGCTGGTACGGCTTTGAATTACGTCGCAAAGTTGAAGTTGTTGAGAAATACACGCTTGGGGAAGCTCGCACCCCTGCCACCTTATCGTGGGATAAAGAAGCCATCGACTGTTTTAGAAAAAATGGCAACGCCTATATCATCGTGTTTGGTGTCAATAATCAAGATGACTACCAATTTGCTAAAGAAATTGGCGTGGATGCAGTGATGGTCGACTCACCAAAAGCCTTCAAAAAATAACATTAAAACTATTAAGCTACTTTTATTCAATAGCCTTTCATTTAATTTAAGTAGCTTATCTTTATTATAAATATTCCTCATATTTCATTTCTTTTCATTAATGCATGATATTAAATATTAATTACATTTCAACAAGATATTGCCAAACTCATTTTTGGAAAAATTTGAACCATCAGCATCTAGCTACAATGTCATACCAAATAAAAACATGAGCAAGAGGTAATATGTCTATTTCAAAAGGCACGATATCAATTGAAAATAAATGGAATGAAACTATCAAGAAAGTCGAAATAATTTATAAAAGTAACGAGAGTGAATATGATAATGCCTTTGTCACATACAATTTATCTAATAATAAAACTCTCAATGATATATTTAATATCTCGTATTCCTCGACAGGGAAAAGTGAATGGATTGGAAACATAACGACGAGTGACGGTATAAAATGGAGTAGCGGCAATTTTCTAACGTGTAATGCAAATAAAGCTGAATATAGTCATATCATGATCAGCTTCGATGGGAATAAAAAAGAAATGCACGTTTCTTATCCTAGATTTAATTCATGCGCAAAAAAAATGAACCCAATTTAATTTCAATTAAAAATAAAAAACCTTAGCCATCAATCAATGACTAAGGTTTGTATTTATTACAGTTTAAAATCACAAAATGCGGTTTTTCTCTAACATTTTTTTGCGGGCTTCTTCACGCGCCATGCGCTTTTTACGTGCATCACATGGTTCGGGACAGTCACACACTTTTTCTACCCCGATACTACTCAAACCGCCACAGCTACCTTGGATACTTTTACGCTTGATGATATACCCAAGAGACATACCTAAAAATGCCAACAAAAATAAAGCAAAGGCTGCAAGAAAAACATTCAACATTTCGTTTTCCTCCTTTTACTGTTTTTTCTGTAAAAATGGTTCGAATGCTTTAGTGTAACGCTCTTCGAAACCTTTATCTGTCTTAATAATCATAAAAACAGGCACATTCATTTTTTCTGCTAAGGCTAAACCTGCTTCTGGTCCCATCACATTTAACCCTGTCGATAAACCATCCGCTGTCATACAGTCTTCGGCTAATACTGTGATTGAAACTAAATTATGGGAAATAGGCTTACCTGTTTTTGGATCGATGGTATGAGAAAAATGCACGCCATTTTGTTCAAAATAGTTACGATAATCCCCCGAAGTGGCAATCGATAAATCACCAGGTTCAATGATCTCTTGTGCCGTTTGGCTCACACCGTCAGTTGCCGGTTTTTCAATCGCAATACGCCACGGTGCATCTTTTCCATTTTTCCCTTTGGTACGGACTTCACCACCAATATCAACCATATAATCATTGATATTGATGGACTCCAAATATTCAGCAACCACATCAACGCCATACCCTTTAGCGATAGAGGATAAATCAACATACAGTTCAGGGATTGTCTTAATTAGGTTATTACCTTGAACAGAGAGTTTATCGATACCGATCCATGCACGGCGCTTTTCTAACTCTTCGTCAGTAGGTGCTTTAGTCACGCGACCTTCAGGCCCAAAACCCCACAAATTAACCAGCGGTCCGACTGTGACGTCTAAACTACCATCAGTAAGCTTGTTTATTTCAATTGCCTTGCTGACGACCTTTGCTGTCGCCGCTGACACTGGGAATGGTTCATTCACCTCATTGGATTGATTAAAACGACTTAATTCAGAGCCAGGGCGATAGGTTGACATTTGGTCGTTGACCTCTTCCAAGCGTTTGTCAATTTCAGCTTGAATAGCTTCTGAAGAAGGCTCTGATGAGTCTGTCACGAACTTAACAGAATAATAGGTTCCCATGGTTTGCCCCTGAAGGTTCTTTTGTTCAGGTCCACCACATGCGGCAAGAAGGAGCGTCGCTGCGAATAGCAGCACTGGAGTCAATACTTTTCTGTTTAGCATAAAAATTTCTCAGCGTTAATTGTAAGCGCCCACTAGAGAAAGAGTAGGTGCTGAGACGTCTAACAAACTCAACATTCACAAATCTAGAGAATACTCACGTTTAAAATAGGAGCGCCTATTCGGCGCTCCCTAGTTTACAACCAAAAAGAGGAAAAAAATCCTTTTTTCCTCTTTTTAGTCAATAAGCGCCCAGTATTTTGGGCGCTTAACCGATAATTTAAAGCAACTAATCAGCCACCAAAATCATCCAGCAAGATATTTTCGTCCTCAACACCAAGGTCTTTTAACATCTTGATGACTGCAGCGTTCATCACTGGAGGTCCACACATGTAGAACTCACAATCTTCTGGTGCAGGATGATCTTTGAGGTAGTTTTCATACAAGACATTATGAATAAATCCTGTGTAACCGTCCCAATTATCTTCTGGCAAAGCGTCAGAAAGTGCAACATTCCATGTAAAGTTGTCATGTTCCGCAGCTAATTGATCAAAATCCTCTGTATAGAACATTTCACGTTTCGAACGTGCACCATACCAGAAACTGATCTTACGCTTAGTATCTAAACGACGTAATTGGTCAAAAATGTGGGAGCGCATAGGCGCCATACCCGCACCACCGCCGATAAAGATCATCTCAGCATCCGTTTCTTTCGCAAAGAACTCACCAAATGGTCCAGAGATAGTGACTTTATCACCTGGTTTCAATGACCAGATGTAAGATGACATAATACCTGGCGGTACATCTGGATTACGCGGAGGTGGCGTTGCAATACGCACGTTCAGCATAATAATACCGCGCTCTTCTGGATAGTTTGCCATTGAGTAAGCACGTACAGTTTGCTCTTTGACATCAGAAACATAGCGGAACAGATTAAATTTATCCCAATCTTCACGATACTCTTCAGGAACATCGAAGTCTGAGTACTTCACAACATGAGGCGGACATTCAATTTGAATATAGCCGCCAGCACGGAAGGGAACCACTTCACCGTTTGGAATTTTTAACTTCAGCTCTTTAATGAAAGTTGCTTTGTTATCATTAGAAATAACTTCGCATTCCCATTTTTTCACGCCGAAAATTTCTTCTGGCAATTCAATTTTCAGGTCTTGTTTTACGTTAACCTGACACGCTAAACGGCAACCTTCTTTCGCTTCACGCTTGTTGATATGAGATAACTCAGTTGGCAGAATGTCTCCACCACCCTCTTTGATTTTCACGCGACACTGACCACATGAACCACCGCCGCCACAGGCAGAAGAAACAAAGATACCTTGGTTAGCTAACATACCTAACAGCTTGTCACCTGCTGGAGCATCGAAACTCTTATCAGGATCACCGTTAACTTCAATTTTAATGTTCCCTGTATTGACTAACTTGGACTTTGCAAACAGGATTAAACCTGTCAGCGCCAAGACAATCAGGGTGAACATAACTACGCCTAGAATAATAATATCCATGAATTCTTCTCGCCTTTATAGCTGCACACCGGAGAAGGACATAAAGCCCAATGCCATCAAACCGGTCGTAACAAAGGTGATGCCTAACCCTTTTAGACCCGCAGGAATATCTGAATACTTCATTTTTTCACGAATCGCTGCCATTAAGACAATCGCTAACATCCAACCAATACCAGAACCAAAGCCATACACGATGGATTCAGTAAAGTTGTAGTCACGCTGAGCCATGAAAGAAACACCACCAAAAATTGCGCAGTTTACGGTGATCAACGGCAAGAAGATCCCTAACGCGTTATACAATGATGGGAAGTAACGATCTAAAATCATTTCCAGAATTTGAACCAATGCCGCGATGACACCGATAAAGGTAATGAAGTTCAGGAAGGATAGGTCCACGCCTTCAACTAACGCACCGTCACGTAAAACCAAGTTGTACACTAAGTTATTCGCTGGAACGGAGATACCAAGTACCACCGTTACTGCAATACCCAGCCCAAAGGCAGTTTTTACGTTCTTCGATACTGCAAGGAATGTACACATCCCTAAGAAGAAAGCTAACGCCATGTTTTCGATGAAAATGGCTTTTACAAACAAGCTAATATAATGTTCCATGCTCTTAATCCTTCTCTATCTGAGCTGGTTTCAGAGTCCGTAGACCCCAAATCAGCATACCGATGATAAAGAATGCACTTGGCGCTAACAGGAATAAGCCATTTGGCATGTACCAACCACCATTTTGCAGTGATTCAAATACCGTGATACCAAACAGTTTTCCGGAACCAAAGAGCTCGCGAAGGAAGCCAACCAGAACCAGAATCACACCGTAACCAAGACCGTTACCGATACCATCCATAAAACTTTCGATTGGCGGCGCTTTCATTGCATACGCTTCAGCACGCCCCATCACGATACAGTTGGTGATAATCAAGCCAACAAATACCGAAAGTTGTTTCGAAATTTCATAGGCATAGGCACGTAAAATTTGGTCAACCACAATCACTAATGAAGCGATAATGGCCATTTGAACAATAATACGAACACTGCTCGGTATATAATTTCTAATTAATGAGATAAAAAAGTTAGAGAATGCGGTAACTAACGTTACTGCAATAGTCATAACCAGTGCAGTTTCCAGTTTTGTGGTAACCGCTAATGCAGAGCACACACCCAAAACCTGTAATGCAATCGGGTTATTATCAAACAAAGGTCCAAGTAGGACGCGTTTTACTTCTTTTGAATCAGCCATTATTCAGCGCTCCTTCACGAACTTTTTTCAGGAACGGACCAAAACCGTTATCACCCAACCAAAAATCAAACATATGTTGGATACCGTTTGACGTCAGCGTTGCACCTGAAAGACCATCGATACCATATGGGCTATCGGTGGCACCACCACGCACGATCTTGATTGCAGGTACACCCTGCTCATTGAACAGTTTTTTACCTGGCCACTGTGCTTTCCATTGAGGGTTGTCAACTTCACCACCCAGACCCGGTGTTTCACCATGTGCATAGTAAGTAATACCACGCGAGGTTACGCCATCAATATCCACCGCAATAAAGGCATACATCACCGACCATAAACCAGAGCCGTAAACTGGCAGAATCACTTGAGTGACTTTCCCTTGTTCATCTTTAACCAGATAAATTTCGGCACTATTGGCACGACGACGAATCTTGGCAATATCTTCTGCGGGTGAAAGTGCGATGCTGCTCTCTTCGCTACGCAGCTCGCTATTTAAATCATAACGACTGACGCTGTCAGATAACTCATTCGTTTTGAAGTTCAGTAGCTTCGGTTCAATACGTTCGCCATACACTTTTTGAATTTCTTCTGCGCTCATTTTTGGTTGCAGCAGACCTGCAACACTCAAAATATTACGCTGAGTATCTAGCATTATTTGTTCTTGCTGCTGAGGTTTCAGACCAACCGCAGCACCGGCAACAACGACGGAACACACTAAGCAGAGAATGAAAACGACGAGAAATGTTCTGCCGACGCCATCTTTATTTACTGGTTTATCATTAGCCACGGGCTTTTCTCCGTTTAATATTTGCTTGAACGACCATATAGTCAAACAGAGGAGCAAACAGGTTGGCGAACAGGATTGCAAGCATCATCCCTTCAGGATATGCAGGGTTCACAACCCGAACAAGTACGCACATTACGCCGATCAAAATCCCATAAGCCCACTTGCCTTTATCAGTAAAGGAGGCAGAAACCGGGTCTGTCGCCATAAAGATCATACCGAAGGCAAAGCCACCTAAGACCATATGCCACCACCATGGCATTGCAAACAGTGGATTGGTGTCTGAACCGATAAAGTTAAACAGGTAGGACATCGCAATCATACCCAGCATCACACCTGCCACGATGCGCCAAGAGGCGATACGGAAGAAGATGATAAATGCACCACCAATGAAGATCATCAAGGTAGAAACTTCACCAATTGAACCAGGCATATTCCCTAAGAAAGCTTGCATCCAAGTGATTGGCTCGCCAGTCACTGTGTTCACCAGTGAACTCGCACCACCAGTCGCCCATTGGGACAGAGGCGTTGCACCAGAAAAACCATCCGCAGCAGTCCAGACTAAATCACCTGAAATTTGTGCAGGATAAGCAAAGAAGAGGAATGCACGACCCGCTAGCGCAGGGTTAAGGAAGTTACGACCTGTACCACCGAAAATCTCTTTTGCGACAACCACACCGAAGGTGATACCGAGCGCCGCTTGCCATAATGGAATGGTAGGCGGAACAATCAGCGCAAATAAGATTGATGAAATGAAGAAGCCTTCGTTGATTTCATGACCACGGATCATGGCAAACAACACTTCCCAGAAACCACCAACCAAAAAGACCACTAAGTAAATTGGTAGGAAGTAAACAGCCCCTAGCAGCATTTTGCTGCCCCAGCCAGCATCAGGTGTTAACGATGCACCTAATAACTGCGCAAGAGAATAATGCCAATCACTCGCTAAAACCTGCTGTAGTTCAGCGCCACTGTACAAATGATGCAGCGCGGGAATCGCTTGGTTACCGACGTTATACATACCCCAGAACATCGCTGGGAAAACCGCAAGCCAGACTAAAATCATCATGCGCTTGAGGTCGATAGTATCGCGTACGTGTGAGCGACCTTTTGTTACTGTGCCCGGCGTATAGAAGACTGTTACAACCGCTTCATACAATGGATAGAATTTTGCTAATTTTCCACCGGGTTCAAATTGGTGCTCATATTTTTCAAATAAATTTTTCAGACCCATGGAATTACCCTTCTAGCTCAATCTTGGTCAGAACATCACGCAGTACTGGACCATATTCATACTTAGCTGGACACACATAGGTGCACAAACCCAAGTCTTCTTCATCGAGTTCCAGACAACCCAGTTCCTGAGACGTATCGGTATCACCCGCAAGTAAATCACGCAGTAAGTGAGTGATCATAATGTCGAGTGGCATCACGCGTTCATAGTTACCAATTGGCACCATTGAACGCTCACCGCCGTTCATCGTCGTCGTGAAATTAAAGCGTTTGTTCTTCAGAAAATGTCCGATGGTGGTACGCGTAATCGTGAATTTATTCACACCGGGCATAATCCATCCAAATAACTCTTTATCGCGACCTTCCGCTAAAACAGAGATTTGATTATGGAAACGACCGAGGTAGTGATGAGCATCATCACAGGTCACCCCCCACAATACAGAGCCGGAAATTAAACGGTTTTCACCTGCTTTAAGTTGACCTTTAGTCAGTTCGTAGATATCTGCGCCAAGACGGGTACGCAACAAGCGAGGTTTCTCAACTTGTGGACCTGCAACAGAAACAACGCGGTCAGTATAAAGGTGACCCGTGGTAAATAATTTACCGATAGCAATCACATCTTGGTAATTAAGGCTCCACACTTTTCTACGAATGCTAACAGGCTCAAGGAAATGAATGTGAGTCCCTGCCAGACCCGCTGGGTGCGGTCCTGAAAATTGGGTATATGTGATTTGCGTATTAGCAGCTTGCTTTGGCAATTCGCCTGCACCATGACAAACATGCACCTTGCCTTCCGTGAGTCGGCTCAAAACGATGAGACCGTCATTAAAGGCTTGCGCATTTTCACCAATGATAATAGAAGGATCAGCAGCAAGAGGATTTGTATCAATTGCAGTCACAAAAATCGCTACTGGGGATGAACCTGGCTCTGGAGAACGACTAAATGGGCGCGTTCTTAAAGCAGTCCATAAACCGGATCTTAAAAGATTTTGTTCAACCTGCTCTTTCGTCAGTGATGGAAGTTGCTCTGTGGAATAAGACTCGAAAGTCTCTTGTTCGTCACCATCAACTTCGATAACAACGGACTGAAGTACACGACGCTCACCGCGGTGTATGGCAATAATCTTGCCACCAGCTGGGCTAGTAAATACCACGCCAGGATTCTTTTTATCTTCAAAAAGAATCTGCCCTTTTTTTACACGCTCACCTTCTTTAACCAGCATCGAAGGACGCATTCCGACATATTCTTCACCTAGCACTGCTACGTGTTGAATTTTCGGGCCGTCTTCTATCACTTGGGCTGGCTCACCTGCGATGGGAAGGTTAAGGCCTTTTTTAATTTTAATCATAAGATCTGCACAAGTTTATCAGTTAAACCCTAAGCTAACGATTCAGCAATGAATGATAGCGACTCAATAATAAAAATAACTCAAGTTGCTTTCGCTGCTTGAGTCAGTAAATCTAACAATATTGCTACACTTTATCTTCTTCTGCCGACGTCAATTTTATCAGTTCCCTCGCCCTCTGTCCGGTTATAGAAGTGACCTAGTTCAAGCAAATCGCAATAAAATTTAAAATATTGTTGTAACAACTCGTAAAAACCTACATATTGGCTCACATTTATCGAGTGTCGACTAATTTCTAATCAATAATGATTCATTAGAAAATTATTAACTTGATATATTAAATTTTGTTCCATTCGTCTAAAATATGTTGAATTTGGTCCATTTTTAATCAGGTTATTTTTCATTATTCGGCTTAATTATGCATATAAGTAAAACTATCGGTGTATATTTACTCATCACATTTGCATGTTCTTCTTATGCACAAAAAGAAGATGCATTATTCTCCCTTAATAATAAGCCAGCAACTCAGCCTGATTCATCGATATTTATTCAAATATTTAAGCAAGAAGGCGTGCTTGAGCTCTACCAAAAAACGGCTGTAGGAAAGTATAAATTAGTCAAAACCTACCCTATTTGTAAGTTTTCTGGCGGACTGGGTCCCAAAAAGATGGAAGGTGACTTAAAAAGTCCAGAGGGCTTTTATCAAATTACACACTCACAGCTCAATCCGAATAGTCGATATTACCGATCTATTAATCTTGGCTTTCCTAATGAATTTGATAAAACGCAGGGATACTCAGGCAACTATCTGATGATACATGGTAGCTGTGTCTCTGTCGGGTGCTATGCAATGACAGATAAGTCCATGGGTGAGATTTATCAAATCGTGGAACAAGCACTTCAAAATGGTCAACCCGCCATTGATGTCAGCATTTATCCATTCCGAATGACAAAAATGAACATGCTGCGCTACCGCAACTCGGCGCATTACGCCTTTTGGAAACAACTTCAACCCGCTTATGACTATTTTGAGCGAACTGGCAACCCTGCTGAAATATCAGTAACATTAGGTAAATATCATGTTAACAGCATGCCAGAAACACCCTCTAAGTTATTGGGATCTAAGTCACAGTATGCGTTGACCACGGTGGAATAGCACAAATTCACCGGGTTCGATTTTTTGCCACGTCTCATTACCTGTTAGTGGTGCCGTGGCAATCACCGAAACAATATCACTTGGCGTTGTGCATTGTTGGAAATCAATCTCGATGTCTTGATCCAGTAATTTTGCTTTACCAAATGGCGCTCTTCGGGTAATCCAATGCAATTTAGTCGAACTAAATGCCATCAAATACTGCCCATCAGACAGCAGCATATTGAAAACACCTTTTTCACGCAGTTGCTGCGCTAAAGTACCAATAAAACGAAAAACAGCTTGCCAATTTCTTGGTTTTCTTGGGTATTTCTGATTCAATTGATGCAAAATCCAACAAAATGCCCATTCACTGTCCGTCTCCCCAATTGGGCGATAGTGACCTGTTTTTAATGATCGAAAACCTTTCAATTGACCGTTATGCGCATAAGTCCAATTTCGCCCCCATAATTCCCGCGTAAACGGATGAGTATTAACCAGAGACACATCCCCTCGGTTCGCTTGACGAATATGCGCAACAATACTTTCTGACTTTATCGGGTATTCTTGCACAAAGCGTGCGACAGGAGAGACAAAACTGGGTTGAGGATCTTTAAATGTGCGACAGCCTAAACCTTCGTAAAAAGTGATCCCCCACCCATCTTTGTGTGGACCTGTTTGTCCACCTCGGGAAATCAGCCCACTTAGGCTAAACGTAATATCTGTTGGTACATTGGCACTCATGCCAAGCAACTCGCACATTTAAAGTCTCCTAGAACTAAAAATGGTTATTTCACCATCTCTTTTTCAATTAACTGAATCAAAATATGGATCACTTTGATGTGAATCTCTTGAATGCGATCTGCATAACCAAAGTGTGGAACGCGAATCTCAACATCTGCGCTTCCCGCCATTTTTCCACCATCTTTCCCAGTCAGGGTGATCACTTTCATGCCTTTCGCACGAGCAGCTTCAATGGCTTTGATAATGTTGCCAGAATTACCTGATGTTGAAATACCCAGCAGAACATCGCCTTTTTGCCCGACTGCTTCAACAAAGCGAGAGAATACAAACTCATAACCAAAATCGTTACTTACACAAGATAAATGGCTAACATCAGAAATGGCAATTGCAGGATAACCTGGGCGGTTTTCACGGTAACGCCCCGTCAACTCTTCAGCAAAATGCATCGCATCACAGTGGGAGCCACCGTTGCCGCAAGAAATAACTTTACCACCAGCTTTGAAAGAATCTGCCAGCAATACCGCAGCTTTCTCAATCGCTTGCAGATTAGCATCATCACTTAAAAATTTTGATAATGTATCTGCTGCTTCATTCAGCTCACCACGGATCAAGTCTTGGTACATGAGTTTCCCCTTAATTTTCACGAATTCTTGATGGAGATAATTACCCTTTTATAGGTAATTTATCTTTGATTTACCGATTGTTGCACAGGGTACATTTTGTTTCTACTGCTGATTGTATCGTATGGGGTATCGTTGGCGAAATCTCCATCAGTGCGCTTTTCTCTATCGACTTATCAACCTCGTTAAATTTCCCAATGTTGTTTCTTCCCAAAACTAACTGATGATTTTGTGAGCCAAGTTGTAATTAAGATGTAAACACCTTGCTAATTGTTTATTACCGGATATAGATTAATAAAACAAACAGGTCAGACCTCTTACAAGTAGACAGGAGTTTCACTATGATCCTTCTCAGTATTGTTTTATTTATTGCGTTAATCGGCGTGTTGAGCTACCACAAAAGCTCTCTCGTTCTGAGCACAATTGTATTACTTGCTTACACTGCAGCAATGGGTGCAGCCAATATTTGGAGCTATTGGATGCTACTCCCAGTCGCTCTTGTTTTACTCCCATTTGTCATCACACCAATTCGTCAATCTCTCTTTTCATCAAAAGCGATGGCAATGTTCCAAAAAGTAATGCCACCCATGTCTCGCACTGAAAAAGAAGCGATTGATGCAGGAACTACTTGGTGGGAAGGTGACCTATTTCGCGGCGCACCAAATTGGAACAAGCTTCACAACTACCCAAAACCGCAATTAACCGCTGAAGAACAAGCGTTTATTGATGGTCCAGTAGAAACAGTTTGCGGCATGGTGAATGACTTTGAAGTCACTCATGAACTCGCTGATTTACCGCCAGAAGTTTGGCAATATCTGCGTGACCACCGTTTCTTCGCCATGATCATCAAAAAAGAGTATGGCGGATTAGAGTTCTCTGCTTACGCACAATCTCAAGTTTTACAAAAGTTGGCAGGGGTATCCGGTATTCTCGCTATCACTGTCGGCGTACCGAACTCTTTAGGTCCTGGTGAATTACTGCAACATTATGGGACTGATGAGCAGAAAAAACGTTATTTACCAGGCTTAGCTACTGGTGAAGAGATCCCATGCTTTGCACTAACAAGCCCAGAAGCAGGTTCAGATGCAGGTGCTATCCCTGATGCAGGTGTTGTCTGCATGGGCGAATGGCAAGGTGAGCAAGTTTTAGGGATGCGCTTAACATGGAACAAGCGTTACATCACCCTAGCACCTATTGCGACAGTATTAGGGCTCGCCTTTAAATTAACGGATCCCGATAAGTTACTGGGTGGAGAGAAAAATCTCGGTATCACCTGTGCCTTGATCCCAACAAACACGCCAGGCGTCGAAATTGGTCATCGCCATTTCCCTCTGAACGTACCCTTCATGAATGGTCCAACCCGCGGTAAAGATATTTTCGTTCCTATCGATTACATTATCGGTGGTCCACAAATGGCGGGGCAAGGTTGGAGAATGCTAGTGGAGTGTCTGTCTGTTGGACGCGGTATCACCCTGCCATCTAACTCTACAGGCAGCCTGAAGAGCGTGGCAATGGCAACAGGTGCTTATGCCTACATTCGCCGCCAATTCAAACTTCCTATCGGGAAAATGGAAGGTATCGAAGAACCGTTAGCACGCATTGCTGGTAACGCTTACCTG
The DNA here is from genome assembly GCF_028479485.1 of Providencia sp. PROV209. Taxonomy (NCBI): domain Bacteria; kingdom Pseudomonadati; phylum Pseudomonadota; class Gammaproteobacteria; order Enterobacterales; family Morganellaceae; genus Providencia; species Providencia sp. PROV209. The sequence continues at coordinate 109,482 of NZ_JAMPNR010000021.1, read as the reverse complement.
ATGGATGCGGCAGCAACATTAATTACTTCCGGTATCATGTTAGGCGAGAAACCCGCAGTACTTTCAGCCATTGTTAAATATCACTGTACCCACCGAGGTCAACGCTCCATTATTGATGCGATGGACATCACTGGTGGTAAAGGTATCTGTTTAGGTGACTCTAACTTCGTCGCCAGATCATACCAAGGTGCCCCAATCGCGATTACGGTAGAAGGGGCGAATATTCTCACTCGCAGTATGATCATCTTTGGACAAGGTGCAATTCGTTGCCATCCATATGTTCTCGAAGAGATGGCTGCGGCTCAAGATAACAACCTGCACAAATTTGATAAAGCGGTATTCGGTCATATTGGTCATGTGATCAGTAACAAATGCCGTAGTTTCTGGCTAGGTTTAACCAATGGTCGTGGCAGCAGCACACCAACCAAAGATGAAACCCGCCGTTACTATCAAATGCTTAACCGTCATAGTGCTAACTTAGCCCTACTCTCTGATGTTTCCATGGGTGTTTTAGGTGGCAGTTTAAAACGTCGTGAGCGCATATCTGCACGTCTTGGTGACATTCTGAGCCATCTGTACCTCGCATCAGCTACGTTAAAACGTTATGAAGATGAAGGCCGTCAAAAAGCCGATTTACCTCTGGTGAGATGGGCGGTTGAAGATTGTCTGTATCAATCTGAAAAAGCGATGGATGATTTACTGAAGAACTTCCCGAATCGCTTTATCGCAGGTGCATTACGCATAGTGTTGTTCCCGACAGGTCGTGCCATGTCAATGCCATCCGATAGACTGGATCACAAGCTGGCACAATTGATTATGGAACCATCTGAAACGCGCGATAGAATTGGACGTGGACAGTTCTTAACACCGGTTGCCAATAACCCTCACGGTTTAGTAAACCAAGCGCTCTATGACATTATTGCCGCAGAGCCAATCTTCGAGCGTATCTGCCGCTTAAAAGAGCGTAAATTCAGCTTCACCCGTTTAGATAAATTAGCTGACCAAATGTTGCCAGAAAACATTATCACCCAAGAAGAAGCCGACATTTTACGTAAAGCCGAAGCCAGCCGCTTACGTACGATTAATGTCGACGAATTTGATTTCGACGATTTAGGTGTGATTCCATCAAAAAAGCCACACACTGAGTCAGAGGATGAACCTCAGTCGAAAAAGAAAAAAGCGGCATAATTAATCTAACGCGCTAAAAATTGTCACCGTACTAAAAACAACAAGGGAGCCAATGGCTCCCTTGTTAATTTTGGTTAGTAGTTCGTCATGCATGATATATTTTCCTTTAATTGTAAGACTAACGTGATAACTCCATTGTATCTTTAAGGTTTTTTAGGCAAATCTTCCCACCTTTTTTAGCCCCCAAATCAAAATAATATTTCATTTTCTCAATATCCTTCCCTTCACCATCATCATTAAAATAATAAATATAACCAATATATTCGCAGACTAAATCACTGTCTTTACCTCCTTTATTAATAACTTTCTCTAAATATTTAATAGCGTTTTTTCTACTTACTGAAAAGCCAATACCACGATGATGTAAAACAGCCATTTCATATAATGCGAGGCTATTATCTGGATTTTGATCTATGGATTTATTTAAATAGTCGATAGCTCTAAGGCATCTCTTAGTCGGTTCAACATTATTTAAATCAACAAAATTACAGTTTGAACTAATATAGAAAAGATGAAAAAGTAACAAGCTACTATTTGAGTCACCTTTACTTGACTGTAATCTCAAATAGTTATAATCAATTTGTGTTCTGGGAGGAGGAGTGTTGGATAATAATTTGGGGTCATATTGTCTATACTCATTAGAGTAACTAAAAGAAAGCATGCTTTTTGTCGCTAAATCAGTATGTTCCTTATCATTAGAATGACAGCCTTGAATAATTAATAACGTTAAAAATAGAATTAATTTCATATCTTCGCCGACTGAGTGAATAATAGAAACTAAACTTTACCTTTATTTATAGAATATAAAATCCCCTAAACGAGTTATTTCATTCATAAAAAAGACCCTGCTAGCAGAGTCTTTTATCGATATTAAATAGCCAACAGTAAATCATTAAATTTAATTTACAGTTCTAAGGCTAGTAACTCTTGAATAGTTTGACGACGACGAATTAATGTAGGCTTACCGTCAACGAACAACACTTCTGGCAGCAATGGGCGGCTATTATAGTTAGAAGACATCGATGCACCATAAGCTCCAGTATCATGAAATACTAAATAATCGCCAACTTTTACATCTGGCAATAAGCGCGTTTCCACCATTCCACCTTCTAGCTGAGTAAATACATCACCCGACTCGCAAAGTGGTCCTGCAATAATTGTTTCTTTTAATGGCTGATGGCCAACGCTGCTGCCGTCTGCTGGCAATACCGAAATATGGTGATAACTGCCATACATCGCAGGGCGCATTAAATCATTAAAACCGCTATCAACTAACACATAGTGGCGGCTACCCATATCCTTAACCGCGCGCACTTGTGCCAGTAAAACACCCGACTCTGCAACTAAATAGCGCCCCGGCTCAATTTCTAATTCAATAGAGTGACCTAAGTACTGCGCGATACGCTGACGCGCGTTATCCCACAGGCTGTAATAGTGCTGAACATCAATGATTTCATCATGCTCACGATAAGGCGTTGATAAACCACCACCCGCCGAAATAGCCTCAATATCCACCCCCGCCGACACCACCAATTCCACCATCGAATCACACACATTCGCAAGATGCTGGTAGTCAACACCGGAGCCAATGTGCATGTGAATACCCACTAACTTCAGATTGTACTGCTGAATTTTAGCTAAGGCTTCGGGTAAATCTTGGTGCCAAATACCGTGCTTGCTGTTCTCTCCACCCGTATTAGTTTTTTGGCTATGACCATGCCCAAAACCGGGGTTGATACGCAGCCAAACGGGGTGCCCCGCTTTATGTTCGCCAATTTGCTGTAGCATATCGATGGAACCTGCATTTACAGGAATATCCAACTCAGTCACTTTCAGTAACGTTCCAGGATCTAAGACATCTGCAGTAAAGACGATTTCCGATTTTTCACGACCCGGCTGAAAGCCCGCCACTAATGCACGCTCAATTTCACCCAATGACACCGAATCCACTTTCACGCCCTGCTCACGCATCAAACGCAAAATATGAATGTTGGAACAAGCTTTTTGAGCAAAACGGACGGTATCGAACACTTTTAATTGCCCAATACGGTCAATAATCACTTCACTATCATACACCCAGACTGGCGTACCAAACTGTGCAGGCAGCGCACGTAAATATTCTGGGGTTAAATACTGGCTGGTGGTGCTGGCGAATGTGGTCATCGGAACCTCGTTGGCAAGTTTTATTATAATGAATTCGATTATTAGACGAATAAGACGGGAAAAAAAATATCCTTTTTGCTAGAGTCTATTCATATCTGATATATAAATACGAGAGGAGCAATCATGCAGGCTATTTCTTGGCGACATATTGAAATTTTTCGTGCGGTAATGACCACGCCCAACCTCACGGAAGCGGCTTCATTGCTAAATACCTCTCAGCCAACCATCAGCCGAGAACTGGCGAGACTCGAGCATTTATTACAATTTAAATTATTCGATAGGGTCAAAGGTCGCCTACACCCCACGGCGCAAGGCTTGCGTTTTCATGAAGAAGTCGAACACTCTTATTATGGTCTAGAACGCATTCGCAATTCGGCAGAGACTATTCGTCGCTTTGAACACGCCCAAATTTCTATTGCCTGCTTACCGGCATTCGCCCAATCGTTACTGCCACAAGTGTGCCAAACATTTATGGGAAATTACCCTGATGTGAACTTAACGGTGATCCCTCAGGAGTCCCCCGTATTAGAAGAGTGGCTATCTGCCCAGCGCTATGATGTTGGGCTAACTGAGCACTTACAAACCCCGCCGGGCACAGAACAACTGACTTTAGGTTCATTGAATGAAGTGTGCGTACTCCCTGCGGGACATCCTTTTGAGCAAAAAAAAGTGCTGACTCCTCAAGATTTTCACCAAGAGCGCTTTATTAGCCTCTCGTTAACCGATAGCTATCGGCAATTAATTGATACCACCTTTGCTGAACACCAAGTAGAGCGAAAAATGGTGATGGAAACCCATTCTGCCTCCTCGATTTGTGCCATGACACTGAAAGGGATTGGCGTCTCCATCGTTAACCCTCTCACCGCGTTAGATTTTTATCAGCAATCCTCAGGCAAGCTGGTGATCCGCCCACTCAGTTTTTCAATTCCATTTACAGTGAGCTTAATTACCCCAAATCATCGCCCTTCTTCGCAGCTCACTCATATTTTCACCGAGCACCTACAACGTACCTTTGCTCAAATTGAGCATGACCTCGCTTCAGCGTTGCGACATCAGTGACAGCCAATGCGGGGATGTTTTAAACCAGTTGCCGAGAAAATCGATAACCGCGCGTAATGGCGTTGGCATATGCTGGCGGCTGGTATACACACCATAAATTCCTAAAGGCATTGGTGTGTAGTCAGGTAGTAGCTGGATCAACTCCCCCGATTGCAAATAGTTGGCTACAGAATAATACGGTTGCATTGAAATACCTGCGCCATTCAACGTGGCTTCCATCAAAAAAACCGACTCATTGGCACTTAAACGTCCATCCACTAATACGGTCGATTCCTCCCCCTCTTTTTCAAAACGCCACATGCTGCGCCCAAAAAAGCTGTAAGTTAAGCATTCCATCAACACCAAATCTTCAGGTTTTATTGGCAAATGTTTGCCTTGCAAAAATTTAGGTGAAGCACAAATTACGGAATGGCAGGTTGATAGCGGCTTGGCAATTAAATTCGGTTCTAACTGATTGGTAATGCGGATAGCCAGATCGATACGCTCCTCGATTAAATTCACCGATTTATTCGAAATCTGCATATCAATCATCATATTAGGGTAAATATGTAAAAACTCAGAAATCGCAAGAGATAGCGCACTTTGAGCAATCGACTGAGAACAACTAATACGCACAAGCCCTGCTAGCGCTTTAGCATCATGCTTTTGCTCGACGGGTACACTGAGCGAGAGAGCATTCAATTGTAGTGATTGTTGATAAACCCCTTCACCTGCTGAGGTCAAACTTAGCCGCCGAGTGGTACGGTTAAGTAAGCGAACTCCCGCCCACTGTTCCATTTCTGCCAGATAGCGCGTCACCATCGCACGTGACATATCCAGTTTATCTGCCGCACCGCTGAGGCTCCCCTGCTCTACGATGGTAATAAACACCTGAACCGCTTTGAGTCTATCCATATCATTTGACCGATTTATGCAACAAATATGACCTTATTATGGCGTTTTTCTCACCTTAATTGCAATTTAATATACACACCAAGCCGAATCAGGCACACAACATCACTCAACATTAGGATAGACAAATGAAATTATCGACTGTATTAACTGCAACCGCGTTTGCCACTGCCACTCACTTTGCTCAAGCGGCGAACTTAACCTTAGATGTTTATAACCCAGGCAATAACAGTGTGTTTCCCGTTTCCTCTGAAATTATCAGTGGCGATAAAGAAGTGGTATTGATTGACGCTCAGTTTCAAAATAATGACGCCCAGCAGTTAGTGGATAAAATCAAAAAACTGGATAAAAAACTGACAACTATTTATATCAGCCATTCTGATCCTGATTACTATTTCGGGTTAGAAACACTGACAAAAGCATTCCCTGAAGCGAAAGTTGTTGCCACACAACAAACGGTTGATGCAATTAATGCGACTAAAGATGGCAAACTGGCTTATTGGGGCGGTGTATTAAAAAATGAAGCGCCAAGTAAAGTTGTCGTACCTGAAGTTATCAAAACTAATCACTTCACTGTAGATGGCGAAACGTTAGAAATTAAAGGGTTAGATGGCGCATCACCGGATAGAAGCTATGTGTGGGTTCCTTCGCTTAAAGCGGTTGTGGGTGGCGTTGTTGTTTCTGACAATATCCACGTTTGGATTGCAGATACTCAGACTCCGCAATCACGTCAACATTGGCAACAAACTTTAGAGAGCATCAAAGCACTCAAACCAAGTGTCGTTGTTCCGGGGCATTTTACGGGTAAATCTAAAATGGATCTGGCGAGTGTGACTTTTACCCAAAAATATTTAACTGACTTTGAGAAAGCGAACAACCAGAGTAAAGATTCCGCAGAACTTATTCAGAAAATGGAAGCTCGCTACCCAAGTTTGGATGACAAATCGAGCTTAGAGTTAAGCGCAAAAGTTGTGAAAGGCGAAATGCAGTGGCCACAATAAGCGACTGATATATCGAAACGCAAATAAACCGTGACGGAGATAGCGTGTATTGAACTGCTATTTTCCGTCCGTTCGATATTTTGCACCGACTCGAATAGAATGATGAAATAATAACCAAAGAGAATAAATACCATGAATGTAATTACCCTACATTATATCTATGACCCTTACTGTGGTTGGTGCTATGCCGCAGCCCCGTTAATGACGATTGCCGCCAATCATCCACACATTCAATTAGAATTACACGGTGGCGGAATGCTAGCTGGCGATGCTCGACTCCATCTTGATGACCAATTTCGCCAATACATCCTGCAATCAGATAAACGCATTGCTGCCATGACAGGGCAAGTTTTTGGTGATGACTATATTGCCATGTTGCATCAGCCAAATGTAGTGATGGACTCAGCGCCACCACAAACAGCTATTTTAGCGGCAACAAAGCAAGGAAAAGGCGTTGAAATGCTTAAAGCTTTGCAAAAAGCACATTACATTTCTGGTCGCCAGATTAAACAGCCCGAAGTCTTAGCGGAAGTGGCGCAAGAAATTGGTTTGAATGTTGAGCAGTTCCAAAAAGATTATGCACAATGTGCACAAACAGAAACGAATGCACATATCCAGCAAAGTAAACAACTACTTAGCCAATCAGGTGCATCGGGTTTTCCGACCTTGCTTATTCAACAACAAGGTAAATGGTTACGAGTGCCACTGCAAAACTACCTCGGTGAACCCGAAAAATGGCAACAGTTTTTAGATTCACTCGTCGCCGCGGCTAATTAGGATGCACGCTAAGCAACAACCAAAAGCTGGCGCTACACATAATGGCGGGACCAAACGGAATACTCTGCACGACTTTCTGTTTGCCTCGCCATATCAACCAAAGAAAATGTAATAAACCTAAACTTGCGGCAAGCCCTAGAAAATAAGGCAGATAAAATATTCCCAACCACGCTGAACACGCCGCAATCAGCTTAAAATCCCCTCGTCCCATTTGTGGACGTCGCCTGAGTTTTTCCACCAATGTTGTGATCACCTCTAACCCAATATAACTGAATATCAGTGCGTACATCGCCGAAAGTATGTTTCCAGTTGGCATAATCCATTGAAATAAAACACCTAATAACAGTAAAGGATACGTAAGAATATTGGGCAAATAGCCTGTTTTAATGTCAATGACCCACAATGGAAGCCCAAAATTAAAAAATAGAAATAAAAAAACAAGGGTGAAAAACGGATACCCTTGCAGTACCACTATTCCCCCAAGCACAAAATACCCAGCCCATATCCGATTGAAACTGATAACAATACTCGGTAAATCAAAATAACGGACGGGAATGTATCGCAGTAACTGAGTTGTCAGCCACGCAGACAAAAGCGACAATACAATGACTGGCAATATAAGTACCAGCATTCCATTTGCTGTATCAATCATGGTTTCTCCTTTTCCATGAACCCAGACGTTTATCAATACTGCGACTTACTATACGATGTGTGATGAATAAACCAACACCATAATTTCGTGGTTTAAGGTCGGTTTTATCGACAAATTTAGAGTCTGAAAGACAAGGCACAGACGAACTAAAAAATCCCTCTTTTTAGTTATAAACTCAATCCGTCCTCTTGTTTTTCAGGATTCTGTCCCCATATCCTGCATCAGTTCTCTTGATTATTGACTAAGGAAAAATCATGCGCGTTCCACGCATTTATCACCCAGAGCCTCTCCAAATTAACACCACGATTTCGCTTTGTGATGATGCAGCCAACCATGTAGGTCGAGTTCTTCGCATGACAGCCGGACAGCAGCTAGAATTATTTGATGGAAGCAATCACATATTCAACGCTGAAATTACTGAAGCGACGAAAAAAAATGTGTTTGTCCGCGTTCTAAATAGCACCCTTGATGATCGTGAATCCCCATTAGATATTCACCTAGGACAAGTTATGTCCCGCGGGGAAAAAATGGAGTTCACCATTCAAAAGTCCGTTGAGCTTGGCGTCAATACCATCACTCCTCTGCTTTCTGAGCGCTGTGGTGTACGTCTTGATGGCGAACGATTAGAGAAAAAATTACAACAGTGGCAAAAAATTGCCATTGCAGCCTGCGAGCAAAGTGGTCGTAACCGCATCCCTGTCATTCGCCCCGTTCAATCTCTTGAAGCGTGGTGTGCTGAAAATGATGGTGCGTTTAAAATTAACTTACACCCACGGGCAAGTGAGAGCATCAATACGCTCCCCGCTGATTTAAAACACGTTAGATTACTGATAGGTCCCGAAGGTGGACTATCCGCAGACGAAATTGCCATGACAGCGAATTATCAATTCACTGATATCCTGTTAGGGCCACGAGTATTACGAACTGAAACGACCGCACTAACCGCAATAACAGCATTACAAGTGCGTTTAGGTGACTTGGGTTAAGGAGATAAAATGATCAAGCTCGGCATAGTAATGGATCCGATTTCATCCATTAAAATCAAGAAAGACACCAGTTTTGCAATGATGCTAGAAGCTGCGCGTCGCGGTTATGAAATTCACTATATGGAAATGAACGATCTTTACCTACACCAAGGCGAAGCGCGTGCAACGACCAAAATCGTGACCGTCGAAGAGAACCCAACTAAATGGTATGAATTCCACTCAGAGCAAGACATAGCCTTAAGTGACCTTGACGCCATTTTGATGCGTAAAGATCCGCCATTTGATACCGAATATATCTACGCGACTTACATTCTTGAGCGTGCAGAACAAGCCGGCAGCCTGATCGTGAACAAGCCACAAAGCTTACGTGACTGTAACGAAAAACTGTTTACCGCTTGGTTCCCAGAGTTAACGCCAGATACGTTAGTGACTCGTAGCTCTGAAAAGCTGCGTGAGTTCCACCAAAAACATGGTGATGTTATCTTTAAACCACTGGATGGTATGGGCGGCGCCTCTATTTTCCGTTTGAAGAAAGATGATCCAAACGTTGGCGTTATCATCGAAACCTTAACGGAGCACAATTCTCGTTACTGCATGGCACAAAACTTTTTACCTGCCATTAAAGAAGGTGACAAACGTGTACTCGTCGTTGATGGTGAGCCAGTACCATACTGCCTTGCTCGTATTCCAGCACAAGGGGAAACCCGAGGAAATCTCGCCGCTGGTGGTCGTGGTGAAGCGCGTCCATTAACCGAAAGTGATTGGGCTATTGCGCGCGCTGTGGCACCAACCTTGAAAGAAAAAGGACTCATTTTTGTTGGCTTAGATATTATCGGTGACCGATTGACTGAAATTAACGTCACCAGCCCAACTTGTGCCCGCGAAATTGAAGCTGCATTTGATATCTCCATCACCGGTATGCTGATGGATGCGATTGAGCGCCGCCTGAAAAAATAGTATTTGTTAACTGGCTCGTTTCCAAAAGGCAGCCTTTCGAGGTTGCCTTTGCCGTTATTTTGTCATCACCGTAACGCGCTATCTTTATCATAACCAATAGGAACATAACCCCTGAGTTTGCCATTTATGAATTTACAGAATCATTTTTTAATTGCCATGCCTTCACTGACGGATCCTTATTTCGATCATTCCGTTGTGTATATCTGCGAACACAATGAAAATGGCGCAATGGGCTTAGTGATCAATAAACCCATTGAGGATTTTTCTGTCTCTGAAATGCTGAAAAAACTCGAAATTACCATTTCGGAGAATACCAACACGCGAAATCTGGAAAAACTGGTAATTGCAGGTGGTCCTGTTTCTGAAGAACATGGGTTTATTATCCATACCCCTGTTGCCGGTTATGCTGCCAGTTTACGCTTAAATGACCATGTTATGGTCACTACCTCGAAAGATATTTTAGAAACATTAGGTAGCGATCAGCACCCAATGAACTCTCTGGTTACATTGGGCTACTCAAGCTGGGAACCCGGACAATTAGAGAACGAAATCATGGAAAACAGCTGGTTAACTGTCAAAGCTGATCCTAAACTGATTTTTGATACTCCATTAAGAGATCGTTGGAAAGCCGCTGGCGACCTTTTAGGGATCGACATCCATAACATATCACTGCAAGCGGGGCATGCCTAATGTCAGCCAGAACCTTACTCGCCTTTGATTTTGGGACTAAAAGTATTGGTGTTGCCGTGGGTCAAGAAATTACTGGCACCGCTCGCGCATTGACCTCATTAAAAGCCAGCGATGGCAGACCTGACTGGTCACAAATCGAAAAATTGCTCAAAGAGTGGCAGCCACAATTGGTGATTGTCGGTCTTCCTTTGAATATGGATGGCACAGAGCAGCTCGTCACCAGCCAAGCACGTAATTTTGCCAACCGCATTCATGGGCGCTTTGGTGTACAAGTCCAATTACATGATGAAAGATTGTCTACCGTGGAAGCAAAAGCGGGTTTATTTGAGCAAGGTGGCTATCGTGCGCTCAGCAAAGGAAAAGTTGATTCTGCCTCTGCGGTCGTGATTTTAGAGAGTTGGTTCGAACAGAATTACTAAAAAGCACATCTTTACGTTTATTTTCCCCATTCAGTTGCTGCAAAGGTGCCGTTCGCCCTTAATATGCTTTACACTAGGGTTAATTCTCACTATTCACCGAAAGCAACTGAAAAACGGTATTGAATAACATGACCATTCAAAAAAACCTATCTGATGTCACAGAGCGTATTCGTCTTGCTGCCACTGAGTGTCACCGCTCCCCTCAAGATATTACCCTGTTAGCTGTGAGTAAAACCAAACCTTGTGAAGCCATTATGGAAGCCATCGAAGCCGGTCAACGCCAGTTTGGTGAAAACTATGTGCAAGAAGGCGTTGAGAAAATCCAGTATTTTTCAGAAAGAAATGATCTAGTCTGGCACTTTATCGGTCCACTCCAGTCCAATAAAAGTCGTTTAGTGGCAGAACATTTTGATTGGTTCCATACTTTAGATCGCGCCAAAATCGCTCAGCGTTTAAATGAGCAGCGCCCTCAAGATAAAGCACCGCTGAATGTGCTGATCCAAATTAATATTAGCGATGAAAACAGCAAATCGGGAATAACCCTCGAGGAAGTAAATGAGCTTGCGGCTCAAGTCGCCCGATTGCCAAATTTAGTGTTACGCGGGTTAATGACCATCCCCGCCCCAGAAACTGATTATGAGCGCCAATGTGCTGCATTTCGCCAAATGGAGTACGCATTCGAGCAATTGAAAGCCAGCTACTCTACTGTAGATACATTATCGATGGGAATGACCGACGATATGCGTGCTGCAATTCACTGCGGTTCTACTCTCGTACGTATCGGTACTGCGATCTTCGGTGCCCGTCAATACCATAATTAATCTTTAGGAGAACAACATGCAACATCGCAAAATCGCCTTTATTGGCGCGGGGAATATGGCAAACGCCATTATTGCGGGTCTTGTGGCTCATGGCTATCCGGCATCGATGATCACCGTTTGTTCACCAACCCCTGTACGTCGCGATAAAATGGCGCAGGATTATGGCATCATCAGCACCCATGACAACCTAACGGCAGCTCAGCAAGCGGACGTCATTGTTCTGGCCGTCAAACCTCAAATGATGAAAGACGTTTGTGAACCGCTGCAACAGCTCACCAATTTAGAAAACAAGCTGGTATTAACCATTGCCGCAGGTATTCCCGCAGCGCGTTACAATGACTACTTTGCACATTCTCTGCACTTAGTTCGTATTATGCCAAATACCCCATCGCTGGTTGGTAAAGGGGTGAGCGGTTTGTTTGCACAACCCAATGTGACGGAAGGTGACAAACAGTTTACGCAGCAATTAATGGAAAGCGTTGGCTCCACCACTTGGTGCGCTAAAGAGAGTGACATGAATAATATCATTGCGTTAACAGGAAGCTCCCCCGCTTACTTTTTCCTGTTCATGGAATCTATGCAGCAAAAAGCCGAACAACTTGGCTATGATGAAAAACAAGCTCGTGAGTTAGTACTCAATGCCATTGAAGGCTCAGTGGCTTTAGCTAAATCACAGAGTGATACCCCATTTTCGACATTGCGTGAGCAAGTCACCTCTAAAGGCGGCACTACCGCAATGGCTTTAGAGCAATTTTATAATGGTCATCTACCGCAGACTGTCGCCAATGCCATGCAAAGCGCGATTGACCGAGCGGAAGAGATGGAAAAACTTTTTTAATTTATTTTTTTTGGGACACGCCATGCAGACTATCGTTTTTGTTGTTACCACCCTGATCCAACTGTATATCTTTGTGCTTCTGCTTCGAGTATGGATGCAATGCGTTCGCGCAGACTTTTATAATCCATTCTCACAATTTGTGGTTAAAGCAACCCAACCTATTGTTGGACCACTACGCCGCATGATCCCATCTGTAGGGTCTTTAGATACTGCGACTCTGCTCGTCGCGTTTGTGCTGGCGATTGCCGATATTATCTTTGGTATGTGGGCAACCAATATGCTGCCTGCCATTGGGCTTACCCTTCTACCAATGGGATTAATTCTCTTACTGACTTACATCGGTAAATTGATTTTCTGGATGATTTTAATCCGCGCAATTTTAAGCTGGGTCAGCCAAGGTCGTAACCCTGTAGATTACTTATTGTTCCAATTAACTGAACCGTTAATGGCGCCAATTCGTCGCATTATTCCAGCGATGGGTGGGTTAGATTTTTCTGCGATGATTGTCATGTTTATTCTGATCGCACTGAACTACTTACGTGTTGATGTTTCCTTAATGATCGACCCTGCGCTAACCGCAATGTTGTTCTCTGTCGGCATCATGTAAGGGAAGATAAAAGCAATGCAAAAAGTTGTTTTAGCAACTGGTAATCCAGGTAAAGTAAACGAATTAGCGGACTTACTCCGTGATTTTGGTATGGACATCGTTGCCCAAACCAGCCTTGGCGTTGAGTCCGCCGAAGAGACAGGATTAACCTTCATTGAGAACGCGATTTTAAAAGCCCGCCATGCTTCAGCGCATACAGGTCTACCCGCGATTGCCGATGACTCTGGTATTTCTGTTGATGCTTTAGGCGGTGCACCGGGGATCTACTCCGCTCGCTATGCAGGAGAAGATGCCACTGACCAACAAAACCTCGATAAGCTTCTCGATGCCATGAAAGACGTCCCCGATGACCAACGCCAAGCTCAGTTTAACTGTGTGCTGGTTTATTTACGTCATGCCGAAGACCCAACGCCACTGGTGTTTCACGGACGCTGGCACGGGGTATTAACCCGAGAGGCAAAAGGGCAAGGTGGCTTTGGCTACGACCCGATTTTTTACGTACCTGAATTAGGTTGTACCTCTGCGGAGCTGACTAAAGCAGAAAAACAAGCGGTATCACATCGTGGTAAAGCGTTAGCAATGATGTTGGATGCACTGAAAAATGCTTAAGCTTCCCCCATTAAGCCTGTATATCCATATTCCTTGGTGTGTACAAAAGTGCCCATATTGTGATTTCAATTCGCATACTCTCAAAGGGGAAATTCCTCAAACTGAGTATGTTGAACATTTGCTTAACGATCTTGATAAGGACGCGGAGCTCATTGGCTCCCGCCCAGTCAAAACTATCTTTATTGGTGGCGGAACACCGAGTTTACTGAGTGCCGAATCCATGCAAATGTTGATGGATGGTGTTCGTCAACGCGTTAACTTGGATCCTAATGCAGAAGTCACGATGGAAGCCAACCCAGGCACCGTCGAAGCAGACCGTTTCTCTGGTTACCAAACTGCGGGGATCAACCGTATCTCCATTGGTGTACAAAGTTTCGGGGACGACAAGCTGATTATGCTGGGGCGTATTCATGGTCCCAATGAAGCCAAGCGCGCTGCACAGTTAGCCACCAACTTACATCTGCGCAGTTTTAATTTGGACTTAATGCACGGTTTGCCATCACAAACTCGCGATGAAGGGTTATCTGATTTACGCCAAGCCATTGAGCTCGCGCCACCGCATCTTTCTTGGTATCAGCTCACCATTGAACCAAATACGCAATTTGGCTCTCGTCCTCCGCGTTTACCGGACGACGATACCCTATGGGATATCTACACAGAAGGACATAAGTTACTGACAGCCGCGGGTTATCAACAATATGAAACCTCCGCCTATGCCAAAGCGGGTTACCAGTGCGAACATAATCTTAACTATTGGCGATTCGGGGATTACCTCGGTATCGGCTGTGGTGCACACGGTAAAATTACCTCTACCGATGGTCAGATTTTACGTACAGTCAAAACGAAGCATCCTCGCGGCTATATGGAAGGTCGTTATCTCGATAATCGCTGCAATGTAGAGAACGAAGACCGCCCATTCGAGTATTTTATGAACCGTTTTCGGTTACTAGAAGCGATGCCTCGCCGAGAATTTACGGAATATACTGGGCTAGCCGAGTCAGTTGTACGTCCGGCGATTGATGAGGCGTTAGCCAAAGGCTATATCTCAGAAACCGCCGATGAATGGCAAATTACCGAACATGGAAAATTATTCTTAAATTCCCTACTGGAGCTATTTTTAGGGGAAGAGTGATTTTTCTTCTTCCATAAAAAAAGCCAGCTTAATGCTGGCTTTTTCTTTTTACTAAGGGTAATAAATGAAAATAATAATTTATCGATTACAGTGCTTTGGTGACTGCATCGATTTGTTCAGTGAGGCTGACTAAACCACCACCAGAGAGATACCACAAGTCAGATTGCAAATAGGTAATTTTGCCATCTTTATACGCTTTCGTTTCTTGAATATTTTGGTCTTCAAATACCGTTTTATCTAACTTACCTGCACCAATCGCTTCGCTACGATCGACAATTAAAATCACATCAGGGTTCGCTTGTGCGATAGTTTTGGTATCCACCACACGGCGTTTAGATTTGTCTGCATCCGCTTGAACAGGTAATTCAGCGCGCTGTGCTTTCACCACATCATAAACAACTGCTTGGTTATTTGGGATTAACTTGCCGTCATTGTGCAATAAAACCAGCACTTTTTTATTGGATGCAGCCGCTTTTTTCTGAGCTTCTGCAATGGTTTTATCCAACTGAGCCAGTTGCTCGTCTACCGCTTTCTGGTCACCGTATAAATCACCAATTAAACGGATATTCGCTTTTACTGATTCAATATAGTTTTTGCTATCAGAGCCTAAATTCAGCGTCGGTGCAATTTTTGATAACGCTTCGTAAGATTTACCTTGGCGACCGGTGATCACAATCAAATCCGGCTTCAATGCAGCGATTTCAGCTAAATTAGGCTCTTTCATGCCACCTGCATTTTTCACTGTCGCAGGGATGCCCGCTTTCACGTAAGCAGGCGCATTTCCCATCGGCAACGCGACAACCTTATCCCCTAATCCCAGTTTTTGCATTGAATCGTAGATACCGAAATCAAACAGAACCACTTTCTGTGGTTTTTTTACCACTTCTGTTTCGCCAGAAAGATGTTTAACCGTAACTTTTTCAGTACCTTGTGCAGTGATTGCGTTTGGTGTGAATGCAGCTGATTCAGCACTCAGTGCGTAAGGTGCGGAGAATGATAAAAGAGAAACAAGTAGAGCTGGAATAAATTTTTTCATGTAGTAACACCAATTTAGTCGTTAAGCCAAACCAGCATTCTAAGGAGAGTGACCAATAAGTCAATTAAATGATAATGATTCTTAGTATTGTTTTTATTTATGGCATGAACATCATAGTTTTCACGAATTTTTAATGCAAAAAAGCAGCAACACGTTTCCCTGTTGCTGCCTATCAACGCGGACAGAACTCAATTATTTAGATTTAATCCCGTCTAATAAACTCATACGTTGTTGCTCTAGCGATGTCACTTTCGTACAAACCTGCTGACCAAACTGTTGGAAACTGTTTTCTTGGTTTTTCCATTCGCCTTCAATTTCTTGCTGTAATCCACCAAGACTGCCCAACATACCTTGCAGCATCTTATTGGTGTCACCACCTGCCAGCAACTGCTTACGACCCATTTCATTAATGCTGTCTTGCAGAATACCACCTAAGCTTTCATTGACTAATTCACGCCCTGTTGTTTCCACCTTTTTAATTCCTTCATGGTGGAAAACGTAGCCATTTGAACGGGTTTCAATGATTTGATTAATCTGAGCATTGAGATCTTTTTCGAGTTTCGTTAAGCGATTACGAATATTACTGTCACTTCCAATCACTTTGACAACCACTTTATCGAGGGATTTTCTTGAAGCGGCTAACTTCTCTTCGGACTCTTTTTTGATCCACGGTAAATCCTGACGGATGGCCGATTGATAACGTAATGCTTGTTGCTGCTGCTCTGAGGTCAGTGCAACTTTTTGACCATTTAAGGTGACATCACCATTAGGCGTGATTTTTAAATCCCCGCTACGACCAATGACTTGAACATGTTCAGGCGTCATAAAAATATCGTCTTTGGGTGTCACGGCACAGTTATAATCCGCCGCTTGGCTCGTGGCGCAGGCCAGTAATGAAAATGCAATTAAAGTACGGCGTAACATAAAATCTCCTCGTCGATTACCTCTATCTCTGTTGAGAGGTAATTAAAAAACAGAACGTCCAATGCGTTTCGATAACAGTTCTAAGGCGGCGCATCCCACCAAAGAGTTTCCCGCCGAATCTAATTCCGGCGACCATACTGCCACCGTGAATTGGTTAGGAACCACACACACAATACCACCACCGACACCTGACTTACCGGGCATTCCAATACGAAATGCAAATTCACCGGAACCATCATACATTCCACAAGTCATCATTAAGGCATTGATCTGTCGAGACTGCAATGGCGTGATAATCGGGTCTATCGAGCAAGAGGATTCACCTTGATTCATTAAGTAGGTAAAACACCGAGCTAACTCGACACAATTCATACTTAGAGAACAATAATGAAAATAAGTTTCTAAAACAGTTAAAACATCATTATCAAAATTGCCAAAAGATTTCATTAAATACGCGATGGCCGCATTACGGCTCGCATGTTCCATTTCTGAGCGTGCGACATTCGTGTCATAACTAATATCTGGCTCACAAGCGAGTTTCCGGACAAACTCTAACATCCGTTGTTTTGGTGCGCTCAAACGAGATTGCAGCATGTCAGCAATCACAATCGCCCCAGCATTGATAAATGGATTCCGGGGAATTCCTTTTTCCATTTCGATTTGAATCAATGAATTAAATGGCAGCCCTGATGGCTCTTTACCAACACGGCTCCAAATTTCTTGCTCTTCGTAACGCGTCATTGCCAAGGTCAAGCTAAGAACCTTAGAAATAGATTGAATTGAGAAACGTGTTTTGGCATCTCCAGCGGTAAACACATCTCCCTCAGCGGTATGTACCGCAATCCCCAAATGATGTGAAGGAATACCGCCCAAAGCAGGTATATAGTCTGCCACCGTTCCTTGACCTATCAGGGGGCGAACTTGTTCCAAAATATCATGCAGTAATTGGTCAGAAAACTGGGTGCTCAAGTGTTTTGCTCCAGAATGGATTACTCTAGAAAATAAAGGCATCCAATTGGATGCCTTTATTAATAATCAAACTAGTTATTATTCCCACCAAACATCAAACAGTTCAGAAACAACAACGTCGTTCATCCCTTTTGATTTTAGCCAATTTTCAACGATTTGACGGTGTTCTTCGGTACATTTACCAATTTTTTGTAGGCAAACAATCCCTTCCCAGTTCATGTAGCCGCTAGCTTCAAATGCCAGTCCGTTTGGTTCGATAGCTTCAGCAATCAGTTGATCAACGGTGCTATCCACTTCTTCGATCGGCGTGCCTTCTTTAAAATTCCATTTAACAATGAAGCCTAATTCTTGGAATTCATCCAAACGCATTTTTTTACGTAAACGGCGACTACGTTGTTGTTTAGCCATGATTAAATCCTCTTAAACATTAAATCCCATACACCATGCCCTAACCGCTGGCCGCGCTTTTCAAACTTTGTTTCTGGTCTTGATTCTGGACGAGGAACGTAGTCCCCTGTGGTTGATACGTTTTCATACCCAGCAACACTGGTCATTACCTCAAGCATATGTTCTGCATAAGGTTCCCAATCTGTCGCCATGTGGAAAACACCACCATCAATTAATTTACTGCGAATTTTTTCTGCGAAAGGCACCTGCACAATACGGCGTTTATTGTGTTTCGCTTTATGCCATGGATCAGGGAAGAATAACTGAACCATTTCCAAGCTACCGTTCGGGATCATGAAGTCTAAAACTTCGATAGCATCGTGGCACATCACACGTAAGTTGGTGACATTTTCTTCTTTTGCCGATGCCAAACAAGCTCCAACACCCGGTGCATGCACTTCAATTCCCAGAAAGTTTTTATCTGGGTTTTGTGCTGCCATCGTGACTAATGAGGCGCCCATTCCAAATCCAATTTCCAGAGTAACCGGATTTGAATTATTAAATAGTTTTGCGAAATCAAAGGGTTCGTTAACAAAATCGATACCCATTTCTGCCCATTCGCTTTCTAATGCCTCTTCCTGACGTTTTGTCAGACGCCCTTGACGGCGGACAAAACTACGGACACGGCGCATAACCCGCCCTTCTTCATTATATTCGGGGGAGATAACGTTATTGATCATAATAAAGTTCTAAAAAATTCGTTGTCCAATTAGATAATGTGCCAACAAGAGTATAAAAAAAACCAAACATACCTAATTAATTAATATCTAAGTATGGTGGGAAAGGGAGT
This sequence comes from Providencia sp. PROV209, assembly GCF_028479485.1. Taxonomy (NCBI): domain Bacteria; kingdom Pseudomonadati; phylum Pseudomonadota; class Gammaproteobacteria; order Enterobacterales; family Morganellaceae; genus Providencia; species Providencia sp. PROV209. The sequence goes on along the minus strand of NZ_JAMPNR010000021.1, from coordinate 90,526 downwards.
TTAGCAAAACTTCTCGGATCTTGCAGTTGATAATTGGATAACTTTACACAAGAAGCGGTTTACAGCCACCACGGTCTATGTTGCAATCCTCATCATGACTGAAATAGCGATAAAAATATTATAAATAATGGAAGCTCAACAATTTTCAAGCGCCGTGCTCAAGTGGTATCACAAATACGGTCGTAAAACCTTGCCATGGCAGCAGGAAAAATCCTCCTACCATGTTTGGCTCTCTGAAGTCATGTTGCAACAGACCCAAGTCAGCACTGTCATTCCCTATTTTGAAAAATTTACTCAACGCTTTGCCGACGTCACTGCATTGGCAAATGCGCCCCTTGATGAAGTTCTGCATTTATGGACGGGACTCGGTTATTACGCCCGAGCACGCAATCTACATAAAGCAGCTCAAGTCATTGCGACTCAATATCAAGGTCAATTTCCGACGACATTTGAGGAAGTTAATGCGCTTCCTGGTGTTGGACGTTCCACCGCAGGTGCCATTCTCTCCCTTTCTCAAAAACAGCACTATCCCATTTTAGATGGGAATGTAAAACGTGTTTTAGCTCGCTGTTATGCCGTCGAAGGCTGGCCAGGGAAAAAAGAGGTGGAAAACCGCCTGTGGGACATTAGCACCAAGGTCACGCCTAACGTTGAAGTGGAATACTTTAACCAAGCCATGATGGATCTTGGCGCGATGGTATGCACCCGTAGCAAGCCAAAATGTGAATTATGCCCGCTCAATACAGGCTGTATTGCATACGCTAACCATGCTTGGCAGGAATATCCGGGTAAAAAACCGAAACAAAAAATTCCTGAAAAAAGTGCCTGGTTCTTGATCCTTCAACACCAAGATAATGTCTGGTTAGAGCAACGACCACCATCCGGTATTTGGGGGGGATTATTCGCCTTTCCACAGTTTGAAAGCCATGAGCAACTGGCTCAATGGCTGGCTGATTCTGGTCTGCAACATGACATACCAGAACAATTAATTGCTTTTCGCCACACGTTTAGCCATTTCCATTTAGATATTATCCCTGTAAAAGTTAATATTCAGGCATTTAACTCTGCCATGGATGAAGGTAATGGACTCTGGTATAACTTACACCTAGGCGCAACCGTTGGGCTCGCTGCACCGGTTGAAAGTTTACTAAAACAACTTGCCTTATTATCTGATATTTGAGGAAAAATTAAATGAGTAGAACCATTTTTTGCACTTTCTTACAACGTGACGCTGATGGGCAAGATTTTCAGCTTTACCCTGGCGAATTAGGAAAGCGTATTTTTAATGAGATTTCGAAAGAAGCATGGAGTCAATGGATGACCAAACAAACGATGCTGATCAATGAAAAGAAGCTCAACACCATGAATCCAGATGACCGTAAAATGTTGGAACAAGAAATGGTGAAGTTCTTATTTGAAGGTCACGATATTCAAATTGATGGCTATACCCCAGAAAAATAGTTTTTAGGTCTATACCTATCGTTCCTCAAGTTGCATGGCTTGGTTTGCTACCCCCTGCAACTTGAACGCTTTTGATTCAATGAACGAAATAGTAAATAGCTTGCATTAATATTGTGGATCGTATGAAAAAATTACTCACACTCACATTGTTGATTCCCCTGATTGTTTCTTGTTCTAGTAATCAGAAATCTGACTTTAATCCTGACTATGTCAAAGATACTAATGGCTTTGATATTTTGATGGGGCAATTTGCTCATAACATCGAAAATATTTGGGGGATTAAAGAAGTTCTCATTGCAGGTCCCAAAGACTATGTGAAATATACCGATGAGTATCGTACTCGTAGCCACATTAACTTTGATGCAGGAACCATCACGGTCGAGACAATTTCTGCTGTTGAACCGTCAGCACACCTGAAGAAAGCGATTGTCACTACATTATTGATGGGCGATGACCCGAACTCCATCGACCTCTATTCCGATATTAACGACATTCCTTACAGTAAAGAGCCATTCCTGTTTGGTCAGGTTATGGACAATATGGGCGAACCTATTCGTTGGGAGTGGCGCGCGAATAAATTTGCAGATTATCTGATCAGCAATAAAATGCAGCGCAGGCAGTCCGGCATGAATATCGTTTGGTCGGTTACCATGCAATTGGTGCCAAACCACCTCGATAAACGCGCCCATAAATATCTGCCTTATATTAAAAAATCCTCTGCAAAATACGGTGTAGATGAATCACTGATTCTGGCGATCATGCAAATTGAATCAAGCTTCAACCCTTATGCCGTTAGCCGCTCTGATGCGTTAGGCTTGATGCAAATTATGCCGAACACCGCAGGTAAAGACGTATTCCGTTCTCAAGGTAAATCCGGTGTACCAAGCCGCAGCTACCTGTTTGACCCTGAGCAAAACATTGATACAGGCACCGCTTACTTAGCTATCTTACAAAATAGCTATTTAGGAGAGATTAGTAACCCAACCTCACGTCGCTATGCGGTGATCACAGCCTATAACGGGGGTGCAGGTAGTGTGTTGCGTGTATTCCATAATGATAAAAAGCAAGCTGCTCAACGAATTAATAATTTAGAGCCAGGTGAGGTTTACGAGACACTTTCGACCAAACACCCTGCGGCAGAATCTCGTAATTACCTGATTAAAGTTAATAAGGCGCAGAAAAAGTATTTACGCTAATAAACCATTAAAATAGCAACATAAATGCCAGATAACCCTCAACGTTTCTGGCATTTTTTTTTCACTTTTTGTGAGTTTTTACATTGATTTGATTAAAATTTAATTCAAACGCTGAAAAAAAACGCATTCAATCAAAAGTTTTTAGAAACCGCCTTGACTCCCCCTCTTAAATCAGGTTTAATACGCTCCGTTGCCCGGATAGCTCAGTCGGTAGAGCAGGGGATTGAAAATCCCCGTGTCCTTGGTTCGATTCCGAGTCCGGGCACCACTATTTAAAGAACCCGCCCTAGTGGCGGTTTTTTGCTTTCTGTATCATTAATTTATTGGTTCATCAGTGATGATTTATCTTTCATCCATCACCGCAATCGCTTCACGGTAGTACCTATCGAACTTCCCTCCTCAGAAAAATGAGCTCATACATTCACTAAAAACTAGCCGCTTTCAATAAATGGTAAACACAGTCATTATAAAATTATGCTCATTAGGCTAATGCATAATTTATGCAGTGATAGATTAAAAAATTATTTTGTTGATTATTACGATTATCCAAGCAGAAAAAATATGCCATTTATTCTTCTACGAACGAATGTGAATGTAAAAAAGCATTCTTTTTAAGAAATTGAAACATAGAAAATATATTCACTATTTTTCATAAAAATACCCACCTGATAAATAGTTGCCAAATGCGATGCGATTCACATTTTCAGGATTATATTTTAAAAAACAATCATGAGTTCGCATTTTTTAGATTATTATATTTCAATCGTTCTATTTTTTGAACTTTCCATGTAATTAATCATGCCATAACAAGTTAATTTTAAATTTTAGTGTTTGAAAACCATCATAACTTATTAAAATCATCATTCTTACCAAAAAAACTTCATTAGAAAGATATTTTTGGCAATATTAATATATAGATTCCCTCTATTTTAATTTTTTAGCTCTTCTATCTTTAGCTTTCACACACTCTAAAAATAGATTCTATAAATAAACTTTAGGTTTAATTATTAATACTTTCGACTATCTAATTAATAAATTATAAATCAAGGAGTTAACATGCATAAAATAATAATAGATTGTGATCCTGGAGTTGATGATGCAGTGGCTATTTTTCTCGCTATAGCGTCACCAGAAATAGAATTAATCGGGATAACAACAGTCGCAGGGAATGTAGAGTTAGAAAAGGTTCACAGTAATGCAAAAAAATTACTGACATTAGCTAATAGGCTAGATATTCCTCTCGCTAAAGGCTGTAATCGTCCATTAATGAGCAAAACTGGGAATAAAACGAATGTTCATGGTACAGATGGGCTTGCTGGGGTGCTCCTACCGGAATCTAAACACCACAATGATTCTGGTCACGCGGTAGACTTTATTATTGATTCTGTTATGGCAAATCCTGGTGAAATAACATTATGCGCAATAGCCTCTCTCACTAATATTGCAATAGCTATCATTAAAGAGCCAAAATTAATTGATAATGTAAAAGATATTGTCGTCATGGGAGGAGCCGCATTTACACAGGGAAATATAACGCCAGCCGCTGAGTTTAATTTTTATGTAGACCCTCATGCTGCTCATATAGTTTTTGATAGTGCGCAGCACATTACAATGCTTGGTTTAGATGTGACAAGTAAAGCGGATATAAGAGCGGGTTTGTGCACTGCTTTGGAAAAAGGAGGGGCTATTGCCCAGAGCGTAGCAGAAATGTGTCGAAGATATGCTGAATTTGATCCTTTCCTTCATGACCCTTGTGTTATTGCCTACCTCATTCAACCTGAAATTTTTTCAGGTGTTGATGGTTCAATCTCTATTGAATATGAATCCAAGAGATTATTTGGTCATAGTTTTGCGACCCCATCTACTTTGACTCATCACAGTTCGGAAACGATGAATTGTAAAATCATGACTGATGTTGATACATCGAAATTGATGACCTTAATTACAGAGCGCATTTTAACTCTTTGAGATAAAACTTACCTCAACGGGTAAATACACAGAATCTCTGATACACCTCTATTGCAATGATAATTTTTACATCGCGATTGTATTTTGGCATAAAAAGCCCCCCAGCAAATGGTTATCCAACTAAAGGGGGCACTTCATCTAGTGACGGCTTAGTGCTTTCTATCAACTAAAAAATTCATCTCGCTACATTTCAGCTTCTATAGGTGCTTTAGATATTAATTCAACTTTATCACTTCTTAAAAATTGAATACCCGTAAGATCATTTCCATAAACATCTCTCAGCTCCCATTCTTTTTTTAAAAAATGGCCACTTAATAAGGAATCTAGCCGAGCTAAATCAATTTTTATTTTCTCATTAGAATAATTATTGAGTTTTGCCTGTAATTTATAGCGAAGAAACTCCAGCATAATAATGCTTGCATTACATATCGCATATTGGTTTATAGACGCCAAGCTCCCACCAATTACATAACATTCCCAGTTATGATGAACATCAACAATCGCATCCACTTCACTATTTTCATATAATGGCATAAAGCCATAAAACATCTGAAGAAGAAAAAGAGTTTCACACTCAACTAGATAATCATCAGAAGATGAAAAACTCGGTAGTTTATCTCTAATTAACTGAATATAAGCACAAGCTTGTTGAAATTGCTCTAGGCTTAAGTTTGTTTCAACACCATAAAACTGAGCTGATCGGCTATACGCATGAGTTAACTGATATTTCATAATATAATCATTTTGGATTGATGCTTTTCAATACTCTTGAAAAACAAACAACGTGTTTTCCAAAATATAAATCGCAATTTAAATTTAATTAAAAATCGTATCTTTATAAGAGCATCCACTTCAATATCAATTGTTTAAAACAAAATAACAATATCAATTATTACATATACAAAAAAGATAGCGTCATATTTTAAAACTCAACAATGAAAATCAAAAACAGATTAATTTCCAATGAACGAAATTTATTATAGCCCAACATTTTATTAATGATAATATTTTTTCAAATTAAAAAGTAAAAATTCAATTATATTTATTATTTTCAAAACTTGAATTTCATTTTTAGATGAAAATTAAATAAGTAATAACATTGATAGTTTAAATGTAATTATATTTAAACTATCAATTTCAGACTAATGAAAGAAAGTAGGCGAGTAAGGAAAAGCATTATTTCATTTTTACGGCATAATCACTTTCCAAGTCATCATTACGGCGCTGCATAAGATCAGCAATAAAGTGAGGTATTGGAATGTCCGTTCAGATAATTTCACCAGCAAATATTTTGCCAATGGCATGACCAATAACGCGCCCGCACAGAGAATTAATGCCAGTTTTAAATCCGTGTAACCATCTTGCGCATAAGCCAAAGCTGAAGATCCCGATAATACTGTCGTGACAACAATCGATGTACCAATGGCTTGTTTGATATTTAAATCCATATAGCGCAATAACATGGGTAAAACGACCACCCCACCGCCTACCCCTGTCGCACCCAATACAACCCCAGCTAACACCGCCGGAATCGCCATCGCTTTCAGCTGGTTTTCTTTCATGACAACTTTCTTGAGTGGATTGGCAAAAAACATCCGCTGAATAAATAAGTACAATGAAAAAATAATTGCCGCAGCCACCAGCGCATTAATCCCCCATTCCACCTGTTTTTCATACGCGGGAATGCTGCCTAACCACGTCACCAGCAGGCTGGATAAAAATGTACTTGGCAACATAATCGCTAAGACTATCAACGCGCCTTTTAGGGGAATATTCCCTAATCGAAAATGCATGTATGACGAAGACACTTTCATCAACATGGAGAGAAAATTCGCCGTTGCTACTGCCGCTAGGGCATTCAATCCAAAAAAATATGTCAATATGGGTAAAACAATGACACCACCGCCCACACCCGTCGTACTTATAATCAAGCCGATCAGTGCGCCGATAGCTAACTCTGTGACAATCATGGTGGTTTATCCTGCCGATGTAACGGCTTGTCGACCTTTTTGCAATGCGATGTCCGCATCTTCATTAGCAAGGGTTAAGTATTTGAAGAATAGTGTGTCGAATATCACCATCTGCAACACTTGAGGGGTGATTACCCCCAACTGAGAATGTTGTTCATCATAGTAATAAGGGAGTATTAAATCCGCGAGGCGCGCCGCATCATCTTGCCCAAAACGGGTTAAGGCGATAGTGGTACAGCCATTATCGTGAGCGGATTTCAGCATACGGTTCACTTCAGGTGTATTACCCCTAGCGGTCACCGCAATAGCTAAATCTCCATCACCTAAATTCGCCGAATAGCTCAGTTGCACATGCAAATCTGGGCTAAATAAAGCCGATTTATTGACGCGGATAAATTTATGGAAAATATCATTCGCCACAATCGCTGATGAACCAATACCAAACAGCACGATGCGTTTCGCTTCAACCAGTTTTTGAGCAACAGCATCAACCGCAGCGGGTTCTAACAGTTCTAACGATTTTTCAATGGCACTAATAAACAGCTGCCCTGATTTGGCAATGATCTGAGCCGTATCGTCATTACGACTCAGATTGCCATATAAACTTTCTGCTTTGTGTTGCTTCTCATCCGATAAATAATCGACTTTAAATTCAGGATAGCCACGGTAGCCCATTTGCCTTGCAAAACGAATGACGGATGCACTACTGACACCAGCTGCTTGAGCCAATTCTGCGGCATTCATCGCAACAAGGCTGTCGCGATACTCCAGCAAAAACTGCGCAATGCGCTGTTCCGTGCCTTTGCCTCTCGTCAATAAGCTTTCCAATTTTACAGTCAATGCTGACATGGCTATACCTTCTTATTATTTTTCTGGATCGTTGAAGCCTATTATCATACTGGCAATGAAACCGACAATCCATGCGCCTGCAACAGCAATCAGAAAATCGAGAATTTGCCCATCACCCACCAGCGGAATTAACGACAATCCAGCAGTCCCAAATGGGATGATAATTCCGACATGGAAGAATGCCATCAGTGCACCGCCCGCAGCCCCCCCGATGCACCCAGCAATAAACGGTTTGCCCAATGGTAATGAAACACCAAATAATAATGGTTCACCGACACCAAAGATCCCGACAGGTAAAGCCCCCACTAAGGTTTTCTTTAAGCGCTGATTTTTGGTTTTTAATAATACCCAGAAACACGAGCCAACTTGCCCCATACCGCCCATCGCTAAGATTGGGAATAAGTAATTCAAGCCAAATGTTTGCAAAATTTCCGCATGGATTGGGATCAAGCCTTGGTGTAGACCGGTTAATAATAAGAACAGGAAGCTTCCGCCTAAGATACCGCCAGTTGCCACTGCCCCGCCACCGCTATTGAGCAATGCAACAGAAACCCCTTGAGCTAAGACTTGGTTAAGGTAATGTCCCGCCGGTTGAAAAACAATCAATGCCACCATCGCAGAGACTAAAATAGTCACGAATGGCGTCACAATCAAATCAAGGCTCTCTTTGATGATACTTCTAAACCACACTTCAAATTTAGATGAGAAGACCACCACCATCAGTACCGCAAAAATCCCACCACTGTTAGGTTGCAGCTTTTCACCAAATAAAGTGATATCCGCTAAGCCTGGCATGGCTAAAAGCCCCGCCATAACAGCACCAATCGATGTCGATGCACCTAGCTCTTTTGCTGTATTTACCCCAATCATGATGGATAAATACGTAAATACTGCGCTACCAATCAACTTTAATAACTTAAATAGTTCGGGGAACTGCTCCACAACACCGGGAGCAACTAAGCGTACAATGTTAATCAACCCCATAATCAAACCGCAACCAATCAATGCAGGAATAGTGGGTACGAAAATGGCAGCTAGCGTATTAAGCATACGACGAATGGAGAAAGATTTTTTCTCTGGTGTCAAAGCGCTGCTTTCCTCGCTCGCTACGCCACTATTTTGCATGCGTTTATTCATGACGGAGAAAACTTTTGCAGCGGTTCCCATACCAACAATCACTTGTTGTTGCTCACCATTAAACACAACGCCTTTCACCCCTTCCACTTGCTTGAGGGCATCGGCATCAAATTTACTGTTATCTTTTAAAACCAAACGGATACGCGTCATACAATGTGTTAACGTACCCACGTTTTCAAACCCGCCCGCGTATTTTTCTATTTCTCTGGCGAGCACTTCCAGATGTTCTATCTTATTAGCCATAGTATTTCCCCGGTGTTGACTGAGTCATGACTCTGTTTATGTTTATGCTATTCGCTATGACTGTTTAGCATCAAATCCAAACTGGTGTTCGGGTTGCGCTGAACAATCTCTGTCGCTTGCTGTGCAGTAATATTCAATTCATACATTAAAATGGCGCGGCGTGGGTGATAATCCACCTGCTTTAATAACCTTGCCGCCGTATCTACATCAATCCCGCAAACTTCCCCAACAATTCGTTCAGCCCGACGCAATAGTTTGATATTACTCGCCATTACATCGACCATTAAGTTGGTATGAATTCGCCCTAAGCGCCCCATAACGCAAGTGCTTAACATGCCTAAAATCATTTTTTGTGCCGTACCACTTTTCATTCGCGTAGAGCCAGAAAGCACCTCAGCACCGACATCCGGTGCAATGGCATATTGCGCTAAATCACTCAATAAGCCGTGTCCACGTGTCGTGATCCCCACCGTCAATGCGCCAATTTGATTACCATATTCAATCGCGGCTAAGGTAAATGGAGTCCGCCCACTTGCTGCAATACCGATAATCACATCTTTTTCCGTAGCACCGCGTTCTTGCAATTCCTGTACAGATGCTTCCGTTGAATCTTCAATATTTTCAACTGCTTTTAACATCGCGGAATGCCCACCCGCAATGATTGATTGCACCATCTCAGGCGAGGTACCAAATGTTGGAGGGCACTCCGCGCTATCCAATACCGCTAATCGCCCGCTGGTGCCAGCTCCGACATAAAAGATCCGCCCACCTTGTTTTAAACGTTCAGCAATCACATCAACCACATTCGCCAATTCAGGTAACACGGAATGTAATGCTGTCGCGACGGTGCTATCCGCCTGATTGATCACGGTGAGCATGGATAAGGTATCTAAACGAGAAAACTGCAATGTGTCCTGATTAAGTTCATTGTTCAAACAATCGCTAAGCGTATTTTCGGTTACTGACATCACATCACCTCAACTGAAACTATATTTCATAGAAAAATACTATTTATGAATATTAATTTCAATTCTAATCATAACAAGTTATTCACTTAGGATGATTTACGTGATTGAACTCACAACAATGGTATAAAAGAAATTGAAAAACCGGTGGCAACTTTATAAACCGCTTAAGGCTACCACCGGATGAAGGCTATTTGACGAGTTTACAGCTCCCGAAGGCTGAAGGAATATGGAAATCAGGTTTCACAGAGTCTGGTTTGATCCAGCTGATCCACTTACGTACTTGTTTCGGCTCACCGGCACTAAATTCTCCGCGTAAAATGGCACACATCAAGGTTTTCTTATCGCTGTCTTGCCAAAGATTCAGTTGCGTCAATTCATCAAGGTCAATTTTTCCCGTTAGCACATACCCCTCTGGCGTGATTTGCCCAACCGTTTTTAAAGTTTGCCAATTCCAGCTAGGATCGACTTCACGATAAAAATTCGCTTTCGCATCAAAGGTACGCCCTGATGGGTCCATTTCTGCGGTGTAGTAAGGTTTTAATTCAGGGCTCGTCGCAAAGAATAATTCCACACGATCGGAATCTAATACAGCCTGATCTTTATCAGCATTTTGACCTAGCTGAATATCTTTATCGTCCGCGATAAAACGGAAATACAGCGCATTGTCGCTCCACAACGCACGAAAATCGGTTTTAGGTGGTGTCTCATTTTCCCACGGGTAGACAAAATCAGTGAGCACTTCAGCTTGCTCCCAGACTGCGGCTTTTTGGGCATCATCTAGGGATTTAATCTGTGCAGTATGATGGATGGGATACTCTTTCGCTGCCACACTGGCGGTCACTAACAGAGTTGTTGCTGCAAATAGGGTCGTTAATTTCATGCCTTGCCTCACTTTATCGGTTTTATAATGTGCGAATAACATCAATGGTGTTTTTATAACGAAATCGTTATGATTTTTTAAGAAATTAAATTTCATAACTTATAACGAATATAGAATTAAAATTTCACCATATGCAAGACATGTTCAATAAAAACCCTCACTCTGTGAGAAGACTCACTGTTTATAATCGTCTATTCTGATGTCAAATTCAGGGGTAATTTTTCACGAATCGCATCAATAACCACCCTCGTTTTTAACGGTAAAAAAGAGGTTGCTACCCATACGACTGAGATAGGATAACGAGCACTTTGATATATGGATAAAATCTCAATTAGATGACCTGTCTTGATATTTTCTTTGACTAACCATTGAGGTAAATACGCAATCCCAGCACCATTTAATGCTGCAAACATAATGGTTTGCATATCATCCATCACTAATTTGCTTATAGGTAAATAACGATGCGCTTGCTGGTTCTGATCAAAAACATGCCATGGCAAAATTTTTCCGGCCTGTGTATACGCGATCAGCTGGTGCTTATCTAATTCAGAAAGTTGCTGGGGAATACCATGTTCCGCTAAATAGCTCGGCGACGCACAAAAAATCATTTTATGGTAACCAATTTCATGGGCAATCAACTGGTTTGAATCGGCGAGTTTACCCACTCGAACTGCAACATGAACACCCTCTTGCTGTAAATCCACGTTACGGTCATTCAATACCGTTTCAATTTCGAGTTTTGGATATAACTTCATCAGTTCAACCAGCAACGGAACAACATATAAATTACCCAATAATCGAGGTGCAGTAATACACACTTTCCCCTCAACATTACGCTTACCGCTTTCTAAATAGTTTGAGGCTTCTTGAAGTGCATTCAAAGCCTTGCTCGCATACTCATACAACACCATGCCATCATTGGTTAAGGTTTGTTGACGAGTCGTTCGCTGAAACAGTGCAATACCTAAACTGCCTTCTAATCGTGAAATACTTTTACTAACGGCTGATCGCGTTAAATGTAGGCGCTCTGCTGCCGCTGAAAAATTTCCGGCTTCAACCACAGCAATGAAGATAGGTAAACAGTTCAAATCTAATTTGTTCATATTGGTGCTCAAATGGAAACAATATAAGGAAAGAATATCACTCATTGTCCACTTATCAAGCCAGATATACTTGCTACATCTTAAATTGATAAGGAAGAACCCCATGAAAATCTTAGTTATAAAATCCAGTATTAATGGTGCAGCATCTCAAACAAATACCTTAATTCAACAGTATCTGGATGAACGTAAAGCCCAAGGATATCAAGATTGTATTATCGAACATGATGTGGCAGAAAAACCCTTACCAGTACTGAATCAAGCGCGTTTTGCTGCGCTAAGAGGTGCAGAGATTAACAATCATGATTTAAAAAATACGGCCGAACTTTCAGACCAGTTAATTGCGGAATTAAAAGAGAGTGATTTACTGATCCTCGGTGCACCAATGTATAACCTCAACGTACCGACTGAATTAAAAAATTGGTTTGATTTAGTCGTCAGAGCAAGAGAAACATTCCGCTATACAGCAACCTATCCGCTGGGCTTAGTGGAAAATGTTAAAGCACTGGTATTTAGTGCTCGGGGAGGCATTCACTATGGGCAAGAAACCGATGCAATTACACCTTATTTGAAATCCGTTTTAGGTTTAATGGGCATTACAGATGTTCAGTTTATCTATGCTGAGGGTTTGGATATGAAACCCGAAGGGTATGAAGCGGGAATAGCTAAAGCTCAACAACAATTAATGCATCATGTTCATTGTTAAGTATTATTTACCAGAAAAATCCTCACTCTGTATTATGTAATTAGTGAGGATTTTATTTTCATTAAGATATCTATAAATATTCACTTACAATTGAAAATTCATAGCTAATGAATTGTATCTATTAGTATTTAACAAATTCATTTTTTTATAATAACGTCATTCCTTTTAATTTTTTCATCCAAAAAAACACCTTTAATGAGTAACAAAAAGCATAAAGTGAAAGAAAATATTTTATATTGTATCATTTTATTTCATCTAACGATCATTAAATAGATTTCATTTATTAATCTATGTCATTACTCAATCATTATTTTATTTCATTACTAAATATACTCAAAAAAAGAGTAATTTTAGAGTCGACATTATCGATGTTTTATTTAAACAGAATGTAACATTATATTTCATCATATTTTGAGTATTTACATCATTATTTAACCTATTTACAATTCACCTCGCTTTGAAATCATCCAATTATATAAATCTTATCTAACCAATCTAGGTAATTACTAACCATCAATATAATGAAACTAAATAAAAAAATAGGAAATTTTATTAGAAATGCAAGGGTAAGCAAAGGATTATCTGAAAAGGAATTAGCATCTTTAATATCGGTAAGTCAGCAACAAGTATCAAGATATGAAAGAGGAGTATCCACTTTAAGCATTCAAAACATTTTAATACTGCTGAATGCTCTGAATATTCCTTTTGATGAATTCAGTCACAAAATAATAAAGCCAGAACAAAATAGACTTTTCGATTTACTTATCGAAGAGTTAGAAACTGACGGTGTAATTAATGTAGGCAATCTCAAAAATATATAAATGTATTTTTCGGAGTGCATGCGTCATTTTAAATGCAAGTACCAAGCAAGTAATTAAATCCTTTTGAAATTTTTATAATGGAAAGTTATATAATGAAACTCAAGTTAATCGCTATCGCATTACCTATTTCTTTAGCTTTATCTCACACTGCATTTGCAGAAACCCTTCCAGAAGAGCAAGAGCCTACTTTAACTCCAGTTACTGTAGGTGGTGGTATTGTGAATTTTGCAGGTGCCATTGTGAATACTCCTTGTGTTATTGATAATGACGATGCCTCACAAACTGTTAATTTAGGTCAATACCGTCAAGATGCCTTCACCGGTAAATCTTCAGTTTCTTCTCCTGTTGGTTTTGATATTAAATTAACGGGTTGTGCAACCGAAACATTCAAAAATGCCTCTCTGACTTTCGCAGGTATTACTGTTCCTGACGAAGAAAAAATTCTTGCTCCTGTCGCTTCTCAAGGTGGGCAAATAACAGCGACTGGCGTAGGTATTCAAATTTTACAAAACAGTAAATTAGTGAATGTTGATGGTTTAAAAGCAACGGATGTAGTTAAGCTGAATGAAGGTGATAGTACATTACGTTTCCAAGCACAGTACATCGCATTAGCGGATGAAGTCACTGCGGGTTCTGCTAACGCATCTGCCGATTTCACTATTACTTACCAGTAATACTTCTGTCTTAGCACCCGTGTCATAGCGGGTGCGCATTATTTATTTTCGGAGTCTTTATGTTTTCATTACCTAAAACTAGCCATTTTTATAAATGGCTAGTTTCGCTATGCTATTTTGGTTTTTCTTCGCTGTGTTTTGCCGGTGGAATAACACTTGATAGCACCCGAATTATTTATCCGCAAGAAAGTAAACAAATTACTACAGGTATTCGGAACACCTCAGATAAATCAGCATTTTTAGTTCAAACATGGATAGAAGATGCAAAAGGAAATAAAATAAATGATTTTATTTCTACGCCACCACTATTCACTAGCGCACCCAAAAATGAAAATACCATACGCTTAGTTTATGCAGGTGAAAAATTACCTATAGATAAAGAATCTCTATTTTATTTCAATGTCAAAGCTATTCCATCTATTGATAGAAATGAACTGTCTGATAAAAATGCATTAATTCTTGCGGCAGTGACTCGCATTAAACTTTTTGTTCGACCAAAAGGATTAAAGATCACACCTAAAGAAGCAATAAGTCTTATTCGATTTAGCAAGATAGATAATCAAAAGATTAAAATATCCAATCCATCACCTTATTACATGACATTAACGGATCTTAAGTCAGACAAAAAAGAGTTGCCAACCGTCATGATAGCGCCATTTAGTGATATTCAAGTTAACTCTCCAGATGGATTTAATATCAATAAACTGACATTTAGTTCAATCAATGATTTTGGTGGCGTTACACCGCCAAAGCCTGCCATTTTCAATTAAAAATCAATGTGTTTTATTTCAAATGGAAATAAGGTTTTCTATGTTCGTCTCACTCAAAAAATACAAAAAAATCATAAATAACCATTTGATGTCCTCATACTTATTTATTTGCCTTTTTGTCGTACCAAATACCTATGCCCAAGACGGGAAAGATTACTATTTTCCCTCCTCTTTAATTTCTATTGATGCAGAGCATATTGCAGACTTAAGCACATTTGAAAACCAAGGTTCACAATTGCCAGGAACCTATGACGTTGATGTTTATTTAAATGGTAATCTTAAATACAGAAGAAACATGGCTTTTGTTAAAGAACAGCACTGCCAAGAGCAACATACACATGTATCTACAACAACAGACCCTACTGGGTTGATGCCGCTGTTAACCAAACAAGACCTTACTGAACTGGGAGTGAACACGGAAACATCTGCATTCACTCAATCAGAGAGTGATCAGTGCATTAATATCGTCCAACTGATCCCTAATGCGCATACCGAATTTGATTTCCCTAAAATGAAATTAAATATCAGTATTCCACAGATAGCGTTAAGTAATGTAGCCAAAGATGAAATTTCAACAAACCAATGGGATGACGGAATTAATGCATTATTTACCAGCTATACATTAGGTATTACAGATAACCAATATAAGCATGATTTCAGTAAAAACATTTACTTAAATCTACGAAATGGCATCAATATAGGTAGTTGGCGGTATCGAGACAACCGTACATGGACTCGCTATACAAGCAAGCATAACCAAGAAAGCCACTGGCAATATCTAAACAGCTATGTCGAACGCGGGATCATTCCTTGGCGTAGCAGATTAGTTTTAGGGGATAGCACGACCAATAACACAGTCTTCGATTCACTGACGTTTCGCGGTGTGCAATTAAGAACTGACGAAAGCATGTATCCAGCAAGCCAACAAGGGTTTTCGCCTATTATTCGAGGTGTTGCAAACAGTAATGCCACCCTTGAGATTCGTCAAAATAATTATTTAATTTACCAAGCTAATGTCGCGCCGGGTGAATTTGCCATTACTGACTTAAATTCCTTGAACTCAAGCGGTGATTTGCAAGTCAGTATTCTTGAAGCTAACGGTGATATTCAATCCTTTATCGTGCCCTATGCCTCTGTTCCGGTGCTATTACGAGAAGGTCGAATGAGCTATAGCCTAACCGCCGGTGAATTTCGCTCTGATAACAGCCATTATGATACAACCCAATTTGGCGAAACTACGCTTATCTGGGGAGCATCTTCCTTAACCACACTTTATGGCGGCATTCAGTATGCCCAAAACTACTTGTCCGGTGCGATCGGCACGGGCTTTAACTTAGGGGCATGGGGGGCATTTTCAGCTGATATTACCCATGCAAATAGCCAATTAACCGATGGGAGCCGCTATCAAGGGCAATCATTGCGATTTCTCTACGCACGCGCATTCCCTGAAACGGGTACGAATATTCAATTAACCGGATATCGATATTCAACTCGGGGTTATTACACTTTACAAGAAACGTCACTGAATCGAATGTCCGGTTGGTTGTCCCAGAATGAAAGTGTTGATTCCGATGGGGAACTTAAAACCAACAATACTGATTACTTTAATCTTTACAATAACAAGCGAGAAAGAATACAAACCAATATCTCACAAAAAATAACAGGCATTGGTTCTATTTATTTAACAGGAGTCCGCCAAAGTTTTTGGGAACAAAATGGCAGCTCTGTTTCCATACAATCAGGACTAAGTAGCCAAATTGGCGATATCAATTACACGCTCTCATATGGGCTAAATAAAAACATTGATCAGTACGATGTCAAAACGACAGATAGGAATATTTTCTTAACGGTCTCCATTCCGTTGCAAAAATGGTTGCCTCAAGGAGCGCCGCCGATGTATGCCTCTTATAGTGCTAACCATGATAACCAAGGAGAGTTAATCCAGCAAACTAGCCTAAGCGGAAGTTTCCTGCCACAACAAAACCTGAATTGGAACGTAGCTCAAGGTTATTCCTCAAGTAATGGAAATGACGGAAACCTCAACTTAGCGTATCAAGGTGGCTATGGAAATACACAAGTGGGTTATAGCTACGGCAAGGATTACCGCAAGATCTCAACGGGTCTTTCGGGTGCAGTGACTTTACATTCTGACGGTGTCATTTTTAGCCAGCCTCTTGGTGAGACCAATATTCTGATTTCGGCACCGGGAGCCAGTGATATCCCCGTTGAGCACACGAGTGGCGTTAAGACGGATTGGTTCGGTTACACCATCAAACCTTACGCAACCCCATATCGTTTAAACCGCGTTGCATTAGACAGTAGCGAGTTAGATGAACAAACGGAAATTGAAAACAGCGTTCTGACAACGGTGCCCACTCGCGGCGCTATCGTCAAAGCAAATTTTGTCACTCGTCAAGGTGCTCGAGCACTGGTTCGCATTGTAAAAAATGGCAAAAATCTGCCTTTCGGTACCTTAATTTCAATTGGGCATCAAACATCCATTGTGAATGATGATGGTCAGGTTTATTTGTCTGGGCTAGAACCTTCAGGCGAACTCATCGCTAAGTGGGGACATGATGATGAAAATCAGTGCCGAGCCACCTATTCACTACCTCAAAATACAGATCAGCAATCATTAATTCGATTCGAAGTTAATTGCCAGTAATCTTGGCAATAACAAAACTATTTTAAACATTAACTTAAATAAAAGGCTTAATATGAACTTCATAACCCACAAATTCTTTAACTTAATTTTGGTCGCTAGCGTTGTCGGAGGTACCAATATCAACTTAGCCATTGCAGAAAGTGCCAATGCAATCGTTCAAATAAAAACCACTGTTTTGGCAGGTTGTACACTGGATGCGCCTGAAACTGTTTCTTTAGATAATATTCCGAGCTCTGCATTTAATGGAAAACGCGTTGGGGATAACCTAACAGACTACACGAAAACCTTTAATTTGACTGCTACATGTTCTGGAACCGATAAATATAAATACACATTCCAAGTTACAGAATCCGATGCATCCTGCATTAAAACTAATGCCGATTTTATGCGCTACTGCTTAAAATCTAATGATAAAGATATTAATTTATCGTCGACTACAGCGACCTTGAATTGGGATATTACCAAAGATGGAAATATAACACCGATAACCGTCATCCCACAGGTGGCTTCTACCACAAGCACTCCGGTTGGTGAAGTCAATGGGCAGATTACCATCACTATCGAGCCGATGTAAATTACGGATTAACCAGTAAGGTCAAGACATTGCGCCAGTTATTTATTTTTATCGTTTCATTATTTCCGCTATCTATTTATGCAGAAACAATATTTATTCTAAAAGAAACTAAAGATGTATACATTGAAGAAATTACAGCTAAAGATAGAAGTACCTCGTTTAGGTTTGAGGTGAATTACAGTAATCCCGATGGCACATCAGGTCCATTGCGATCTGCATGCTGGTCAAGCTTCGAGGAAATGAAAACCGTTTTCTATAGTCATGGATTGGGATTCTATGCAGAAACCTTTAATGATGGAAAACTTAAACTTAATGGGAGCGCTAGCGTACTAAATTATTATGGGGGTGATAATACAATTAATGGATTTACATATGTCACCAGCCTATCAGGATTTGATGATGAAACTTGGGTTTTCTACTGCACCATAGTGACAAATGATTATAGCGGAGGCGAGATACTGTTTAGGCCGACAACTCTTACCTATACCATTGTTAATTTACATGCATCAAGTATGGCGTATCCCCATATCAGCGCACCTGCAATTGTTGATTTAAAGTCTTGTTTCCCCAATCAAGAACTAGAAACCGTTATTCCTTTGACGGTAGGTTTTGTGGGGTATATAGGGCAAGATAAAAGAATGGAGTTAACCGTAAAATCTAATGATTTACCTGATAGTTTTGATATTACTCTCGATAATCAAAGTATTCTCAATAAACAACCCCAAGTTATTCAAATGCCAGCAGGGCTAAAAGAGAAACAAATTGAGACCCGTTTGAAAGGGCTGTGCCCAGATAACGCTGGAGAATATGTTTGGAACGCAGAGTATATTACGACCATTCAGTAATCTTATTTAAATATCTTCAACATTTTTATTATCCCTTGCTAATCATTAAAAAAAATCCGCCTAATTGGCGGATTAATAAATCAAATTAATAGAGAAAAAGAGAATTTTTCTAAGCAATTAAACAATAGGAATTCCTACGTGGCATATAACAATAGGCTGTCACAAACTTAACTTATTTTTTCGAAATAATTTTTGATATCCTTATGGGTATCATTTAATTTCACATCTGGAAGTTCATCTTGATGATTTTTCAATTGAAATCTTAACTCACTAAAAAAATCACCGAAGTCAAAATCTAAAACAAAAAGAATACTTAATAATGTATCTACCGAGATCCGGCATTTTCCACACTCATACCGTGAATAATGCTGTTGAGAAATACCTAATTGCTTGGCAATCTTTGCACCCGAAAATCCTTTTCTTTTACGAATACACCGAAGTTCCTTGCCTATTATAAATGAGTAAATATTACTTTCCGGTTTACTGTCTTCATCTGCATTTTTCATATTTTAGATATCTCCCTATATTGGAACGAGAGAGCCAACCTATTGACTCTCGATCCATCTGATAGATAAAACATTATTCGTTATGAGTGACTTTGATTGTATCGTCATTTGAATTTTTAAATCCGTAACGGCTTAACGGTGAAATCACTAATTCTTGTGCCTGACTTTTTACATCAATGGTTTTACTTTCATTCGGTCTTAAATAAAACTGGTCAATTGAGTAAGCCTCATGGCTCGGTAATACAGTCACAGATGGGGATAAACGAACAACTTGGTTACCCGTATTCGTTAACGTCAGCTGATTATTTTTTTGGTTAACCGTAATGTTTTTCCATGGTGTTTGGCTTAGCAGACCATTAGTCGGTGTAATTAACATTGCCACATCTTGACGAATCGGCATTTTTGCTGAGTTTTGTTTAACCGCCCCCACGCCTTGGAAAGAAACACGTAAAATTTCCTCTTGTTTTAACTCTAGCCCTTTCTTTAAAACAAAGTTGATTTGCTGGCTTTCATTTGGCTCAATACGAACAATTGGCGGTGATACCATGACGTCTTTTGCCATAGGCTTCGAACCATCCAGATCAGAAACTTTCGTCGATAATAAAATAGGCTCTTTCGATGTATTTTTTACACTAAATACTTTGCGCTCTTCACCGGCATCTAAAATAACGGTCATAGTTTCTAATTGAAAACTAGCTTTAGCAGATACGCTAATTAAACCAATTAAACCTAAAATTGTTGTATAAATTAACTTTTTCATTTAAACCTCGAACTTGTATTCAATAATAGTAAGATTAATGGCAGATAGCATCTGCCTCTTCATAAAGTGATTCAGCGGAAAATATTTCCGGCACGGTATATTTAATAATGCAATCATCTGAGTTGGGTGAGCGTAAAATAATATCCTCACCAATTTGCTCATTACTTAATAATAGATTCCCTTCTCCCATAATGACGCCCATATAATCACCTTTTTTATTTAGCACACTGGCACCAAAAGGAACGGCATCCCCATTTGCCATTTTAATACTCAGTAATAATTGCCTCATCGTCGTTGCACTAATACGCTTCGTGATGACGGAGCCTCTCGCAGCTGCCACATCAAATGAAGTGGTATCTAAACGCACATTCAATGGCAATTTCTCTGTATTTAATTGCACTGTCGATTTTTGGTTTTTCGGCAGCGATGAAATAGCCGCTGTCCCGAAATGATTCGTTATCGTTGTCCCACTACCCATGGTGTTCACTCTAACCCCCGGTTCATCAGGCACATAAACGATACCAAAAGTGTCTCCTAATGGGACGGAGGACGTTGCAAATAACCCATCGGAATACGCCAAGCCACCCGATGCAGAGACAGTAATGGAGCGCGTATTATTCTGAGACATGGAACCACTCAACGAAATATTGCTATACGCATTGGTATTATTAATACTTCCATTAATGACATTAACTTTATCATTACGACCAGCCCCAACTGAATACCTCAAATTATCACTAACTTGCTGGTTGTAATTCGCCATGACCATGTTTTTATCTTGGTAGTGCTGGCTTTGCATACTGATATTTTTTTTCTTACCTAACGGCATTGATGCATTAATAAAAATGCGACTATCTTGGTCATCACCAGTTTGATAATTCACATTCAAAGATACATCCGCAATTTTTCTGCCATAACCAATGGAATAAAATACCGTATCGGATTTATTGCCATAAAAATGGTTATGACTAACGTTAGCGCTAAAACGTCCCCAAGTAACATCTCCCCAACTTGTAAATAACGAGGACGATGTTTGTACTTCACCGCTAAACCATTTATTCGTTTTTTGTTGCTCATCCTGAGCTGGCGACTTTTTTAATAATGAGCTATCTAACATAGGAAACTGATTCGTTCGATATAAAACGGATGCACCTAATGTCATTTTTTCAAATGCGATATTGCTATTGAAATCGATTTGCTCTCCACGTTTTTCATTATTTCGAGCACTTTGTACCCCAATCCCTATAGAAACAGGGGTCACGATATCGAAATAGGAATTCACTCGCCCACTGACTGCCTGGAATGGCTCTGAATAGAGAATTCCTGCGGCATAATTTGATACACCATATTGTTGGCTTATCTCTGCACTACTAATAATTGGCTTATCCGTTTGCTGATCATTTCGGCTACGGTATCGCCCAAGTGAAAATTGATAACTCATTGGTGAAACTGCATTTTGTTGGTTTGCTGTCACCACTTGAAACTGCTGTTTCTCACCATTGTCTTGTATCACAGTGACATCTAACGGTGAGCCAATCACCACATTATTAATCCTGTTTAGCTCAAAAGGTCCTGCTGGTATCATCGTGCGATAGAGCAATCGACCATTTTGCTGTACTTCAACTGTTGAGGGTGTGCTGGCAAACCCGGTCACAGGAACAACTAAAACATTCGTCGCTTGCAAAGAGCTATCCGAATAAATCTGAACACCATCAATCGACGTTCCACCAAAAAATGCACCTTGCGTATTGAGCTGACCAATATCTAACAACGATTTTAAAGACTCGATGCTCTTTGATAACACAGTTTCATTAAACTGATATTGTGAGTCTGAATCGCCAACAGAAATGCTGCTATTATTTCTCAAAACCCAATTTTGCCAATTGATTCCTGTTTCAAATTCGCCTTGGTAAAAACGCTGGTTATAATTACCATTAATATGCATCCCATATAATTGATAATTACTCACCACACCAAATCCACCGTAAGTTAATTCACTACCTTGTAGTTTCTGATCAATATTATCTTCAGAAACCACCATATCGATACGATATGTATTAGGATGTAATGCAATCTTTGCATCTGGGTATACCTGTCCAAAGGTATTGCATCCTTCCTTTAGGTTAATTTCTTTTAATCTCAGTTTACTCATCAATCCATCAGTAAGGCATAGTTCGCCACTTTCATTGATTTCAACATTTGCGGCATATTCATTACTGCCATTTAATTTTATGGTGACATCATGTTGCCCAGGTAAAAACTGATTACCCTTCATAAAAAATTCTGCAACTTCTGCTCCATACCCTAGTGATTTTAAAGAGTCGAGATCAAAATTAATTGACGATGGTACTTCACTCTTTATAGTTTCAGATGCAACGGAATTATTTACATGCAGTACGATAAAAATTAAAAATAGTTGGCAATAAGAAAAATAGCTTTTCTTATACATTATTATTTTTATTTCCAATATAAATTATTAAAAATTAAAGTTATATTCCAAATGAAAATATAATATCTGCACTACCATCTAATTCCATTGCCTCAATAATTGGACCATTTGTCTCTTTAAGGCTATTAAGAATGGGTTTTACCGCTATATTTACGGAGAAGTTTTTCCCACTGGATAATACGTTTTCATTTGTAAACCATGCGTATTGTTTGCTTTTTAATACGGCTTCCCCCTGAGTTCGCTGAATCATTCCAACACCTTCAACGACTCCAATTCCAACAGATTGCCCATCAACTTTAGGCTGATTAAGGATGAGCTGATAGTTACCTAATCGCCCTTGGTTATTCACTTTCCCTAACCCAAAGTAACTTTCATTTCCCATTTGTGACGTATCACTTCGATTATCAGAAAACTGAATAAGTAACTGAGTCGGCGTATTGCAGGAAACTTGCCATGTTTTCGAAATCTCAGGAATTTCAGTCATCTTAATTGGGTCAAACTGGCGGGCATGCAGTTGATTAAACTGATATTGCCCGCCATCAGGGATGACAATTTCACACGTAGGAGGAGATTCAATCTGTTCAAGAATATTCCTACTTTGAAAATTATGCGAATTAGCTGCTTCACTAAAAAACAGGCTACAGTATGTAAATAACAATGTAGCTTTAGCTGCTGGCATAATAAATAAACGCATACATTCCCCAAAAAACACTTCAGATTAAAGCTTAATTAAATACCAAAGTTAAAAGCCAGCACGGCCTCTGCTTGATAATCAACATTGGACGTCAAATCAATACCAGACGCTGTTAATTGGTTGATTGAGCTAATATAAACACTACTAGTTAAAAAATCCGCGGAAAATACTTTTCCAGCTGTCAATTTATTAGCAAATATTGTTGAGCTCTTCGTACCAAAGCCATTCAGTATTTTTTTAGTCATAATGCCATTATTTTCTGTTACACCATCTTTTGCAACAAACGCAGTTTTAGCATCAATAGTGACATCAGAAACAGAAAATACTACAGCACCAATTGATTTATCCGTATGATCCGAATTCACCATAAAAAAATAATTATCGCCGCTTGCAGTAGGCCATGGTGTACTTTGATACGTATCCGTTGCTCGATATGTTAAATACGTCTCTGCATCACACGTAATAGTGACATTCTTTTTCACTGGAGACTGCAATACAGTATATGACGTTTGACTTAAATACCTTGGTGATGTTTTTACTAATTCAAAAATAATATCTGATTGCTCATGACCATTAATTAAACAAGTTGGCATTTTAACAACACCAGATACTTTTATATTTGCAGATGTACCTGCAAATACAGCTGGAGACATTAATATTGTCGATAATATTAATGTCGTTACTTTTTTCATCATAAAGCGATCCCATAATGAATAGATATAGTACTATATCCATTCATCCTAATAACGAATTTACAGTGAGAAAGCGAAAGCTAATGTTGCATAGCCATCTAAATTAGCATCACCTGAACTGGTTTTCAGCTCAGAACTCAGCGTTGGTCTTACATCAAGGTCAGCAGAAAAAATTTGCCCTGCTCTCAATGTACTTGCTGCTGTTGCCCACGCCATTTTTTTAGTTTTATCAACAGATAATGATGTTGCATATGATGTTCCATTCGATACACCAACAGTTTGAGCCGCGCTTGAAGCATCTTGTTTCACTGTCGCATTTTTCATTGTAATTGTATAAAAACCAACTTTTTTATCCGTATCAAACAGACCTAAACCGAAGTTATATACGCCAGCGGTTAATACAGAACTCGCACGGTTATCCGTTGAAGAGAATGTTAAATAGGTCGAGGCGTCACAAACAACTTCGATATTATTTGTTTTTGCATCTAATAATAAGTTACCTGATACAGGGAACATACCTGGGGACACATCAAATACATATTCTAAGTCAACTTCATTTTGACCTTTAATAGTACACGTTGGTGGCGTAATTGATCCTGTTACTTTTAAATTTGCAACGGGAGCTGCAGCTAATGTAGCACCAGAAAAAGTAATTAAAGATAATGCAATTATGGTTTTCTTAAACATGAAATAAATCCTATAAAATAAAAATAATATTTAAACAAATAAAACCCCTCCTCTTAGAATTTTAAAAAATTAAAATTCCAACAGGAAAATGTTAGATATTTAGTTGGCTTTATTTATTTTTAAAATCGATTTAATGCTAATAAATTCCATCAGCTCAATTAATTCGATGGACTCATTATAAGCATATATTTTCAGGATTTGAATTGGTCAAAATAAGGTAAAATATTTAAATTCACTTTATTACAAAGTATTTCATTATGTTTCATTATAGAAAACAAACAAGTAAGCCTTACAGATCATTTTTAGACTGTCGATCAAGTATATATAAACCTAGAATAGTCATAAAAAGAATAAAAATACAGTTTTATATGCTAAATATTCTTTTAATTTGTTTTGATCTATAAAAAAACACAATTTAACACACATACAGAGTAAAAAAGAAGATAGTAAACAGATAAGAAAAAGCAAAAAAAAATTTATACCCATAAAAATCAATTAGTTAAAAATTAATTCCTCAAAAAACGATTCACACCTATTAACAGTAAACTGAAGAAACTTTACAAACCAATTAAATTCATACAAAACTATACCCAAGTTGTTACACCAATGAAGAGTAATATTCGCTAATCAAACTATATTATCCCTTAAAAACCCCTATTTGGATAATCTTAATTTGAATACTCCCTAATTATATATACTCGCTTATTCCAATAACTGTTTTTTAAGCGGTGAATTATAGCCCTATTCTTATATAAGCGGAAAATTTATTTCTTGATCTATCCTAAAAAATAGTCATATATAATGTCTTAAATAGTAAAAAAATACGTTTTTTCCATTTACTCCTCTAAAAAATCTAATACAACGTCCTACTATTTCTTCCGTTTCTTTCTCGCAGCCACTGTTTGTTTCTTTTTTTCCACTCGATTTGATGTCCATATATCCACGTAATCCATATTCATGAGGAAAAATGTCACGCAGCTTCCCAGCACGACCATCCAAATGAGTATCGCTTTTGGAATATCTCCCAAACGGAATATTAACAACAATGGGATCAACACAATCATGCTCACAAACATAGAGCTCATCATTCCCAATACGATAGGCGCGATAAATTTTTTCAATCCAATGGCTTTCATTCCCAACGTAACCACAATACAAGCGGGGATCATACCAAACGTGGCAAACATCACGATTAGCCCTGCCTCACCTTTATCCAGCAGCCAATCGGTAAAACCAAACCATGAAAAAGGAATCGTCATCATGACAATGTCTCTCGCCCCCGTTGACCATACAGCAATGGAATATCATTGAAGCGAAACAAAATAGTAAAAATCAGATTTGGAAACAGTCGGATATTCGTGTTGTATAAGGTCACGGTCTGATTAAAGAATTCACGACGATCCGCAATTTGATCTTCAATACCTTTTGCTGAAGCTTGCAATGCCAACAAAGCCTGTTGACTTATTAATTTAGGGTACTTTTCTGCTAGTAAAAAAACTGGTTTTAAGTGTGAGTGAAATTGATTCGCTGAATCCACTTTCATGTCGAGCTGCTTCGTCGATAGATAATGTTCACGACTTTGCAGCAATTCGCTTATCAATTGTTTTTCGTGAGTCATCGCGCCTTCGGCTATCACGGTTAATTGCGGCATTAGGTCTGCTTGTTTTTTCAAAAGCACATCTATATTAGCGAAGGCTTTCTCACAATTATTTTTTAAGAAAATAATGTTGTTGTAGATCCCCACTATATAGCGAACCAAAATGGTCCCCATGACAACAGCAAAGATCCAAAAAATAATGTTATTCATATCATTCACTGTCAGATAACGAAATGTGGTTAAAATAAAGTGTTAAATATCCATCTTGATAACGCACAGGCGTCATTAATATTAAGGCAATCAGAATAGCTGCAATCATTACTGTAACGCCTAAGTTTCTACGCATTGGCGCAGACTTATTCCAACGCGTGACATAATCTGATGGTGAAACGCCTAATAGCATATGCGGTGCTTTACGGGTAATCACTACTTTGCCATTTTCGCTGTCCGCAGAACCAATCAATAAATAACGCATTCCACTTTCAAGTAAATACTCTTTATAACGACGACTACCACTTTCATAATCCATATGTGGCGTTAATCCCGTGTGAATAAAATAATCATTATCACAAATCACCTTGACCGATCCCGTATCATCCGTAATGGTGAAATTATGCAGCCGAGTTTTACTGTCTTGAAGGGTATAGCTTTTTTTACCGTCTTTATCTTTTGAAATGGAATATTCGTAATAGAAAGAGCCATAACAGCTGCGATTACCCAACTGGCTTTTGATTTCTGCACCTGATGTGATTTTTCCTTCCACTTCGACCAAACCCATCGCAATTGAGCGGATTTTTGAAGTGGCAAGATTCTTTTGAAACTTGAGAAATCGTTTTTCGGGGGTATTTTCAATAATGCCGAACACAAATGCTAAGACAAAGGCCACAAAAAAGACGCGAATATCCATAAAAAAACCTACGCCTAAACAAAGTGCTAATGCGCTACCTATCAGCGTCTTTAATAATGCTGCAAATTTTGAAGATCCTTCGTTTTGCAGGCGCTGATAGCGAGTATAAGCACTTTTCGTTACCCCTACGGCAATACGGCTCACGACAAAAGCGACGCCGACAGATGCCCCGTAGAAAAAGTAGGATTCGTATGAACTGGGTTGTGGTGAAAGGGTTACCCATGCTCCAAATAGAACAGCGAAAAAGGGAATCGCTCCCCAATTTAGTTTGCGCTTTTTTGAATATGTGCGATCTAAATAAAAAAGAATGCCACCTAATACAGCGCCGAGAACATAGTAGATATTCACCAATAATACCTTTAATTATGATTTGAATTGAATACCGTCATATTTCTTTTCAGACTCGGAAATTTCCAATAAAGGCAGCGTAGCAAAACCGAAAATATTAGCAAAAATACTGTCAGGGAACATTTGGATCGCCGTGTTGTATTCTGTCGTCGCATCATTAAAACCTTCTCGGCGCTGAGCAATTTTATCTTCTACTTCGCTTAATGCGATTTGTAATTGCGTAAATTGTTCACCAGAGATTAACGTTGGGTAATTTTCCGCAATGGCAACAAGACTTTTTAAGGCTTTATCCATTTCATTCGACGCGGCGATTTTTTCATTCACATTTCTCGCATTAAAGTAATTTTGGCGGGCATTACTTAATGAGGTAAAGAGCGCAGTTTCATGCTCCATTGATTTTTCGACAACGGTCACTAATTGCGGAATTTGGTCAGCTCGTTGCTTTAGAATCACATCAATATTGGCAAACTGATTGCTCACTTGATTCCGCGTACTCACCAAGCGGTTGTAAATGGAAATTCCCCATCCAGCTAAAATAATAAGTAAAATTAGAAGAACAATCATCGTCGTTGCCATTTCTGAGCCTTTTAATTAAGCAAAGTCATTAATATTGAGATATTTAATTTAAGTTATCGATAACATGCTTTTTATTCAATCGGAAAAATAGCAAAGAAAAGGATAATCAGGAATTTATCACACATTTCGAATCGATCATGATCACAGTAACCTGAGAAAACTAATTCAATTTTCAATGTAAAGTGTTAGCTGAAATGTTTTTTCAAAGATTCTTCTCTTCTGAAAATAATGAAACTAATTATACTCTTTCGACAATCATCGCATCCACCATAGTTTGCATTTCATCTGACAAGCTAACCCACAAAAACAAAAGAGTTATTAAATAAAAAATAAGATTTGAATCACAATTATCAATTTTTTATTTAGCATCTCTTAAAAATGACGACGTCGTCATATTAAAAATTAAACAATTTATTTATAACAATAGAGCATCACATTTCTCACACTATTATTATTTTTAGCCGTCAAACTTTACAAAGAGAACGGTTTAGATACAAAAGCGACGGTCAATGTTGACGTCAACATTATAGCCAACATCCAGAATGAGGTTATTAGAATATGAGTACCCTACCTGAAAAAATGAAAGCGGTTGTGTGTCATGGTCCCCATGATTATCGTTTTGAAGCGATTAAAAGACCAACACCAGGGTTTCGTGAAGTCGTCATTAAAGTTGACGGATGCGGTATCTGTGCAGGTGACTGTAAAGCCAATGATGGCGCTCAAATGTTCTGGGGTGAAAACCCATGGATCAAAGCACCTGTCGTGCCCGGTCACGAATTTTACGGTCGCGTTGCGGAACTGGGCGAAGGGTCCGCTGAAAAATATAAATTGAAAATTGGCGACCGTATCTTAGCGGAACAAATTGTCCCTTGCTGGGAATGCCGTTTCTGCAAGTCAGGCAAATATTGGATGTGTGAAACCCATGACATTTATGGCTTTCAAAAAGAAGTCGCAGATGGCGGAATGGCTGAATATATGCGTTTCTCTGAGCGTGCAATTATTCATAAAATTCCAGATGAATTATCGGATAAAGACGCGGCATTAATCGAGCCAATGGCTTGTGCTATCCATACTGTTCGCCGTGGTGATATTGATTTAAATGACGTGGTTGTCATCGCCGGTGCGGGTCCATTAGGTCTGTGCATGATCCAAGTTGCAAAACTGAAAACGCCGAAAAAATTAGTCGTGATTGATGCTATCGATGAGCGCCTTGAATTAGCGAAAAAATTTGGTGCGGATGTTGTTATCAACCCACTGAAAGAAGATGCTATCAAACTGGTTAAGGAGATGACCGAAGGTTACGGTTGCGATGTGTACATCGAAGCCACTGGCGCGCCTATCGGTGTGACTCAAGGGTTAGAAATGATCCGTAAACTGGGTCGCTTCGTCGAGTTCAGCGTTTTCGGTAAAGAAACTACGGTTGACTGGTCCATTATCGGTGACCGCAAAGAGTTAGATATCCGAGGCGCACACTTAGGTCCGTACAGCTATGAGGTTGCTATCGACCTGTTCAGCCGAGGGCTGGTATGTGCTGACGATATCGTTACCCACTTCTACTCAATCGATGATTG
Organism: Providencia sp. PROV209; assembly: GCF_028479485.1. Classification (NCBI taxonomy): domain Bacteria; kingdom Pseudomonadati; phylum Pseudomonadota; class Gammaproteobacteria; order Enterobacterales; family Morganellaceae; genus Providencia; species Providencia sp. PROV209. The sequence continues at coordinate 60,912 of NZ_JAMPNR010000021.1, read as the reverse complement.
GGAAGAGGCGTTTGTTATGGCGAAATCAGCCGACTCCATCAAAGTCGTCATCAAGCCATAATGCTGTTGTCGTTCAATGATTGTGTCGTACATGAAGTGAAAATGTAATATCAGCATAATTAAAGTAAGTCATTAATAATCATAAATATTAACAGTACCCTATAACACTAAAGACTCTTTAGGAGAACATCTTATGTTGAGTAAATTTAAAAAGTTAGCTGTTGCAGCAAGCGTTTTAACACTGGGCATGGCTTTTAACGCGACAGCAAAACCTGTTTCTGTCGGAATGTCGTTCCAAGAACTGAATAACGAATATTTCGTGACAATGAAAGAGGCTTTAGAAAGTGCAACTGGTGAAATGGGTGCACAGCTGTATATTGCTGATGCGGCTCACGATGTCTCAAAACAGACTAGCGACATCGAAGATATGCTACAGAAGAAAATCGATATTCTGCTGATCAACCCTGCGGATAGCGTAGGTGCAGAAACAGCCGTATTAGCCGCAAAAAAAGCCGGTGTTGTGGTTATCGCTATTGATGCGCAAGCTAATGGTCCCATCGATTCATTCGTCGGCTCTAAAAACTATGAAGCGGGTTTAATGGCAGGTAAACGTCTGGGTGAGTCATTGGGCGGTAAAGGTCAAGTTGCAATCCTTGATGGTATTCCTGTGGTTCCAATCCTTGAGCGTGTTCGTGGTTTTGAAGCTGCCATGAAAGAGTATCCAAACATCAAAATTGTGACCAAATTAAACGGTAAACAAGAGCGTGATACTGCGATGAACGTCACTGAAAACATGCTGCAAGCTAACCCTGGCTTAAACGGTATTTTCAGCGTTAACGATGTCGGCTCTTTAGGTGCATTAGCCGCTATTGAATCTTCAGGTCGTGATGTGAAGCTAGTCAGTGTTGATGGTTCGCCTGAAGCCGTTGCTGAAATTGCAAAAGGTAATTCACCATTTATCGCAACCTCTGCACAGTTCCCGCGTGACCAAGTACGTATCGGTTTGGCGATGGGCTTAGCAAAACATTGGGGTGCTAACGTACCGAAAGAAGTTCCTCTCGATGTGAAATTAATCGACAAAACTAATGCCAAAGATTTCCATTGGTAATCAGCAATTAATAAAGTAAATAAGTAAGTCGAACTCGGTATTGCGTCTGTGGATTATATCCCTGGCGCAATCCTCTTAATAAAAATGAATGACACTATGTTTATTGGAACGTTTTTATCTTTCCAACTCGCTTTGTTACCCATTTTTAAGCGGTAAGAAAATAAGGGAAGCAACATGATGCAATTGTTAGCATTAAAAGATGTCAGTAAAACTTTCCCTGGGGTTAAGGCGCTAGATAATATTAATCTCTCTTTGGAAAAAGGAGAGGTACACGCACTGCTAGGTGAAAATGGTGCGGGTAAATCAACGCTAATGAAAGTGCTGTGTGGAATTCATAAACCAGATAGCGGGAAAATACTTATCGAAGGCGAAGAGCACATCTTCCATAATTATCGTGATGCTATCAAAGCAGGCGTCGGTATTATTTTCCAAGAGTTTTCATTAATCCCTTATTTAAATGCTTTTGAAAATATCTTTTTAAACCGGGAAATTAAAAATAAATTTGGCTTATTAGATAGAAAGCTGATGCGTAAAAAGGCGCAGATCCTCCTATCTGAATTAGGCGTTAATATTGATATTGATGAACCTATTAGCCATTTAAGTATCGCTGAGCAGCAATTCGTGGAAATTGCTAAAGCGCTATCTTTAGACGCCAAGATTTTGGTGTTAGATGAACCCACCGCGACATTAACGCCAAAAGAGGCAAATCACCTCTTTGATGTCATGCGCGACTTAAAAGCCAAAGGTGTCGGCATGTTCTTTATCTCTCACCATTTGGAAGAGATTTATGAAATTTGTGACACGATTAGCGTACTGCGAGATGGCCAATACATCGGTTCACGTAAAGTGGATGAAACTGACCTTGATGTGATCATCGAGATGATGGTGGGTCGTGAAGTTGAGAATATCTACCCGCCAAAACGTCATTTTGAGGGACAAGAGCTCATTCTTGATGCCCATATTCAACGGTTTGCCACTAGCCCAACCAACCGAATTCAACTCAAAAAAGGCGAGATCCTTGGTCTTGCGGGCTTAGTCGGTTCTGGGCGAACTGAAAATATCCTTGCCATGATGGGAGCCGATAAAGCTTACAAGAAAAAAGTGATTTTGGACGGTCAAGACGTCAAAGTGAAATCAGCGGCGCAAGCGCTACAGTTAGGGATTGGGCTGTTACCTGAAAGTCGTAAAACCCAAGGATTAGTTTTGCCATTTTCGGTGAAAGAGAATATCTGGCTAAATAACCACGCCCAAAAATTGTTCTTAATTCAAAATAAAAAAGAGCATTTGTTATCGCTTGATTTGATTTCTCAAGTCAAAGTTAAAACACCCGAAGCGGATACCGCGGTTTCAACCTTAAGTGGGGGAAATCAGCAAAAAGTGGTTATTGCGCGCTGGCTCAATAAACAAGCCAAAATTCTTATTTTCGATGAGCCTACGCGAGGTATCGATGTTGGGGCAAAATCAGAAATCTACCAGTTAATGCGTTCACTCACTGAAAAAGGTATCTCAATTATTATGATCTCCTCAGAATTGCCTGAAGTAATTGGCGTGAGTGACCGAGTTTTGGTTTTTCGAGATGGTGAAGTTGCTGCTGAATTAAGTGGGGATGATATTAACTCAACCCAAATTATGTTACATGCGGCCGGCAATATTATATAGGATCATGACTATGTCTAATCAAAGTACAATTCCACTGGCGAAGAATAAACTTAATTTTGCCAGATTAACCAAAATACCGGCATTTTTACCTCTCGTTGGGTTAATTATCTTATTTGCTTGTATGTCCATTTTTAATGAGCATTTTTTAACGGTAAATAACTTATCCACGATTGCTCGCCAAGTTTCCATTAACGCAATTATTGCTATCGGGATGACATTTGCCATTTTAACGGGAGGGATCGACCTTTCTGTTGGCGCGGTGATGGCACTATCCGGCACATTAATGGCGGGATTAATGAAATACTATGGCATGGATCCTTCCCTTGCCATTACTCTGGGTTTGCTATCAGGTATCGCGTTTGGCTTTGTTAATGGAATTTTAACCGCTTACGGTAAAATGCCACCCATCATTGTCACCTTAGGTGCGATGATTATCGCAAAAGGCTTGGCGCTCATTTATACCGGTGGTTACCCGATTTCAGGCTTGCCACAAGAGTTTGCATTTTGGGGACGTGAAGAGTTAATGGGAATTCAAGTGCCTATCCTATTAATGCTGGGTTTGTATCTGATTTTCTATGTCGTTCTCAACCACATTCCATTTGGTCGCTATATTTATGCCATCGGCGGTAATGAAGAAGCTGCGCGTTTAAGTGGTATTCGTGTTGAACGTTACAAAATGCTGGTGTATGTCATCAGCGGCTTTACCGCTGCATTCGCAGGATTAATTTTTACCTCTCGAGTAATGAGCGGTCAACCTAACGCCGGTGTCGGTTTTGAACTTGATGCGATTGCTGCTGTGGTTTTAGGCGGGGCATCTATCGCCGGTGGTCGCGGGATGATTATTGGGACACTTATCGGAGCAATGATTTTAGGTGTACTTAATAATGGCTTGAACTTATTGGGTATATCTCCATACGTTCAATATATTGTGAAAGGTTTAATTATCTGGGGTGCCACCTTAATTAGCTCAATGAAACGTTAAGTTTATATTTAGCGATAAATAGAAATAAGGATTTCATGATGAAATCCTTATTTTTTTAATCGTAAGTCACTAATTTCCCATTGACAAAGATTTGCTTAGAACCCGTTTCTTTAGTGGAGCCACCTTCTATCTCTGTAAACAATAATTCAGCTGTTCGTTTACCTAAATAAACTGAGTCATGGTGAACGCCTGAAATCGATAAATGATAAGTATCAGCATAAGGCGGTAAATCTACCGAAAAATAACGACAAGATAATCCGAGCTCAGAAATAATCTTATACATTCCCGCTGTAATAATCCCGTTTAGTCCCACAACATACATATTTGGTGTATAGAGTTCTTTGACTTTTTCTCTTAAATACTCTTCATCTTTTTTGCTAAAAATATAGCTACTGTACAAAACATGAATATTTTTATGATGCGTAAATTGATCATAAATACCCGCGAGACGGGAAAGACTAATTTCAGAATGTTCAGGACCTGAAATAATTAACGTATTTTCACTGCGTTGTTCGTTTAGATATTTTCCTGTTAGTGCCCCGATTTCAAAATTCTTCAAAAATAGCCCAGGATAATTTCTTCCATAAATAGAGCGGTCAACAAAGACTAATGGGACTTGATGCTGATCGATCAACGACAAATAACTTGGTTGGTACGCTTTATCATCACGAACAGGCGAAAGCAAAATGCCGCTGGCTTTATAGCTCACTAAGGTTTCAATCGCGGTTTGCTCCGCTTTTTCATCACTATCAGTATCAAAAATCATGACCTGATAGCCTTTTTCTTTCGCTAAGCGCGACACCGTCTGGATTAAAACCACATAGAAGGGGTTAAACGTGCTGTCTGTCACAACACCAATAATTCGGCTATTTTTATTCTTTAAGTTACGCGCAAATACATTGGGAACGTAATTTAACTCTTGTGCGATCGCGAGTATTTTTTCCCGTGTTTCTTTTTTTACCAATTCAGGATGGTTAAAAGCACGAGATACGGTAATATCAGTCACATTAGCGCGCTTAGCGATATCAATGATGGTTGTTGAACTATCTTGTTTAGTCATAATTATGCTAATCAACCTGTAATGATTATTGTATTTGGTAGGGTATAGCGTGTTTTTTGATGTCGCGGCTGAATAAGAATTGCGATTAATCCATTATACCTATTTATCATTGAAGATAAATCAGTTTTCTTTCTTATGCATCAAGCCAATCGCATCTTCTGCTTAATATTCTTAATTTTAAATTCTACCAACACAACATTAAAAAAATAAAATATTCGATTAGCGCACTAATCACATGATGATTAAAATAGAAATATTATATTAACAAACTGGGAATACCATCATTGAGAATAAAAACAAACACCGAAAATAATAAATAAATAGAAACTGAAACCACTAATAGCGAAAATATAAATTGCACAATATTAACAGGAATATAGCCAATCAAAACCCTACCAATAATCAGTCCCAAAACACAGGCTGAAATAAAGGTAATACTAACCTCTAACGGGTACTCAAACCCATTGAATATATTAATTGAAATACTAATACTGCCGATTAAAAATATCACCATTAACGAAGTAGCAATAATGCTTTTAAGATTTAAATTAGTGAATTTTCTCATGGCAGGCACAATAATAAACCCGCCCCCGACACCTAATAAGCCCGTCAGCAATCCTGCAACCAAACCTATTCCACCCAGTATAGATGCCGTTTGTATATTCCAAATAAATTTTCCAGTTTGCTGATTGATTTTACAGGGTGCATCATCAATATCGATAACCTTATTAAAAACAATACGATATGCAACAATAAACATCACAATGCTAAAGGCAAAAACCAGCCATTGTGGTGAAATAATTTGAGCTAAATAAATGCCATATTTAGCCGCTGGTATGCTAATCAATGCAATCCATATGGCAGCTTTATAACGAATATGCTGCTGAATCAGCCCTTGAATAACACCAACAAATGCAGCTAACGTTATCGCTAATAAGCCTACGGGAGCTGCCTGCGCTACATCCCAGCCTTGAGAGGTCATTAAAGCGGGGACCGCCAAAATACCCCCACCAGCCCCCGTTAATCCTAATAGGCAGCCAATAACGAATCCTTCAAAGATTAATGTGAACATAACAGCTTATTTTCTATTTTCGCAATCAGAGAAGAAAGTTGATATTCCCCGGCTATCAAATCCACCAAACGCGCATCATGAAAAAGCGCAATAGAAGGAACAGATTTAATTCCGTATTGCGGGGCTATTGTCGGAGATTGGGCGATATCCACTATTCCAAAATGTACACTCCCACCAAAATGCGAACCGCCATTATCAGAAAAGTAGTCTGCTAATTGTAAATAGATAGGCTTCATTGTTTGACAAGGCTGGCACCAAGACGCAGAAAAATAGATTAATGCCCATTGACCACTCGATTGCATTGGGTCAGATAACAATCGGCTAAAGTTCTCACTACTGATCAGGGGAACCGCGGACATGATAATTTTCCTTTTGCCAGATAGAATACGCTTTGACTATATCAGCTAAATTAACAAGGTACTTCCCTAACTATTACTCACGTTAATCTTCAGCGCCGCCGCAATCGCCAGTGGAGAGAACGTAATACTTGCCGCAAACAATGCCCCTAGAATGGCAAAATAGCCTCCAAGCTGCATATTAAAACTGTGTGCTTCCATTGTCCCTGTGGCGTAAATCAGAACCGGAATATACAACGGTAATACTAATAAGCTGACCAGAACGCCGCCTTTCTTCAGTGATACCGTCAACGCAGCGCCAATCGCCCCAATGAAACTTAATACTGGCGTACCCAATAATAACGTGCCCGCTAGCACTAGCAATGTTTCGCTATTAATCGATAACATGACCGCCGCCACAGGAGAAAGCAGTACCAACGGTAATCCCGTGACTAACCAGTGGGAGATCACCTTAGCCAACACAGTCATAAACAGTGGGTGAGGCGCTAATAGCAATTGTTCGAGAGAGCCATCCAAATAGTCATCTTTAAATAAGCGTTCTAACGAAAGCAGTGATGATAAAATTGCCGCAACCCAGAAAATCCCGACGGAAATCCGCGCCAACAATTGAGGCTCAGGTCCGATACTCAACGGGAATAACGTAATGACAATCAAAAAAAACCACAGTGGGTTGACGAGTTCAGAGAAACTGCGAAACGCAATTTTGAGCTCTCTTTTTATTAATAACCAAAACATCACTCATACCCGCCTGTCAGTTTTAACGTACCAAAATGCCCTGTCATCGCTTGGTGCGACGTAAACAAAATCATACCGCCTTGCTGGGCATGTTGATGAAAACGCTCAGTTAAACGATTAACACCTGCTACATCAATAGCCGTAAATGGTTCATCCAAAATCCACAACGGCGCTTCACTTAGCCATAGGCGAGCAAGATTGACCCGACGCTGCTGTCCTGCCGAAAGCTGCCCCACCGGAATATCTTCATATCCCATCAAAGAGACCTCTTCTAATGCAGACCAGATTTTGTCCCCTTCTGGCTCATGGTGGTACATTTGATAATAAAATTTCAGATTTTCATAAGGTGTCAGCAATGATTTTACGGCGGGTTTATGCCCCAGATACAATAGATGACGAGTAAACTCTTCCTGTAGTTTTTCAATCGATTGTTGCTGCCATAGAATCGTTCCTTCGTCTGGCTTTAATAACCCAGCCATCATGCGTAACAGGGTCGTTTTCCCTGCCCCATTCGGACCTTCCACCTGCAAAATTTGACTCGGTAAAACGGAGAAATCCAGTTGCCGGAATAACGTTCTATTTTGTCGGTGGCAGGTAATTTTATCCGCACTTAACATGGGGCTGAGTTCCTTTTAACATCCGTGAAATCGCTAGCTTTTGGTGACTTTGCTCAGCAGCATATCACTAATGCTGTCATTAGAAATTGTTTCACCGCAAAGCACTTGCATCAAAACTTCTGAGCCAAGAGAAGAGAGTGAAAATAGCATATCAGGATGCAACAAACGGATTTTATCCATATTTGACTCTTGGTTAACTAATACCACCGTTTTCGCCTCACCTTTGCTGCCTGATTGTTCTTTCACTCCCAGCAAGGCAAACGTACTCAAAGAGTCACTATCGGTCATGATAAGCACGCATTTAGCCTGCTTCACATTTGCCTCTGCCAATAATGCAGAATCCGTCGGGTCCCCCGTGACAATATTGTCTTTTTCAGGGTAGTGGCTACGGTGGCTATCTTGGCAAATGACTGCGACAGGAAGCTCCCGTTTTTTCAGCGCTTGGTAGATATTAACTGCCATCGGTGTGCTACCAATAACGACATAATGATTTTTCATATATGAAAACCTCTTACGAACAATCTCTTTCGTTCCTTTCGCTAATACACCCACCACATACACCACGGAAGTAGTAAAAATAGTGATCCCTAAAATAATCACGGTGACCGTAAATACACGGGCATCTATTGTCACGGGAACAATATCGCCAAACCCCACCGTCGTCATGCAAACAAGCGCAAAATAGAATGCCGTGGTGCCATCTTTCACAACTGGCGAGAATTCATCACCAATATACAGCGTACCGAAAATGGAGTAGATCAATAATGAAATAATACAGGTAAGCGCAACAAAACCCGCGCTACTGATACTATGTCGAGGGTAAAGCTTCCAAAACAGCGTTAATGCAACCAGCAAACCAAACGAGAAATATCCCTGTCTTACGTGGTCTACAGCGATCCGCAAATCCACAAACGCGATAATCGCCAGTAGCAATAGTGCAAAAACCCAAGCTATACGCGCACCGTTAATCATAAATAGCGATAAAAATATCAACGCGATCCCTAATAAAAAGCGCGGGATATCCAATAATTTCATAAATCCGAGGGATTTTAGCCATTCAGTAAATCCACTTTGGCGCCAATCGATATAGTCTGTGTAAGCACTCAGTACCGGTTTTAAGATTAAGCCCCCATCAACAATCACCAGAATGGAGAGCAAAATTCTTACGGCTAAAGCGGATCTCAAAAAAGCCACAAAGGCGTTATCTAGCATCGTGTTGTGCCACCCATCAATTAAATCGCCGGTTGGTATTTCCAGCGAATAGATTAACAAAGAATAATATCAATTCCATGACTTATGCAATAAATGAAAAATCTATCTGAAAAGCCTCATTTCTTAATGAGTTAATCATTAAAGGATGGATGAAAAGAAAAACTTATACATTATTTAAAAATCATTGATAATCAGTGTAATAAATTACTCATTATCTGTAATGAGTTCATTATTAATATAATTTGAACTAACTCGATGACTTTCTATCTAAAAAATGATTTTTCGACTATGGTTTGATTGTTACTTAACGAAACTAATAATTAAGAGCTAAAAATTTATGGTTAATTCGATAAAAACGGGAAAATTTAGCTGGATGTCTTTGTTCTGGCTATTAATTTATTTCTGGTATTTTTCATCTTTATTACAGCTGTATGTGGTCATCACGGGTCAAAGTAACACCATTGGATTAAGAGATTCTTTACTGTATAGCTCACTTTGGCTCGTCCCAGCATTATTTTTCCCTCGAAAAATCAAACTGGTAGCCGGCTTAATTGGGATTGTATTGTGGCTATCTTCGGTCGTCGCCCTCGCCTATTTCGTAGTCTATGGGCATCAATTGTCGCAAAGCGTCATGTTTGTGATGTTCGAAACCAATACCAACGAAGCGGGCGAATTCCTACGCCAGTATTTGAGTTTTAAAGTGATTGCGGTGATTCTTGCCTATACACTTGGCGCAATTTTCTTATGGACTCGCTTAAAACCTGTCACGCTACCAGTAACTGGGCGTGTCATTGTTTCGCTCCTGATTCTGGCAATCTTGTTTGCCGTTCCTTATTACAATAAAGCCATTAAACAACAGCGTCCTTTTGAAAACGTCGTGTCTTATGTGAACAGTAAGCTCGCGTATGCCGCACCATGGCAGTTTGTGAGTGGTTACTTCCTGTATAAGAATCAGCTCGCTAATATGGAAGAATTAATTCGCGACAATAGCAAAATTCCACCATTAGAAAATTTCGTCGATGCGAATGGCAATACCCCGAGAACCTTTGTTTTGGTCATTGGTGAGTCCACCAGCCGCGATAGAATGAGCTTGTATGGCTACTCTCGCCAGACAACGCCAGAGCTCGACCAGCTTGAAAAACAGTATCCAAATAATTTGACGGTATTTAATGATGTGGTAACACCTCGTCCTTATACCATCGAGGCATTACAGCAAATTTTAACGTTTGCTTCAGAAACTGAGCCGGATCTGTTTAATTCCCGCCCTTCTATCATGAATATGATGAAACAGGCTGGTTTCAAAACGTTCTGGATCACTAACCAGCAGACCATGACTGAGCGAAACACCTTATTAACTGCATTCTCTCGTCAAACGGATAAGCAATATTATTTGAATAATGATATGGCACAGAGCTCACGAATCTATGACGACGTGGTGCTTGATCCGTTCAAAGAAGCGTTAGCGGATCCTGCTGAAAAGAAATTTATTGTCGTTCATCTACTCGGTACGCACATGCGCTATGAGTTCCGTTATCCTGAAGATAAAGCCCTCTTTACGGATAGCAATAGCCCTGTGCCGACAAACCTTAAAGGCGACCAAATCAAAGATTACAATGCGTATGATAATGCCCAGCATTACAACGATTATGTGGTCTCTTCACTGATCAAAGATTTCGATTCATCGAAGGAAAATGGCTTCTTAGTCTTTTTCTCTGATCACGGGGAAGATGTTTATGATACGCCGCCTCATGAAATGTTAGGTCGTAGTGAAGGCAAACCAAGCAAAGTGATGTACAACGTTCCATTCTTAGTGTGGCAGTCTCCAGAATGGCTACAAAGTCACCAGTTTGATCTAAAAGATAAAACAACTCGCCCATACAGCACTATGGATTTTATCTATACATGGTCTGACTTAGCGGGTTTGAATTACACCGGTTTTGAACCACAAAAAAGTTTAATCAATAAAGATTACCAACCTCAACCTCGTTGGATTGGCGATCCTGAAAATAAAGCCTCTATGATGCTATATGATGACTTAAAGAAATAGTCATCAACCAGTGCAAGTGGGTGTTCACTCACTTGCACTATCCTCTTTCTACGACCATCATTTACATCCCATTCATGGATCTATCTTCATTTCATGTGCTACATTTTTATCTGTGTATGTCGGTATCTTAGCTCCAAATGAATTTACCGTTTAATTAGTATTTTTCTAACATTACCTGTTAAGGAATTAATAATGAAACATAAAATCATTTCTTCCCTTGTTGTAGCTGGCGTTTTAACACTGGTTGCGGGTTGTGATGACTCCGCCAAAAAAGACACCGCAGTTCAACAAGTCGAAGAAAAAGCTACCCAGTTAAAAGACGCGACTGAGCAAAAAGCCACTGAGTTATCTGATAGCGCAAAAGCGACTGCGCAAGATGTGAAAAATGAAGCTTCAGATAAAGCATCCGAACTCTCAGATAAAACCAAAGAGTTAGTTGACCAAGGCGAGAAAAAGGCCGATGAGTTGAAACAAGACGCCTCAGATTCTGCCGATAAACTCAAAGATCAGTACGATAAAGCATCGAGTGAGTTTTCAGAAAAAACACAAGAGGTGAAAACCGATGCAATCAATAAAGCAGATGAACTTGCCACTGACGCTAAAAACAAAACTGGAGAATTAAAATCTGAGAATGACGCGAAGAAATAACGGCGCGTATTTCTGTCTATTTTAACGTGAAAAGCAGGCAATGATTGCCTGCTTTTTTATGCACTAAAAACCTAACGCATGCTATTGTTTAACTCGTTTTTCGCCCTTCCTTATAAACATAACCATCTCTTTTGCTCACTTGGTTTAATTCCTATAAATAACACCTAAATACAGTAAGATAAGTAAACAATAGATTGATAAATAACATGAAATTTCACCCTATTATTTATTTTCATTTCCCCGATTAGGTTGATCATTGTTTTTTACCATGGCAGTATACCCTTTCGTTTTTTGTTTGTTTTAGGGTTCAAAGGGGGTCATCACTCACCAATTTTTGTTGATAACTTAGCTAATAAACACCGTTATCAACGCTCACAATTTAGTCGTTTTATTGTTCTTTCTACCTCGTTTCCTACAGGGAAACCCTTTCGCAATAACCTATTGTTTTATTCAGAAGGACAGCACGCCGCATGCCCCCCTTATCATTGGTATGCAAAAAATAAAATAAAAATCAAAGAAGGTCGTTATGAGTCAAAACGTTACTGAGACTAAAAAAGTACGTACTAAAATCAGCCCTCCTGTATTTTACAGTTCGGCACTCGTTATCCTGATTATCGTCGGTTTTGCCGCCTTAATGCCTGAAATGGCAGAATCTCATCTAAGTCATCTTCAAAAGAACTTATTTAACAATGCCAGTTGGTTCTACATCCTTGCTGTAGCTATCATTTTGCTGAGTGTGACTTATCTGGGACTCTCGCGTTATGGACAAATAAAATTAGGTCCTGACCACGCTCAACCCAATTTCAGCTATGTCTCTTGGTTTGCCATGCTATTTTCCGCAGGAATGGGAATCGGTTTGATGTTCTTCGGTGTTGCCGAACCCGTCATGCACTATCTCAACCCGCCAGTGGGTGATCCTCAAACGATAGAAGCGGCGAAAGAAGCAATGCGCCTCACCTTCTTCCATTGGGGGCTACACGCCTGGGCTATCTATGCCATTGTCGCCTTGATTCTGGCATTTTTCAGCTATCGCCATGGCTTACCCCTCACGCTACGCTCTGCGTTATACCCGATTATTGGCGACCGAATTTATGGTCCCCTAGGTCATGCGGTTGATGTCTTTGCGGTCGTGGGTACCGTGTTTGGTGTCGCGACCTCTCTTGGCTTTGGGGTACTGCAAGTGAATGCGGGAATGAACCACTTGTTCGGCTTACCTGTGAATGAGACTGTGCAAGTCGGTTTGATTATCACCTTCACCGCTCTCGCAACTTTATCCGTCGTCTCAGGGCTCGACAAAGGGATCCGTATTTTATCTGAGCTGAACCTCGGTCTCGCCTTCCTCCTATTGCTGCTAATTGTGATTTTAGGTCCAACCGTGCTGCTATTAAAATCCTTTGTGGAAAATACAGGGGGTTACCTTTCTGAGATAGTCAGCAAAACTTTTAACTTATATGCCTACGAACCCAAATCGAGTGATTGGCTAGGGGGCTGGACATTACTGTATTGGGGTTGGTGGTTATCTTGGTCACCGTTTGTTGGGATGTTCATCGCCCGAATTTCCCGTGGCCGCACTATCAGAGAATTCGTGACTGGGGTGTTGTTTGTGCCAGCTGGCTTTACCCTGATGTGGATGACTTTCTTTGGTAATACCGCCATCGACTTGATTAAAAATCAAGGAGCCACCCGACTGGCAGAAACTGTGCAGTCCGATGTCTCCCTCGCTCTGTTTGAGTTTTTAACTTATTTCCCATTCTCAACCGTATTATCTTTCTTCGCCATGTTGATGGTGGTGGTGTTCTTTGTCACTTCCGCAGACTCTGGCGCAATGGTAGTGGATACTCTCGCCTCTGGCGGGGACTCAAATACGCCTGTCTGGCAACGTATTTTCTGGGCAGGATTAATGGGCGTTGTCGCTATCACGATGTTACTTGCAGGTGGTCTACAAGCACTGCAAACCTTAACCATCGCTAGCGCGTTGCCATTTGCTATCGTCCTGCTTATCTCTATTTATGGGCTATTTAAAGCGTTGCGAGTGGATGCCTATAAACGAGATAGCCAGCAATTAGCCACCATTGCACCTACCGCTAGTCGTAATCCAATTCCATGGCAGCGCCGTTTACGTAATATTGTCTACTTCCCGAAACGCGCTCATGTAAAACGCTTTATGGAAGAGTCCGTGAAGCCATCCATGGAGATGGTTTCCGAGGAGTTAGCTAAGCAAGGTACCGTTTGCCATATCCATACAGATAAAGACGATAGAATCGGATTTGAAGTCGATTTAGGCGACGATATGAACTTTCTGTATGAAGTTCGCTTACGCTACTACATTCAACCCGCATTCGCCCTCGCGGGAATGGGAAATGACAACGATGAAGAGCGAAGTGAAGAGCAAAAATATTACCGCGCTGAAATTCACTTAAAAGAAGGTGGGCAAGACTACGATGTGATGGGCTGGGCGAAAGAACAAATCATCCATGACATCCTCGACCAGTATGAAAAACATATTCACTTTTTACATTTACTGGGTAAGTAGCCCCAAATGGAGTTCATCGATGAACTGGTTTAGGATCCACTTTGATGGTTGGATCAATGACCACCTGTAAATAACACATCGTTGACCTGTACAAAATTATCTACAGGCACAACAGTTTTCAGCCGAGCCTAACAGACAGGCTCTCAATTTCATTTTGTGGGCAGTTCCGACGAGCTGCCCACAATTAGTTTTATGCTGAATTGCCATTACTCTATTAGTAATATTTTAATAATAACTATTTTTAATTAGTATTGATGGTTTTATTTGCGCATAAAATATTTTCTCATTGTGTCCCTCTACTGAAGTAATGATAATTTCATCACCAATAATTTCTATCTTATTGACATTAATAATATTTATTGTTGCAATCTTGATGTTTCTAACTTTTAATATAAGAGTTGCGCTGTTTTCTAATATAGTAAAATAAAAGAGGAGAGAGATATCGCCAGTACTATATTCATAGCCAAAAGTTAAACCATCATCTAAGTTCGTGTAAAAAGGCTCATTTTCAAAGAATTCAAGCAATTCAACACTATCTGGGTATTTATAAATGCTCATTATTCACCTTTAGGAATTGTTGTTACAAAAGTCATATTGCCATTGCTTTCTATTTTATATGTCGTATGGAAAACTGTAGCTTTACCTGATGGTCCAATAAGAAATGACTCGCGCTCTTCAAATTTTCCCCACTTATTTTCAAATGTATTAATTGTATTACCTTTCAGCTGAGGTGTTACTTTAAAATGTTCGATAAGGATATTTTTTCCGATAACGTCCTCAAATATCCCTAATTTTTTCATGGTATTAGCCATTTGATTTGTTCTACTACTGTTATGATCACCGCTCGTAACATGACCGAATAGATATTTAAACTTGTCCTCATGGAAAATAACTGGATTTTTTATTTTTATAGTGGGCTTTTGCTTAGTAATTCCCATTGCACCTATAGAAGCAGCAAAATACAAGTCTTCTAAATTTTTTTTACTCCACCCTGTATAGTTACTGGCATTTTCAATCCATTGATTAAAGACAAACGCTTCCATATCAGTTGAACTATCAATTTTAGAGTAAGTGAATAGCTGTATTGATTCCACTCCACCAAAAGCAGGATAGTTTCCAACTACTTTTCTTTCTTTTGTTATCCAATAGTCCGCTAATAAAGAGTCCTCAATATAAGTACTAGGGTACTTCTTCATGAGTAATTCATAATAAACTCGATCTGAGGATTCGAGTGACTCTTGAGCAATACAGTTTACTTTACGACATGAGGAAGCTAATAATCGCTCTAGTTTATTTTTATCTCCATTAGCAAGCTCATTAACAGCTTTAATTTCCTCTAAATGAAGTTGGCGATTATAACGTTCTATAATTTCAGCTGAATTCGCAGCACTATTGATACCACTTGCTTCACCTGTTGCGATTAGACCTGCGAAAGCTCCTGCTATGCGGCTAATTTGTGCTTGCTGCTCTTGCCAATTATCGGTTTTATCAAGATTATCATTAATCGTAATACCTGCTATTTGGGCAGCTAAAACACCAACTATTGCACCTCTAACATTACTATTACTGATTTCAGCACTAATTGCCGCTACAACTGCATGAGGAATAGTCTTTCCTACTTCAGTGAGTAACTCTCCCTTATCACCAATCAGTTTTGCACCTTCCGCATTAACTTGATTACCAATATTACTGAGTAAGGCACTCTTGAAGTTATCGGTAAAGCTGCCACCTTGTATCGAGGTATTCACCGTTGAACTAATCACAGATTGTGCCGCGACACGTTGAGCGACTTTATTCCAGTCTCCATTAGCCAGTAACGGCAATTTGGCATCTGCAGGATTACCTTTAGTCCACTCCATTTTGATATCAAGACCATTGAGCGCTCCTGAAATCACCATTTGAGCAATAATGGATTTGACGGTATCGCTTTTTCCAAGCGAGTTAAGTGTCTTGGATAGATTTCCTTGGTTTTCAGCCAGTGCGACCGCAGCTTGCGTAGAGAGTGCTGTCATGCCTGAATAGGCTGCGCCTGAGATGACCGCTGCGGTGGTTCCACTAGTTCCAGATGCTGCCCAAGCGGCAAACTGTGATGCAGTACCTGATGTCATGGCTGCAACAGTTATCATGATTAAAGCTGACGCAACAGGATCTAAGCTTTGGCTTTTATAATCCCAACTGTCATATGCATCTTTAACTAATCCCCATTGCACATCTTTACGGTCTTTTAGACCCGCGAGCCATTTTGTACCTTCGGTTTGTCCAAGGGCATTCAAGGCATTTTGTAAGCTTTGAGTATTTTTGGCTTTAATATCTGCGGTGACACCTTTCGCAGCATCAATAGTCAGCTTGCCACCAATATGTAGCGCTGGCAGTATCCATTTATCTTCGGTATACCCTTTATTGCGTTGGGTAATATAAAACCCTTTCGAATTAGAAATCACTTGCTCAAAAGTGGTATTTTTCACCGCTTTAAAATTCACCTTACCGGTTTGGCTGGTGATTTTGGCATTCTTGCCCGCATTAATTTTGGTGGCTTCTAACGTGACATCATCCTTGGCATACAGGTTAATATCACCGCCAGCGGTAAATTCAGTCACTTTATTGGTTGTTTCACTACGCGTTTTTTTGACTTCTTTTTGGGTTATACAAAGTGTCCATTTATTGCATTTTTTCTTTTGTTCTTCATAGTGGCTAGTTTCTTCCATTGCTTGCGCATAGAGATACCCGCCTTTTGCCGCAATATCCATCGCACCTTTGGCAACGAGACGAGACGCTCGAAAAAGAATGCTCCCCTCAGACAAAATGGTCAGGGTTTTACCACTGTTAATTTCAGTGCCAATTTGGCGATATCGCTCCTCTAATCGTTTACCCGATTGTTTGCGATAGTGGGTTTTAACTGACTCTAAGCGAACATTTCCCCCACTGGAAATTGTGATGTCATCTTGGGATTTGATTGTGCTACCTTGTGCGGTTAATGCACCATTAGAAGCAAGAGTGACGCCTTTATCCCCTGAAAGGGTTGAGGTTACATAACGCACATCTTGGTTATCTTCATTTGGGTTGGGAATAGCGGAATAAGCGGTAGCGGTTAATTTAATATCACGCCCCGAGAGCGCAGTGAGCTTGTCTTTGGATTGGAGATTAGCAGATTGCAAATCAATATCACGCTTGGCATTTAACGTGATATTGCCATTCGCGATAAGTTGGGAGCGAAGCTCTGGATAGCGATTGGTTTTAAATACATTGTCGATATCTTTAATGGCTTTAGAGCCTAACAAAATATCTTGGCCCGCATTGAATGTTAGAGATTTTCCACTGCTAAAGGTTATGCCCTGCGCTTCAATATTTTTGCCTGCGGTGAGGTTTATTTCCCCCGAACTAGCCCAATTTCCTATTTTCGTGATTAATGCATTGATATTTGCGGCTGGCTCTAAAGCCGCGAGTTTCATTAAATTGGATTCATCACGACGAATAACAATATTGTCATTAGCACTGAGGGTCAGTTTATTCGTTTTGGCTAATTGTGCATTATCAAAAGTGATATTTTTACCCGCTTGGATATGTAACGAATTCGCAGCGTTAATAACCGGAGGCGATAATACATTGTCTTTAAACGCAGAGACGGGATTTAAGCTGTACGAGATATTGCCATTTTTCGCAATTAAAGTGCCGTCTTTCGCAGTTAAATTGACTTGTTTAAGATTAAGGTCGTTATTCGCAATTAGGCTTTGTGATTGATTGGCTACGAGCTGTGCATTATTAATATTGATGTTTTGACCCGCGATAATAGACAGGTCATTTCCAGACTGTAAGTTGGAGGAAATATTTATATTATTAGAATTTAAGATGATATTTTTTGCGGTAATGGCAAAGGAAGGAGCACCTACTTGCATTATTTTCGCGATAGGTTTTTCGGTGCTAGGAAGTTTGCTTTCAAGATTAATGGTGTTTTTAAAATCAAGAACAACATTATTTCCCGCAGATATAGACTGATAACTTAATGCATCAGGAGACCAAGAATAGAATTTATCGATTAACTTAAAATCTACTGGCTCACCAACATAGAAAATATCATAAGTCCCCGTATCATCACTTTCATCTGCAAATTTGCCTAAATCTGCATTAGATCTATCGTACTTATACCAAAGATCTAACTTACCTGAGTTAAAAGAGGATATTGATACATTTTGTCCTGTCAATATCACATTATTTTTTGCAGTAATTTTCCCAAAATAACTAACTAAATCATTTGCATTAATATAGGCATTCTTTCCTGATGTTATAGTCCCAATATTTCCCAGATTTAAATACTGTTTTCGTTCAACATTAATACTGTCATTGTTGATAAAATCCATCACCCCAAACCATTTTTTATAGGGGAAACTTTCTAGTCGGGGATAGAGTGAAATAATCGATACAACTCCCTGCCTTGAACCAAAAAAAGAAGATACATAAGTACCGTTTTTATCGCTGGTAGTTGCATTAATATTGGAGATTTTTATAGGCGATGTTATTGCTGTATTGGTCAGTTTCTTTGTTCTAACAATCAAATCCCCTGCATTGGTCTTTATCGTTCCCGATTTATTTTCAATCAGGGTGCTCAAATCCCCTTTGGCATTTTTTTGCATCCACAAGTTGTCTTGTGCTTGAATGAGTGCGCTATTTCCTGTGTTACTGACGTTATCAGCGAAGACACGCATATCCTTACCAGCGATAACCTTTCCATTATTGGTGAGGGTGTTGGTGGCTAATGTGATGTCTTTGGCGACATTCACGTTGGCATTGGCATTAATTTGCAGATTTTTGGTGCTGATATTAATGTCTTTTTTCCCTTGAATATTGCCTGCAAGGGTAATTTTGCCATCAACGGTTAATGTCAGGTCATTTTGGTTGGTTTGCACATTGCTGAGGTTAATTCCCACCCCCGCCTCGGTACTGACCAATTTAACTTGGTTGGCATACATCCCCCCGAGTGCCTTAGTATCTACTGAAACACTCGGCTTTGCCCCTTCCCCCCGCAATGGGTGCCACAGTGCCTTTTTGAAAGTCAACGCGGTTGGTGCCTTGCATCAGAGTCAAGTTCTTAGCTTTGATTTGCCCATTCAATTCGGTGGCGCGGCTGATAATATCGGCATAGGTTTGTGCTTCAGCATTCATGCCATTAGCGCCGATAACCACACTGCCTTTTTTCACTTCAACTGCAGACAAGGCGCCCTTGTTATCCAAAATGGGTTTCCCTGTGGTCAAGGTAATCGCAGGGGTATTCACAAAGCTACAGCCATTGCAGGTAATCCCATTCGGGTTGGCAATTAAGACATTCGCCCCTTTACCTGCCACTTCCAGCTTGCCCTGTAATTCTGAGCGGCTACTGCCCGTCACTTCGTTAATAATCAGATTGGCAGCATTCCCTTTTAAATTGGCATTGGCTTTGAGTTGCCCGGCAATTTGGGAGTTCACATTGCTGGTGGCGTTATTGAGTACCGCACCTTGTTTATCCACATTAAATTGTTGGAATTTATTGTGTGATATCCCCGCCCCATTCGGCGTGGCAATATTAATAACTGGAATATTATTTTGTTGGCTGACTTGGGTGTTTTTATCTGCCGCCGTCATGACTGCCCCCCAAGCGGGATGTAAAGGGTAGACAGCCGTTAAGAAAATAATGGTGTAACTTAATAGCCGCTTAGGGCGCGAAGGCAACTGTTCATTTAGCATAAATAATCCTTTAAAAACGTAAAGCTACAGAGAGAATGAGACTGACCAGTAGGCCGACCAATTGTCTGGTTTAAGTTGTGAGGGATAATGCAAAGGCTTACTGAGGAAAAACTGAGAATAAAACAGGCTATCACCGGTAAAAGAGAGACCAACGGCTCCCCCCGCTAGGGTGTCATGTTCAACGTGGTATTTATCTGAGCTAATAAACCCGTAATCTAATGCACCGATAAAACGCAGTTGCCCAATTGCCGTATTGGCGATGTCTTTGTTAATTTCATTACGCCAATACCCGCCTCGATTACCACTTAAAGCCTGCTCATGGTAGCCACGAACAGAGTACTGCCCGCCAATGCTGATGCGTTCAATGCCGTATAAGTTATCGGGGGAATATTGACCGTAAAATGAGGTTAAATAGATCAAACCATTGGGGAAAAAATACTGATAACTGCTGCTTAAACTGAATTTGCGGTAATGGCTGCGTGGCGAGTCTTTCGCGAGGGTATCCGGTGATGTGCCAAAGGCAGATATTCCCCATTCAGCGGCAGGGTTAAACGTGGCATAGCCTTGCCCGAGTGTGGTGCTGTACTGCGGAGTAAATGAGAGGGAGGTTAGCGTTGGGCTACTGATACTCAACGTTTGGGAAGCCAACTGAGTATTGGCTTTTTTATGTTTTAAACTGCCTTGTAAGGTTAAACGCTGCTTACCATCACGATAAATTAAGCGGCTGACATCAAATTGTTGGTTGGTATTTTTGCCTTCATAACGGTATTGCTGACCTAACGTCTTAAACGGTTGTAGCGTGCTGTTACGGTAAAATTGATAGCGGTAAGACCAATAGCCATAAGGAACGTTGATTGCAGCAACCGTGTAGCGACTGTGATGAGAACAACTGAAATCTGTATCGGTACTGGCACTGAATGACCACTGTTCACCAAACCCTAAAGGGGAGTCCACCGTCAAGCTTCCAGTAAGCAGCTGTTTTCCTGTTGCTTTCATGCCTGAGTTATCAAGGTTCAGTTGGCTCGTAGTGGGCCATTTTTTTCCTTGCTTATGAATAATAATCCGAGAGTCGCCATTTTGGGTGCCTGGCTGAATATCGATAGTGTATTTGGCTGACGATAATCGATTGAGTTGCTCCAACCCTTGTTCAATATCCCGTAAATTTAATATTTTGCCTTGTTGATGAGGAAAGATCTGATGAGCTAAACGCTTAGGGGAATTTTCTATCTCGATAACTTCAATTTTCCCTTCAATCACTTGCAATATTAATTGATGTGAAGATAAGTCTTGTTCTGGGATGATTGCTTGGGAGGTAATAAACCCTTGCTCAATGTAATAGTTAGTGACCTGCTTGGTAAGCCCATATATTTCGCTAAGTGTAAGACAACGATTGAGATAAGTTGATGTTAATTGCGTCTGAGTTGTGGCACTAAGCTGTGTAGCGCCGACAAATTGGATCTCGTTGATAGGAAAACAGGTTTCATCTTGAGTCGGTTTTAAAAAAGCATTATCCACAATGATAGCGCTCTGTTTTTCCAGTTGATTACGTTGGTTCAGTTCCGACTCTAACCGTTGTTTTTGTTCAAATTGAACGCTCTCCTGTGGTGAGCTCAGAAATTGGTTTCCTGCATAACCATAAGGAGAGATGATGAATAACGATAAGTATATTAAACGCCAAAAAATTTGATGAATAGTCATGTTGTTTGAGTTTACGTATGAGTAGTTACTTTTACGTAATGTAACTCATTCTCATTCAATTTTTTCAGCTAAAAAACATACATCATGACTAAAATTTAATCTTTCTTGTATTAGATTTTATTTATCGCACTCTTTTTATTCAATTGCTTCAATAAATCTTCATTTAACAAAAAACGCTATTATAAATTAGCGATCAAGAGGCTGGAATTCCAAGCTTATTGAGTCGATGTGAATACAAATTCAACTACAATGGTTTCACAGGAAAATATAATACTTTAGATTGGAATAAATTTGATATGGTCAATGGGAAAGAAATGACTCCTCGATAAGCCCGAGATCATTATTTATAATCCCACGACCAAAACATCGACAAGTCATATTTATATCAAGGTATAGCCACCAACAGCATTATTATACGAAATTTGAAGAAGGCTATGCGCTCTTACTTCTATCCATAATATTGCTATAATCTGGGCTTTCCAGAGCAATCAACTCTTCCAGCAATGCCGTCAATTGCTGCATTTTCTCTTGGGAGAAAGCCTGTTCAATCTTTTGATAACCCTCTTCAACTTCCTGACGCGCTTTGTCATACAGGTCTTGTCCTGTTGGCGTCAGTGACACGTACAGTTTACGTTGGTCATTCAATGGCTTTAAACGGAAAATAAGCCCTTCACGCTCCATACGAGTCAAAATCCCCGTCAAACTTGGGCGTAAAATACAGGTTTGCACTGATAATTCATGAAAATCAATCGAACGATTATCCGCTAATACACGAATGATGCGCCATTGCTGTTCCGTCAAATTATAAGATTTCAATATTGGTCGAAAGAAGCCCATTGCAGTCTCTCGCGCCTGTAATAATGCAATTGTCAATGATTCATGCATAAGCTTAAAACTCACCACGCTATTTAAAGTTATTAAACACCCACAATAGGGTTTAGTCAGCCTCCGTGCTGGTTACCATTTCTAACGCTATTGACAGCGAGCAAAAAAATCACGGAGGTAACAGCAACACACTCAATTATCTTAAATGCAAGAGTAGCATGCAGCACTAACAATCTCAAAGAAAAACACCAAAATATTAATGAGTAAATAAAATTCATCAAAATTATAAAGTTAATATGTTGTAAATTTTTAAAAAACTTAAAAAAAATAATTCAAATAATTACAGTTACTTACATTCAGGTCATCTGATTATGTTAATACGATCACAATTAAAATTAACATTTCCATAAAGCTATTGCTTATTACAAAATAATACTTTATTAATATATTAATAATTACTCAGAATCGATCTCTTTAATAAGGAGTTGTCAATGAAAGGCACTGTTTTTGCCGTTGCCCTCAACCATCAAAGCCAACTTGATCATTGGCTCGAGGCGTTCCAGCAAGCCCCTTATAAAACCCCACCGAAAACACCTGTGTGGTTTATTAAGCCGCGTAATACACGCATTAATTCCGGAGATAACATCCTGCATCCCGTAGGAGAAGAAGTGCAAAGTGGTGCAACACTGGCTTTAGTGATCGGTAAAGATGCGCGAAAAGTCACGCCACAAAATGCATTGGAATTTATTGCGGGCTTTGCACTGGCAAACGAAGTCAGCCTGCCGGAAGACACCTTCTACCGCCCTGCGATTAAAGCTAAATGCCGTGATACGTTCTGCCCAATCGGTGAGTTAGTGAAAACCGCTTTATCTTCACCTGTTGATATCGTGACGCTGATTAACGGCAAAGAAGCTGACAGATGGTCAACCAAAGATCTCGTTCGTAGCGCAAGCGAATTAGTGGTTGCACTGAGCGACTTTGCAACCCTAAAACAAGGGGATGTGATTTTACTGGGTACTCCTCATAAACGCGTCACCATCAAACCGGGTGATCACGTTGAGATCCAAGCAGCTGGCTTCCCAAGCCTCAAGAACAACGTTGTTGCGGCAGGAGGACAATAATCATGAAACACGCAAAAATTCGTTATCAAGGCACTGAATATTCCGTCACTGTCGGTGACGACGAAGCCATCAAGCTGCCAAATGGCAATGTAATTGCTGGCGATAGCGCAGATGTTGAATGGCTACCACCTGCACAAGGTACTTTATTCGCGTTAGGTCTGAACTATGCCGACCACGCCACTGAATTAGAATTTAAGCCACCTGAAGAGCCACTGATTTTTATCAAAGCAGAAAACAGCTTAACAGGTCACCGACAAGTCTCCGTTCGCCCAGACAATGTTGAATACATGCACTATGAGTCTGAACTGGTGGTTATCATCGGTAAAGCGGCTCACAAAGTCTCCCAAGAAGATGCGATGAACTATGTTGCGGGCTACACCGTATGTAACGACTACGCGATCCGTGACTATTTAGAGAATTACTACCGGCCAAACCTACGCGTAAAAAGCCGCGATACGTTGACGCCAATCGGCCCATGGATGGTAGACAAGTCAGATATTAAAGATCCACACAACCTCGCACTGTACACCTACGTTAATGGTGAATTGCGTCAAAAAGGCACCACCGCGGATCTGATTTTTAATATCCCATTTTTAATTGCCTACCTAAGTGACTTTATGACACTGCAACCGGGCGACATGATCGCAACGGGCACGCCAAAAGGGCTGTCCGATGTAGTTCCGGGTGATGAAGTGATCGTTGAAGTTGAAGGTGTGGGCAGGCTGATCAATACCATTATCAGCGAAAAAGAGTATGAGGAGCGAGTGTGATGACTAAGATTAACCATTGGATCAACGGTAAAAACGTTGAAAGTAAAGAGTATTTCGAAACCACTAACCCAGCAACGGGTGAAGTATTAGCGGAAGTGGCATCCGGCGGCCAAGACGAGATCAACCAAGCGGTTGCTGCTGCAAAAGAAGCCTTCCCTAAGTGGGCAAACACGCCAATGAAAGAACGTGCACGCTTAATGCGCCGCTTAGGTGAGCTGATCGACGAAAACGTTCCTCAGATTGCTGAGATGGAAACTAACGATACCGGTTTACCTATCCATCAAACTAAAAACGTGTTGATCCCTCGCGCGTCACACAACTTTGAATTCTTTGCTGAAATTTGCCAGCAAATGAACGGTCGCACCTATCCGGTTGACGACAAAATGATGAACTACACCCTGATCCAGCCAGTGGGTGTGTGCGGATTAATTTCTCCGTGGAACGTGCCATTTATGACCGCGACATGGAAAACTGCACCATGTTTAGCGCTAGGTAACACCGCGGTTCTGAAAATGTCTGAATTATCTCCACTATCTGCAAACCGTTTAGGTGAATTAGCCCTTGAAGCGGGTATCCCTGCGGGCGTACTGAACGTGGTGCAAGGTTACGGTGCTACTGCGGGTGATGCACTGGTGAAACACCATGACGTTCGCGCTGTCTCCTTCACAGGGGGCACCGCAACGGGTCGCGCCATTATGCAAAACGCGGGTCTGAAAAAATACTCAATGGAATTAGGCGGAAAATCTCCGGTTCTGATTTTTGAAGATGCCGACATTGAACGTGCAATGGATGCCGCGCTGTTCACCATTTTCTCTATCAATGGCGAGCGTTGTACTGCGGGTTCACGTATTTTCATCCAAGAAAGCATTTACCCAGAATTCGTAAAACGCTTTGCTGAGCGTGCAAATCGCCTGATCGTCGGCGACCCAACGGATCCGAAAACCCAAGTGGGTGCACTGATCAGCCAGCAGCACTGGAACAAAGTCTCTGGTTATATCCGCATTGGTATGGAAGAAGGTGCAACCCTGTTAGCGGGTGGTCCAGACAAACCAACGGATCTGCCAGCGCACCTGAAAAACGGTCACTTCTTACGCCCAACCGTTCTGGCCGATGTCGACAACCGCATGCGTGTGGCTCAAGAAGAGATCTTCGGACCAGTCGCTTGTTTGATCCCATTCAAGACCGAGGAAGATGGTCTGCGTATGGCAAACGATGTGGAATATGGTCTGGCTTCCTATATTTGGACTCAAGATGTCAGCAAGATCCTACGACTTTCGCGCAATATCGAAGCGGGTATGGTGTTTGTTAACACCCAGAACGTTCGTGATTTACGTCAGCCATTCGGCGGCGTGAAAGCCTCCGGCGTCGGCCGTGAAGGCGGTGAGTATAGCTTCGAGGTCTTTGCCGAAATGAAGAACGTTTGTATCTCCTACGGCGACCACAACATCCCACGCTGGGGTGTGTAAGTTTACAACGCTCTGCGCTGGAAACCTTATATTCCAGCACTTTCCGCTGAATTATATTGATACTCAGCATCGTTAAAACTGATAAACCAAGTCACTTCAGGTCGTTAGAAGAGCTACAACTTAGGTAAACTCGCGGTCTTACCCTAAATAATTCGAGTTGTAGCTAGGCGACAAACAAGCTAATCCCTAAGAGCATACATGAGTATGTGACTAGGGTTAGCGCGAGCAGTCAACAACGCTACAGCTTGAAGAATGACGGGTAAGGATATAAATATGGGTAAGTTGGCATTAACGGCGAAGGTAACACACGTCCCATCAATGTACCTATCTGAACTACCGGGCAAAAACCACGGTTGTCGCCAAGCGGCCATCGATGGCCACAAAGAAATCAGCCGTCGCTGCCGTGAACTGGGTGTTGATACCATTATCGTTTTTGACACGCACTGGTTGGTCAATAGTGCTTATCACATTAACTGTGCCGATCACTTCAAAGGCATCTATACCAGTAATGAATTGCCTCACTTTATTCGCGATATGGAATATGAGTATGACGGCAACTCTGTATTGGGTCAGATGATCGGCGAAGAAGCTCGCAAGCTAGGCGTTCGTGCTCAAGCTCATGAAATTCCAAGCTTAACTCTAGAGTACGCAACGCTGGTTCCAATGCGTTATATGAACAGCGATCGCCACTTTAAAGTGATCTCCATCTCCGCATTTTGTACCTCACACAGCTTTGAAACTAGCCGCAAATTAGGCGAAGCCGTACTGACTGCGATTGAAAAATATGACGGTACCGTGGCGGTATTAGCGAGCGGCTCCCTATCTCACCGCTTTATTGATGACCATCGAGCGGAAGACGGCATGAACAGCTATACCCGCGAATTCGATGAGCAAATGGACAAACGCGTCGTCAAACTGTGGCGTGAAGGTCGTTTCGCTGAATTCTGCAAAATGCTGCCTGAATATGCCGATTACTGTTACGGCGAAGGTCACATGCATGACACCGTGATGTTACTGGGTCTGCTGGGCTGGGATAAATATGATGAGAAAGTGGAAGTGTTAACCGACCTGTTCGCCAGCTCCGGAACTGGACAAATCAACGCGATTTTCCCACTGCCAAAGTTTATTACTGACAAACAAGCTGCTAACGCGTAAGGAGCGAATATGCCTCATTTTTATGCTGAATGCACTGACAACATTCGTGAAGAAGCGGCTCTCCCAGAGCTGTTTGCTAAAGTGAATAGCGCACTGGCAGGCACAGGTATTTTTCCACTGGGCGGTATTCGTAGCCGCGCTATTTGGTTAGATACGTGGCAAATGGCAGATGGTAAACACGATTACGCGTTTGTGCATATGACCTTAAAAATTGGTGCGGGTCGCTCCCTTGAAGATCGCCAAAAAACTGGGGAAATGCTGTTTGATCTGATCAAAGTACATTTTGCCGATTTAATGGCAAAGCGTTACTTGGCGCTCTCTTTCACCATGGAAGAGCTCGATCCTGTTCTGAACTACAAACAGAACAACGTGCACGCGCTGTTCAAATCATAATTGATGCGCACCAGTTAATACGTATTCATTGATGAATCACGAGAGGGGGTAATATGCCAATTTCATTTACCAATAGATCCATACCGCGCTGGTTAATCCCATTATTGGGCTCACTGGTGGCGTTTGGTCCCCTATCGATCGATATGTATTTACCTGCTCTACCGCAAATGGCGCAAGCATTGAATGCAACCCAAGGGCAAATGCAGTACACCCTTGGTGCATTCTTTGGTGGATTTTGTGTTGGAATGTTGTTTTATGGACCCTTAAGTGACCTGTTAGGGCGTCGTAAAATGCTATTAAGTGGGCTGGTGATTTTTACCCTCGCCAGCCTGTTATGCGCTCAAGCCACCAGCGCTGAGGCATTAATTTCATTTCGCGCATTACAAGCATTTGGTAGCGGTGCGGCAATCGTGATGGCGCGGGCGATTGCCCGTGATGTTTATCCCTCAAATGAACTTCCTAAAGTGCTGTCACTGATGACGCTGGTCACCATGATAGCCCCATTATTAGCACCATTGGTGGGCGGGTTTTTATTAATTCATTTTGAATGGCAAGTCATATTCTATGTATTAGCGGCTGTCGGATTGTGTTCCGTTTTAGCTATTTTCTTACTGCTGCCTGAAACCTTGCCTCATCAGCGTGAGTCCCGCAATTTAGTGGGTGTCGCCTTTCATAATTATCGGTTGGTGCTCACAGACCGAGAAGCACTGAGTATCATTGGCACCATGGCATTCTCTTTTGCCGGTATGTTCGCCTTTATCAGTGGTTCACCGTTTGTGTATATCAACTATTTTGGTGTTTCTGAACAGTATTATGGGCTGCTGTTTGGCTGCAATATTTTAGGCATGATTGCCATGTTGCTGCTGAACGTCCGGTTGCTCAAGGTGTATAGTCTGCCACGAATTTTGGGCATGCAAAGTGGTATCCAATTGATTTTTGGTGTGCTGTTGTTAATTTTCTATCAACAAAGCCTACCAATTATTGTTATCCTAGTGGTCCTGTTCCTATCGATGGTGAATGCTATCGGCACCAACAGTTTGTCACTGTTACTGCAACACCGCGGAAAAATCGCCGGCAGCGCCAGTGCGCTCGCCATCTCAATTCAGTTCGCCTTGGCAGCCTTTGCCAGTGTTGCAGTGTCCATACTACAAGATGAATCCCCATTTGCTATGGCACTCGTAATGGCGATTTGTGCCGGACTGAGTTTCTCAAGCCAACGCTTGTCCGCTAGAAATGTCCATGCACACGTTCATTCAGTGTCTTCGGAGAACAACGAAAAATGAGCTTAAACACCAATTCTACATTATTCCGCCAACAGGCTTACATTAATGGTCAATGGGTTAACGCCAAAGACAATAGCCTATTTGATGTGACTAACCCTGCAAATGGAGAAGTGATTGCTCGCGTCAGCAATGTGGGTGCAACTGAAACTCAACAGGCTATTGAAGCCGCAGAACAAGCCTTACCAGCATGGCGGGCAAAAAGTGCCAAAGAGCGTAGCCAAATCCTCAATAAGTGGTTCCGTTTAATGATGGAAAACCAAAAAGAGTTGGCGCAAATTCTCAGCACTGAGCAAGGTAAATCCATCAATGAATCGATGGGTGAAATTGCCTATGGTGCTAGCTTCATTGAGTGGTTTGCCGAAGAAGGTAAACGTACTTATGGTGAAACTATTCCATCCCCCCTACCAGGTCGTCGCTTAGTCACCATTAAGCAACCTGTTGGTGTGGTTGCCGCCATTACCCCATGGAACTTCCCAAATGCCATGATCACCCGCAAAGTCGGTCCTGCCCTCGCGGCGGGTTGTACCATGGTATTAAAACCCGCAGCTGAAACACCATTATCCGCACTAGCGTTAGCCGCGTTAGGTGAAGAAGCTGGTATTCCTGCTGGGGTATTCAATATCGTCACGGGTACTGATGCGAAAGCCATTGGCGGCATCATGACCTCGAGTCCAATCGTTCGCAAGCTGACGTTCACGGGGTCGACTCGTGTCGGTAAATTGCTGATGGAACAGTGTGCCGATACCGTGAAAAAAATGTCACTGGAATTAGGCGGCAACGCACCATTTATCGTATTTGACGATGCGGATTTAGACGCTGCTGTTCAAGGGGCTTTAGCCGCTAAATTCCGTAATAGCGGACAAACCTGCGTGTGTGCAAACCGTATTTTAGTGCAAGAAGGCGTTTACGATGAGTTTGCCTCTCGCCTTGCGAAAGCCGTTAGCGCGTTAAAAATTGGTCCAGCAACGCAAGCGGATTCAGAACAAGGTCCACTCATCAACCAAGCTGCAGTCGATAAAGTGTCTGAACACATCGCAGATGCCGTTGCCAAAGGTGCCAGCATCGCGACAGGTGGTAAATCAGCAAGTCTTGGTGGTCTGTTCTTCGAACCCACTGTCTTAGTCAATGTGACTGAATCCATGAAAGTGGCAAAAGAAGAGACATTTGGTCCATTAGCACCGCTATTTAAATTCCGTGATGAGCAAGAGGCTATCGACCTTGCGAATGACACAGAATTTGGTCTGGCATCCTATTTCTATTCACGGGATATCGGGCGTATCTACCGGGTCGCTGAAGCCTTAGAAAGCGGCATGGTCGGTATTAACGAAGGTTTGATTTCAAATGAAGTGGCTCCGTTTGGTGGTATTAAGCAGTCAGGACTTGGTCGTGAAGGCTCACGTTACGGAATCGAAGATTATCTGGAAGTGAAATATCTCTGTTTTGGTGGGTTATCCCACTAACTATAGCCGATTTAGTCATACTCTCCCCCTTCGCATTAATGCAATAACGCAGTGATGCGAAGGGCAAAGAGTTATCAGGAGCATTTTAAGCATGTTGCAACAAGATATTATTTCAACAATCGCTCAACGCCTAAACCAAGCGGAAAAAAGCCGCCAGCAAATCCGTCAAATCTCACTGGATCATCCTGAAATGACCATTGAAGATGCCTATGCCATTCAAAAAGAGTGGGTTGGCTTAAAACTGGCGGAAGGGCGCGTATTAAAAGGGCATAAAATTGGTCTGACATCCAAAGCGATGCAAGCCAGCTCCCAGATTGATGAGCCTGATTATGGCGCACTGCTTGATGACATGTTCTTTGATGATGGTTGTGATATTCCAACGGATCGCTTTATCGTCCCGCGCATCGAAGTTGAGCTGGCTTTCGTATTGGCAAAACCGCTGCGCGGTCCTAACTGCACCTTATTTGATGTGTATAATGCCACGGACTATGTGATCCCCGCTTTAGAGCTGATCGACGCGCGTTGCCACAATATCGATCCTGACACTAACCGTCCACGTAAAGTGTTCGACACCATTTCAGATAACGCGGCAAACGGTGCAGTGATCTTAGGTGGACGTCCGATTAAACCTCGTGATTTAGACATGCGTTGGATCAGCGCCCTGCTTTATCGTAATGGCGTGATCGAAGAATCTGGCGTTGCAGCAGCAGTTCTAAACCACCCAGCCAATGGCGTGGCATGGTTAGCCAATAAATTAGCGCCACACAATGTGGAGTTACAACCAGGACAAATTATCCTTGGTGGTTCATTTACTCGCCCAGTTCCTGCACGTAAAGGGGATGTTTTCCACGTTGACTACGGCGTGATGGGCTCAATTAGCTGCCGCTTTGTTTAAGGAGTTCACCGTGGATCTGTTAGAAAATAAATTTAAAAAAGCCCTGAAAACAGGCAAACCACAAATTGGCTTATGGCTAGGATTGTGCAGCCCATACAGCGCTGAACTTGTTGCCGATGCTGGATTTGACTGGCTGCTTATTGATGGCGAACACGCACCAAATAACGTGCAAACCACCTTAGCGCAATTACAAGCTATCGCGCCATATCCCTCACAACCCGTCGTTCGACCGCCGTGGAATGATCCGGTGATCGTCAAACAGTTGCTGGATATTGGTGCGCAAACACTGTTGCTGCCAATGGTACAAAATGCCGAACAAGCTGAGCAAGCCGTTCGCTCAACACGCTATCCACCTGCCGGAATTCGCGGCGTAGGTAGTGCATTAGCACGCGCCTCTCGCTGGAACCGTATTCCAGATTATTTAAAACGCGCTAACGATGAAATGTGTGTCATTGTCCAAGTAGAAACCCGCGAAGCTATCAAAAACCTGCCTGAGATCCTCAAAGTTGAAGGGGTTGATGGGGTATTTATTGGTCCGGCCGATTTAAGCGCAGATATGGGCTTTTCTGGTAATCCAAACCACCCTGAAGTTAAAGCCGCTATCGAAGACGCCATTAAACAAATTCGCGCTGCTGGCTTAGCGCCGGGGATCTTAATGGCAGCACCGGATATTGCTGAACACTATATTAAGCTCGGGGCGCTATTTGTTGCCGTCGGTGTGGACACCACATTATTAGCGCGTACCGCCGAAGCACTTGCCGCAAAATTTGGTAAAACCATTTCCGATATGGATAACAGCGGCTCGAGTGTGTACTAAGCAATCTGAACTTCTCTAGGTCGCTCTATTTTACCCTACGCTCACGAGCTACCTAGACAGTAAGCAAGAAATCACAACCACAACCAAGGCAGCCTTAATAACTGCCTAGTAGACCCTTGTACCTATAATAAATTGTAATAGAGGGCATTATAATGAGCCATTCACAAAATGTTGCTAGTAACAATCCTGCGGAGCAACATAAAAACCTCACAGAGCCGCAACAGCGGGTCATCAATAAGCTATTTAAACGGCTGATCGTATTCCTGTTCGTGCTGTTTGTTTTCTCGTTCTTAGACCGTATTAATATCGGCTTTGCAGGACTGACAATGGGGAAAGACATCGGTCTAACCTCCACCATGTTTGGTCTAGCGGCCACCTTGTTTTACGCCACCTACATTATTTTCGGTATTCCAAGTAACATCATGCTTGGTATTGTCGGTGCACGTCGCTGGATTGCCACTATCATGGTGCTATGGGGTATTGCCTCCACCGCCACTATGTTCGCGACTGGACCAACCAGCTTATATATTTTACGAATGCTGGTAGGTATTGCTGAAGCAGGCTTCTTACCGGGAATGTTAGTTTACTTAACTTACTGGTTCCCCGCTTATTTCCGCGCGCGTGCTAATGCGCTATTTATGATTGCCATGCCTGTTACTATGGCATTTGGTTCACTCGCTTCTGGTTATATTTTAGGGCTAGATGGTGTGTTAAATCTAAAAGGCTGGCAGTGGTTGTTCTTACTGGAAGGTTTCCCATCCGTACTGCTGGGTATTTTAGTGTGGTTCTATCTGGATGATTCTCCGAAGAAAGCGAAATGGCTGACTCAGGAAGATAAAGACACGCTGCAAGAGATGATGGATAAAGACCAGTTAGAATTAGTGCAGCCACACGGATCAAAAAGTCAGACTGCGCTGCAAAATAGCAGCCTGTGGAAAGAAATTTTCACCCCTGTGATTTTGATGTATACCGTGGCGTATTTCTGCCTAACTAACACGCTGAGCGCCATTAATATCTGGACGCCGCAAATTATGCAGAGCTTTAACCAAGGCAGCAGTAATGCCATGATCGGACTATTAACTGCGATCCCTCAGTTCTGTACGATTTTGGGGATGATTTATTGGAGTCGCCGTTCGGATCGCTTGCAAGAGCGTAAGATGCACACCGCGTTACCGTATTTGTTTGCAGCGGCAGGTTGGATCATCGCAGCGATGACCCATCAACCGATGATCCAATTATTGGGGATCATTATGGCGTCTACCGGTTCATTTACAGCCATGGCGGTTTTCTGGACAACACCAGATCAGTCGATCAGTTTACGCGCTCGTGCCATTGGTATTGCAGTGATCAACGCAACAGGTAATATAGGCTCCGCGGTCAGCCCACTCTTAATCGGTTGGCTGAAAGATCAAACGGGTAGTTTTAATTCAGGTCTTTATTTTGTGGCGGGTTTGCTGGTCGTCGGTGCCCTTCTGGTCATCGCTATCCCAATGAAAAACTCAAGACCAAGAGCCACACCGTAAACGGCAAAACTGTAAAACAGTCGAATTAAAGAAATGAGTGCTGCACTCCAATAACCTTGGGCATTGCTCAAAATAATTCGAGTTGCAGCTAGGCGGCAAGCAAGCTAATTCCTAGGAGCATACACAAGTATGTGACTAGGATTAGCTTGTGTAGCCAACAACGCTGCAGCTTGAAGAATGAAGAACAATTATGACGGGCATTACAAATATAGATATTGGGAAGGATTATGATGACGTCCAGGGCAACGACGACGTCCACTACCAAACCTTTGGCAAGCTTGCCGCCTTCTTCGGTCGCGACATGCCCGCTCATCGTCACGATGGCTATTTCCAATTACACTATTTGGTCACTGGGCACATTACCTTGCAGCTGGATGAGTCACGTTATTCTGTGCAAGCACCGCTATTTATATTGACCCCACCTTCTGTCGCTCACGCGTTTTTTACCCAAGAAGATACTGATGGCCATGTATTAACCGTACGACAGGATTTGATTTCGCCCCTATTAGAGTCTCTGTATTCTGCTAATTTAGATCGATTGGACATTCCTGCTATTTGCTTATCTGTTGCAGATAAGCCGCAAGATATTGAAACCTTCAATCATTACTGGGATTTAATGGCAAGGGAATCGACCAATAACTATATTGGTCGAGACCAAGTGTTATCTTCACTTGCCCAAGCCCTATTCACCTTTTTACTGCGCTCTGTCCCTCTTGACGAGCACCATGTTAGCGGCGTGCGTGGTGAACATCGATTATTCCAACGTTTCAACCAGTTAATAGATATGCACTATCGTGAACACCTCTCTGTTCCCGAATATGCTAATAAGCTTGGTGTCACTGAATCACGACTCAAAGACATGTGCCGCCGGTTTGCTAACCGCCCGCCAAAGAAACTTATTTTCGACCGAATTTTACGGGAAGCGAAACGTATGCTGCTATTTTGTGATAGCCCCGTATCTGAAATTGCCTACCAACTTGGATTCAAAGATCCTGCCTATTTTGCCCGCTTTTTCAATCGCTCTGAGGGTACCTCTCCCAGTCAATGGCGTGAGCAAAACATCCACTGAGTCACTCATACTAAAATTTTAGCATTCCCCTTAAACTATTTTACATAATTCAAACATTTTTGATGTCTTGCATTTTTATTTTTAAAGTTGCAACTTGTACTATTAGCGCCTAACAAAAAGTGAATGAGCGGCTCAAAAAACACTCAAATTAAAATTAAAAAATAAAAATTATTAATTTTTAAATGAATCGTAGTAATATGATAATTAATAACTTTTTATAAAAATATAAAAAAGCATTAATATTAAAATATCGATAAGATCACATTTCTTTTATAAAACCACATTACCAACGAAAAGTACCAGCAATCCTTTGGAAAGTCTCTTTTAAAACCCCACAGAAAACGATTCAATTAGTACACACAAAACAAACATAAAATTAACATTATTCAAGCTTGCAATCTTTGTATGCCGATAACCCGCAAGCCCTCTTTGTTCTATAACGAGGTAGACATGAAACCAGAAGATTTTCGTTCCGATGCTAAGCGCCCATTTAATAGCCAAGAATATCTAAAAAGTTTACAAGATGGTCGCGAGATTTATATCTATGGTGAGCGTGTTAAAGATGTGACCACGCACCCTGCTTTTCGTAACTCTGCAGCTTCAATAGGACAGTTATATGATGCGCTTCATGATAAATCGACTCATGACCAACTTTGCTGGGGCACAGATACAGGCAACGGCGGTTACACACATAAATTCTTCCGTTTTGCCAAAACTGCAGATGACTTACGCCAACAACGCGACGCCATCGCAGATTGGTCACGTCAAAGCTACGGATGGATGGGACGCACTCCAGACTATAAGGCGGCATTCGCCAGCTGTTTAGGTGCTAACCCTGAATATTATGGTCAATTTGCTGATAACGCACGTAACTGGTACAAACGTATTCAAGAGAGTGGTTTGTACTTCAACCACGCGATTGTTAACCCACCAATCGATCGCCATAAGCCTGCTGATGAAGTTAAAGATGTTTATATAAAGCTAGAAAAAGAAACTGATGCAGGTATTATCGTCAGCGGTGCAAAAGTTGTTGCAACCAACTCCGCGTTAACACACTACAACTTTATCGGTTTTGGTTCTGCACAGGTCATGGGTGATAACCCTGATTTTGCTCTGATGTTCGTTGCACCAATGGATGCTGACGGCGTGAAATTAATTTCCCGTGCATCTTATGAGTTAGTTGCTGGCGCAACAGGTGCACCATTTGACTATCCGTTATCCAGCCGTTTTGATGAAAATGACGCTATTCTAGTCATGGACCATGTGTTAATTCCATGGGAAAACGTGCTGATTTATCGCGATTTCGACCGTGCTCGTAACTGGGCGGTACAAGGTGGTTTCGCTCGCCTGTTCCCATTACAAGCTTGTGTTCGCTTAGCGGTAAAACTGGATTTCATTACAGGTCTTCTGCAAAAGAGCCTTGAGTGTACTGGGGTCATTGACTTCCGTGGTGTTCAAGCCGATCTCGGTGAAGTCGTTGCTTGGCGTAACTTATTCTGGTCACTGACTGATGCCATGTGTTCAGAAGCGAAAGCGTGGGAAGGTGGAGCATACCTACCTGATACCCAAGCCATTCAGACTTATCGTGTTATGGCACCAATGGCCTACACCAAAATAAAAAATATCATCGAAAGTAACGTAACGAGTGGTTTGATCTACCTGCCATCAAGCGTTCGTGATATGAATAATCCAGAGATTGACAAATATCTGGCGAAATATGTTCGCGGTTCAAATGGGATGGATCACGTTGAACGTATTAAAATTTTAAAATTAATGTGGGATGCTATCGGTAGTGAATTTGGCGGTCGTCACGAGCTGTATGAAATTAACTACGCAGGAAGCCAAGACGAAATTCGTCTGCAATGTCTGCGTCATGCATACGGTTCTGGCAATATGAAAGCCATGACAGATATGGTTGATCGCTGCCTGTCTGACTATGATCAGCACGGCTGGAAGCGCCCTCACCTGCACAACAACAATGATATTAATCTGTTAGATTCGCTGCTGAAGTAATCGGTAGCAGGAGGTCAAAATGTCTTTAGAAAATGAACATCGCTTACGTTTCAGAGATGCGATGGCAAGTCTCGGTGCCGCTGTTAACATCGTCACCACGGATGGTCCAGAAGGTCGTTGTGGTATTACTGCCACTGCGGTATGTTCTGTGACCGATACGCCACCCACTTTGATGGTATGCGTTAACCGCAACAGTGCAATGAACGCGGTTTTTCAAAAGAATGGCCGCCTGTGCGTTAACGTTCTCAACCATGATCAAGAAGAATTAGCTTGTCATTTCGCCGGCATGAAAGGTTCAACCATGGATGAGCGTTTCGGCTGGGATGTGTGGGATAAAGGCATTTTAGAACAACCACTGTTAAGAAATGCGCTTGCCAATCTTGAGGGTGAAATTACCCAAGTCCAAGATATTGGCACTCACTCTGTGTATATGGTTGAGATGAAAAAGATCGTCGTCAGTGATGACGGACATGGTTTAGTGTACTTTAAACGTAAGTTTCATCCCGTTATGCACAAAATCTTAGAACCTACGGCCTAATTGACCTTCATTATGTAGAACAAGCCCCTATTAAGGGGCTTTTTTATTACCTTAATCTAACTTAATGATCTTAAATGAAATAAATAATTAGGCTATTTCTGTCTAATTGACACCGACCAAATTAGAGGTATAAACTGGATTAATACTTATATAACACCTAAATAAATAAAAATAATCAAAATATGAAATATCTTATAAATAATATTATTTATGACAGCCATCAGGGGTTGTTATATCGCGATAATATCGACGATGCAATTAAACTTACCACCACATTAAACCGTTTATTATTGGTATTAGTGCAAAATAATGGTGAAGTTTTAGATAGGGAAACATTATTAAGCCGAGTATGGGATGAACATAACCAAGTTGCATCTGATAATAACCTTAATAGCAGCATTTCTGTTTTACGCCGCCACCTTTCCTCCTTTTTTGAGGAGGAAATTATTACAACTATTCCCAAAGTGGGTATAAAGTTCGATGCAAAATTACAGTCTCTCTCGACTAAATTAAATCAAAAACCCCACCAAGAAGAGCAACCCAATATATTACTTAAGGAATCTGAACAGCCTTCAATTATAGAAAACAGCCCAAAGGAACAATCACTATCGGTAAAGGAAAAGAGTTACATTCTCAATAATCGCTATATTGAGCTTACCTTAGTTGTCATTATTATTTTTTGCTTGTTGTATCTTTTTAAAAGCTATTTTTTTGCTACGCGCACTGAATACCCTGAAGTTGGGCGTATTGACCAATGCAGCATACGCTATATAAATAGCTATCATAAACCCGATATGACCACGATCAATTTTACTGACTTACAAAATCAGCTAACTCGATTAAATATTGATTGTAAAAAACCAGCGACCTTGTTTTATTACAACGTGGGTATCGTCACTAACGATAAAAATCTCTATGATAACTTTTTATTTTTATCTTATTGTCCTACCACCCCAAAAGACAGTGCAACTGTGAGTTGTGAGAATTTCTATGTCAAATAAGAAATCGGTCAGAACCGTTTGGTTACTGATTGTTTCAACTATATTAGTCATTATGAGCGGTTATTTTTATTATAAAAATCATACTCCCATCGTACCAAATTGCCGAGCAACTTTGAAAATTAACATATCAGACGACCGTTCAGATTTAAAAGGTTACTACCTATTAAGTATTATCCCAAATGAGCATGATCCTGATCACCATACTTTTATAATGAATGGAACAATTAGTAGTAATGGAAAAAATTATGCAATCTCTCGTAAGTTTTATATGAAATATGTCTTTCAAGGAGGGCATTTTTTTTCACGCGTTGAAAATATTTTCATTGATCCCAATGACCAGGCCCAAGATAAAATCAAAATACGTGGAATTCCACAGCAAGACCAAATTTATTTTGTAAAAATAAAACGTTTAAGTGATAAAAATTATATTTTTGAAGAAAATTTCTCCCCTCTTTTTATTTGTACTATTTGACCTATCTCAGTAATTTCCCAATAACATTGCAATAACTACAAAAACAGAGCATCGGATTATGACATTCGATGCTCTGTTTTTTTATAACTTAAAATTTATTTGTTAATTTACCTTAAAGCAAAAGTCATTAAACATTCATCGCCATACGATATTGAAATTAAAACATTAAAAGCAGCGTTAAAAACATTAATATTAGAATTAAATATTTTACTTTATTAAAATATCAACACTTTATTTCAAAAAACTCCTCTAATGGATAAACTTGTTTTCGTCGAAATGACTTACACAAAAAGCCTACGGATGGATACATAAGGCAAATTGCATTCAACACTTCAGGGAATGATTTAACGTTTAGTACTTTTAAATACCAAGTACGTTTAAAAATGAAGTCTTCAATCCTAAGTTGAAACATTCACTTGCTTAGGCTTTTTAGGGACTGACAATTACTTATCTTTAAGGATCTATAATATGAAATTGAATAAATTATCTGTTGCTGTTTTATTTGCAGCTTCTACTCTGTCTGCTTCAGTTTTAGCTAGCGGTAACACGGGTGAATTACATTTCAGCGGTCAAGTTATTAACTCTCCATGTAATATCGAATCTGAAAGCACCAAACAAGAAGTTCCTTTTGGTCAACTTTCACGTGCTTCTTTAGAAGCAGGTAATGCAGCAGAAAAAAATATCGCAATCAAATTAAAAGAATGTAACTTCGACGAATTCAGTAAAGATACTGAAGGTAAATGGGTTGCGGTTAAAGACATCAAAATTACTTTTGGTGGTAAAAACTACGTCGGTACAAATAAAGAATTCTTAGGCGTAACTGGTACTGCTACTAACGTTGGTATTCAGATTAAAGACTTTAAATTCGACGAAGCTAAATCTATTCTGAACCAAATTCGTAATAGACAAGGTGAAAACGTTCTGGAATTTACTGCATTAGCAAAACGTGTTGATGCTGCAACGCCAGTAACTGAAGGTGAATTTAACTCTATCGCTGATTTCAAAATCACTTACGAGTAATTTTTATGGGAGGGGAAACCCTCCCAATAAAAAGGTTCATTATGCGAAATTTATCTTTTTTATGGTCAATATTATTATTAACACCTTTTATTTCTAATGCTGAATACACGGTTGATGGTGGTATTCGTGGCGAAACGGTAATGCGTGGATATATTGTTGCCGCTCCCTGCTCAATAGAAACAGACAGCCAATATCAATATATTAATTATGATTTTGTTTCTAAAAAAAATATCAACACAGAAGAAGCTAAAAATAATAACAGGAAGTCATTTAACATTAAATTAAACAACTGTATTAGTGAATACGACAAAGATAATAGAAAAGGAATAAAAATCAAGTTCTTTGCCAATAACGATCTATATAACAATGCAGTTAAACTTTCTGGTCCCACGGATGGCGTCGTTGTTTACATTTATGACACCAACAATAACTTAGTCACTCCGAATAAATCGTATTCTATTTCAAATAGCGCAATTTACTTTGATAGTAAAACGAAAGTCAGCTTTTTGAAATATGAAACAGAAATTGACACCCTTAACAATGAAATTGTACCAGGGAATTACTTTGCCACGATAAAATTCAATGTAAGTTACGACTAATAAATATTCTAAATTATTTTATATGATAAGAACACTATGGCTAAATTTAATATTTTTCACCAGTTAATTATTATATCTTGTTTATCCAGTATTCCTACTGTCGCTTTTTCTGTTGAATTTAATACAGATATGCTCGATACCAAAGATACTCAGAATATTGACTTTAGCCAGTTTTCACAGGCCGGATTTATTATGCCTGGAAATTATCACTTAACGATTAAAGTCAATAACGAACGTTTGGGTAACGCGCGTGATATTACTATTGGTGCGCCTACGTCTTCTGAAGATTCATTATTTAGTGTCATATGTATTCCAGCAGTAATTACAGATCAACTCGGCTTAAAACCTGAAGCGATTCGTTTAGTTAAATATCGTGATAACGATCAGTGTATGGATTTATCTGCTCTTGAAGGTAGTACGCTGAGTGTGGACTTATCGACGTTAACATTGTCAATTCTGATCCCACAAAGTTATTTAGAATATACCGACCCGAGCTGGGTGCCACCTTCTCGCTGGGAAGAAGGTATTAATGGTTTTTTACTCGACTATACCTTAACGGGCTCATTCAGCCGTCGAGATAGCGGAACCAAAGAGTCATATTTATCGGCGAACGGAACCACAGGATTGAACCTTGGCGCGTGGCGTTTACGTGGTGACTACCAAGCGAACTACCGTAAATCCTCTGGTAATTATAACAATGAATATAGCGATGCCATATTCAGCCGTTTATATGCTTATCGTTCATTAGCTAATATTGCCTCGGTTCTGACGTTAGGGGAAAACTATTTCTATTCCGCAATTTTTGATTCTTGGCAGTTTACCGGTTTGTCATTAGAAACCGACGAAAATATGCTACCACCCAAACTGACAGGGTATGCGCCTGAAATTATTGGGATAGCACAAACTAATGCCACGGTCATCGTTAAAAGCCATGATCGTATCGTGTTAGAAACCACAGTTCCTGCGGGACCGTTCCAGATCCAAACGTTGGATAGCTCAATCCGTGGAACCTTGGATGTCACTGTGCGTGAAGAAAATGGCGAAGAACAAAAGTTCAGCGTCACCACGGCAGCGCTCCCCTACTTAACGCGTCCGGGACAAATTCGCTACAAATTTGCAGCGGGTAAACCACGTTACGATGGTCGCCATCTTGAAGGGGATATGACCGCATCAGGCGAGCTGTCATATGGGCTTAACAACATTTGGTCTATCTATGGTGGCTCGATTTTATCGAAAAACTACCAAGCTTTTTCTGCGGGTTTTGGGCGAGACTTATTTACCTTCGGGAGCCTGTCATTTGACGTGACACAATCCCACGCGAAATTACTGGACAACACCCTGACAGGGCGCAGCTATCGCTTAAGTTATTCAAAATCGTTTGATGAAGCGAGGACGGATATCACCTTCGCCGGATATCGATTCTCGGATGAAACCTATCGTTCTTTGCAACAAACATTGGATGAACGTCGCACAGGGACAGAAACCCAAGCCCATAAAGAGAGCTATCAGGTCAATATTAATAAATATTTTGACTCGTTCTCGCTGGGTGGAAACTACCAGTACAACACTTACTGGAATAGCCAAGCCGAAGAGCAATTTGGGGCTTACATTAACACCGCATTCAATATTGTCGCTTTAGGGTTAAAAAATATCAGCCTAACTGCATCAGCGACTCGATCCAAAAGATCTGGATATCAAGATGATGCGATTAATTTGTACGTCACAGTTCCGTTTACGATGGGGAGTAGTTTTAGTTTCTCTGAAGGCTACACAAAAGACCAGAGTGGACGCCGTTCATCAACCCATAATGTGGGATATAGCGGCTACAGCGATCAACGCAGCTATAACCTCAACATAGGTTATCAAACGGGACAATTTCAGGATTCACAAACCAGTTTCAGCGGTTACTTGAGCCAGAATTTTCCAACGGCGTCACTATCCGCTAATGCCAGCTATGTACCGAACCAATACCACACCATTGGTGGGTCGATTAACGGTGGGATCACGTTGGTTAAAGACGGTATTGCAATGCATCAGGCAGCCTATGGTGGAACTCGCTTAGTCGTTGAAACACCAGGCGCCAGCAACGTGCCATTAAATGGCGGTGTTTATCAAACTAACCGCTTTGGGTTAACGGTCATCCCTAACGTAAGTAGCTATCGAAAAACAACGGCATCGATTAACACCAGTAAATTACCGAATAACATTGAAGCATTGGAAAGTGTCACTGAAGCCACATTAACCCGTGGAGCCATTGGTTATCGCAGTCTTAACGTGATTCAAGGGGAAAAAACCTTTGCCCGTTTAAAACTTACGGACGGCACTTATCCACCTTTCGGCGCCAGCGTCCGTAATAAAAACAACGTTGAGCTCGGTATTGTGGGTGAACAAGGGATCACATGGATTGTTGGTGTCATGCCGAATGACCTGCTCGATCTCTACTGGGGAAATAAATTGCAATGCAGCGCCAGAGTAACTGAATTTAAAAATGGTGCGGATAGCTACCCTGTATTAATTTGTCATTAGGAAAAAATTTAAATGAAATCAAATATCTTTAATTTAATTCGCACCAGTGTCTTATTGACGACCATGGGTGCAATGGGCGCCACTTACGCCGCCGTTACGCTTGACCGTACTCGTATTATTTTTGATGGCGACCAACAGTCTATTAACATCACCATCCGCAATGACAATCCAGAGTTGCCTTACTTAGCCCAATCATGGTTAGAAGATGCCGCTGAGAAAAAATTAGAAGCGGGTCCGATTATTGCAACTCCACCCATTCAGCGTATGGAGCCAAAATCCACCAGCTTAGTGCGTTTAAGTGCTGCACCAGATATCAATAAGTTACCTCAAGACAGAGAATCTCTGTTTTATTATAACTTGCGTGAAATTCCACCAAAATCGACAGAGGCTGGTGTTTTACAAATTGCACTGCAAAGCCGTGTAAAGTTGTTCTATCGCCCTGAAGCGATTGTGGCTGATAGTAAAAAAGAGTGGGCAAAACAAATCACATTAACCCCGACAGCCAATGGTTATCAGCTGAATAACCCTACGGGATTTTATCTGACCATTATTGGTATTGGTAATAGCCAAAAGCTGTCAGAGCAAAGTGATTTTGATGCCGTCATGGTGCCACCAAAATCAACCCACAACTTAAAATCCGCGAAGTTTGCAACGCCATATCTGACCTATATCAATGATTATGGCGGAAAACCTTCGCTGGCATTTAAGTGCCAAGCATCACAATGCACAGTAACGGAATAGCGCAAACCAGATAAACAGGAATATCAACATGAAACTATATCACTTTGGGTTATCGCTCATGTTTGCAATGCCCGCCTTGGCGGCAACGCCATCGCAAAACGATTCATTGCAAACAACTGGCACTATTTATGTCAATGCACGTTTTGTCATAACGCCATGCCAACCCAAGGTGACAATGACTCGAGCGGTCAATCATATCAATGAACCAGCTTATCAATTTAATGTGAGTTATGCCCACTGTATCACCAGTTCCTATAACCAAGCTTGGTCACCATTCACGTTGAAATTTTCGGGTCAGCAGTATGTTGTTTCAAAACCACCAGCGAATAAGAGCCTGACATTTTTACTCCCCGCCGAAAATTCGGCTCGCCGTTTGGAGATGATTTATGACTAAAACATTCGCGCTCATGGTCAGTTTTAGCACTTTGCTATTGACCAGCTATGGCAGTTTGGCAAATAGCTTATCCGTCTATTTTGAAGGAACTCTCGTGCCTCTTGGTTGCCGCCTGTCCGATGACGATACGAAGAAAAAGGTCTACTTATCTGGCTTACGATTTTCTGAACTTGAAAATCAAGGCCGTTCTGATATTCAACCTTTTCAGTTGGATATCGTCGATTGCTCAACCGCGGCATTAAATAAGACCATCAAAATTACGCTAAATACTCAAGATACGGAAACTCACAATGGCATCACCTATTTAAAAACCACTGGTGAGTCCAATGTGCTATTAGCCTTAACTGATGGAAAAAATGGTCAGCCACTGAAGTTTAATACGCAAATTGATGTCAGCTCGGTGACGGAAACAGGCAAAGGATCCATTAACCCTTTGCTATTCGGGGTCTATGCACAGAAACCATTTAGTGGGCGTCTTAAGACAGGAAGTTTCTCATCTTTGGTCACGTTTAATCTGGACTACCAGTAGGAGAATGATGATGAAAATATCCCATTTTTTAGGCGCTATTTGCCTGCTCGTGAGTCACTTTTCATATGCCGATATTTTAATTACGTTAGAAACCACGTTGGTACGCCCATCTTGTGTCATCACGAATGAAAACGGTGATAAAGAGCTATACGTCAATTTTCAAAATGTCGCTTTAGATCGCTTAACAGAAGAAAAACAATCTTTTGGGATCTTAATTAAACAGTGCGATCTCAGAAAAAATTTACGCGTTTATTTATCTCCGAAAGAAGGCTCTACCCTCACGATAAATAACGAAACAGTATTGAGCACGACCATTCAAGGCTTAGGGATCCGTTTTTCCCAAGCCAACAGAAACACCGCTATCAATCTACTGAAATGGGAACCCATTTTCCCATCCATCAGTGGTGATACCGCCACGTTGACCTTACAGTCACAATTAGTAACGAATCAGTTACCAGAAACCCTTGAAGTGGGTCCATTTAGTGCGGCACTGTCAGTTATGATTGATTATCTTTAAAGCTAGGTAATGACAATGAAAAAAACATCGAAAACTTCATTAATGGCAATGGTTATGTCATTGTTTTTATACAGCCAAGTTTCCCATGGGTTAACCCGCTATTCGGGTAGTGGCGGCACCTACAAAATGAACCTTGTTTCCAATAATTCCGTATTAGCAGATACCCCAACGATTGGCAGTAATGGGGAGAAGTACTATTCCGTTGCTCCGCCTAATAAAGAAGGCATTGTGATTGATGAAAGTACTTCACAACCTGTTGGTACGGTGTACTGTAAAGTTAACTACTTAGAAGGTAATTACCAAAGCGGGCTGGCTTCAAACTATGCCTTCCACCGTGTATTTTCGTATATGCCTGAAGCTGGATTTACTATCAAAGGGTTAACTGCATATAAAATTAATGGTAATACGTTT
Organism: Providencia sp. PROV209; assembly: GCF_028479485.1. Lineage (NCBI taxonomy): Bacteria > Pseudomonadati > Pseudomonadota > Gammaproteobacteria > Enterobacterales > Morganellaceae > Providencia > Providencia sp. PROV209. Next base: position 15,932 of record NZ_JAMPNR010000021.1, on the reverse strand, counting down.
TTTACTTTGTATTCAGACAACGGAATTACCCAAGGTTGGAAAAATATTGCCGGTAATGGATGTAGTGGAACGGAAACCTCACAAAGTACTTCCTATTTTACCGTTCAATTTCCATTTGAAGTCCGTATCTATGTAAAAGAAATTCCATTAGATGGAAAAGTTGTGATCCCTCAAGCCATGATTGCGGGTTATACACGTATGTTCCAATACCCCGGAACACCCGACATGTTTGTTCCTGCTGAAAAATCAGGTGTAAAACTGGATTTAACTCAATCAATAATTAACTACCCATCAAACTGTAAATCCAATATTGATAACTTAAATATCAACCATAACACGATGAATGCAATTGAATTTGACAGTAAACAAACCCGCACTGCAACCTACCAATGTGATCGAGGTCAGGGGATTAAAGTTAAATTCGCCTTAGATTATGTAACAGATAGTGATCCTCAAAAGCGGGTACCGTTAAAATCAGGCAATAACACCATTTATTCCGAGCTATCCCTGTACGATGCAGAGAGCAATCAACGGGGTAAAACCATCGAAACCACCATTGAAAAAGTAAAGAATATTCAAATTGAAAGTCATCTTTACGGATTAGATGCTGAACCAGGTAAATATACCGGTAATGCGTGGTTAATTGCGACTTATTTATAATAACATGTTGTAAAAAATAATATGATTATGCTTTCTCGTTCTATATTCATTAGTATTTTTATTATTTGGAATCTCGCCAGCATAATTTATATTGACAATTTAGGGAGTCTCCGGCAATCGTTGCCACAGAATATTATTAGCTGGTTAGCGATTGTATTAATTATTTCTATCATTGCATTTACTGTATTTTATAGAAAAATAAAAATTTTCATTACGATTCCAGCAATGTGTTTTTGTCTAGGGCTCGTGATATTAAGCATTAATCTTTTTTATGTACAAGAAAATACCAATATCATATTTTGGTATTGGTCTGGAATTAGTGCTGGTGTAATACTCTACATTATCGGGCTGCAAATAAGAGAGAAATGGTTAATTCAATCTTTCTGTATTTATTGCTTCATAATTATTAATGTAATTCAGTGTTTTTTTACTATTTACCAGTATATCTTTGAAACCAATATTTTTTATTTTGCAACCGGCATGCGCTCATACGGCTTGCCCCAGCAAATCACCGTTTTGTCGGTTAATATGGCAATGAGTTGCATATTATCGTTAATGACCATGGTTTTATCGCAGTTTAAATTAGCATCAATTTTCCAAGAAAAATGCCGCACGATGCTATTAGGCATTGGCATTTTTCTTTTTACCATGATGCTCGTTATCTTACAGTCCGTGACGATAATATTGAGTTTCGCCGTATGTACATTTATCTTTATCTGCTTGTTTTACCAGAAGAATAAACTCAGAGTGAGTGTAAGCTATTTCATCATCGCCATTGCTGTGTTTATCGGTGTTTACTTGATTCAGTTATGTCCAAAATATATTGATAGTGAAATTATTAATCGTTTCCATATTAAACAAATGTTGAGATTTTCCATTTCACTGTTTATCTCACCGCCAACTGAAATGTGGGAAAAACCGTTAATAATGAATGCGAGTTTTGAAACAAATCAAATTCCATTTTTGAGCTCTGATAATTACATTATGCCCCATGTTTTTAATGAAATTTTACGCTGGGTGATGACAGGTGGATATATTAATCTTATTTTCATGTCATTTCTTATTACAGGAGGAATTTATGTTATTTATCAGTCAATCATTAAATATAAAAAAAATGGAAATGGATACTCAATATCGTTGGTATTAGCGCTAACGCCTGTAGTCATCAACAGTAACTTAGAGCACCCTTTTTTACAGTCGGTACTGCATTGGGGAATGATTATATTATTTTTATCTTTTTCAGATGCGTCATTCCCACTCAAAGAGCAGTCTATTTTTTATATTAATAAGCATCTTTCTTTATTGTTTAGTTTTAGCACTTTTATTATTGGCCTTAGTGTTTTCATCATCGGATTAAGTTTATTTAATGGTCAATCTTTCTTTCACACCAATATTTTCTCATTTGCATAATGAAGAAATAAAAAACAAACGAGGACAGCATATGGCTCTCTATGATAATCATATCTCAAACACTGATATTGGCGCCAAAGTTCGTAAACGCCGGTTATTGCTAGGCTGGAGCGCGAGCATTTTAGGTAAGAAAACGGGCTTAAGCCAACAGCAAATCTCTCGCTATGAGCGTGGCACTCAAAACTTCACGATTTCTCGATTGTGTATCTTCGCCAACGTACTGCAATGTGATTTGAATTATTTTTTGGAGCGTAGAAACCAGTCCATGACAATCAACTTATAATGCCGCTGTATTTATACCAAATACACCCAGCATCTTTTTCAAAGCATAAAAAAATCCCCCAGCAAGTCGCCTTACTGAGGGATTTTCTATTTGTAGCCCGACTCTTAAATTACAGAACGTCTACACAGTTCAGTTCTTTGAATGCTTGCTCTAAACGAACAACCATTGAGTCTTGTGCTTTACGCAGCCACACACGTGGATCGTAGTATTTTTTGTTTGGCTTATCATCGCCTTCTGGGTTACCTAACTGAGATTGCAGGTAGCCTTCTTTCGCTTTGTAATACTGTAAAATACCATCCCATGTTGCCCACTGAGTATCGGTATCGATGTTCATTTTGATAACACCGTAGCTTACTGCTTCTTTGATTTCAGCAGCGCTTGAACCGGAACCACCGTGGAAAACGAAATCTAAGCTGTTGTGTGGCAGGTTAAATTTCTCAGACACGTAGTCTTGGGAGTTACGCAGAATTTTTGGCGTTAATTGTACGTTACCTGGCTTATAAACACCGTGTACGTTACCAAAAGAAGCTGCGATAGTAAAACGTGGGCTGATAGCGTTCAGTTTTTCGTAAGCGTAAGCCACGTCTTCTGGTTGGGTGTACAGCGCTGAGCTGTCCATGCCAGTGTTATCAACACCGTCTTCTTCACCACCAGTACAACCTAATTCGATTTCCAGAGTCATGTCGATTTTCGCCATGCGCTCTAAATATTTAGAACAGATTGCAATGTTTTCTTCCAGAGATTCTTCTGACAGATCAATCATGTGAGAAGAGAACAGTGGTTTGCCAGTTTTCGCGTAGTGTTTTTCACCTGCATCTAACAGACCATCGATCCATGGCAGTAATTTCTTCGCACAGTGGTCAGTATGTAGAATCACTGGCACACCGTAGTGTTCTGCCATTTGGTGTACATGGTGGGCACCTGAAATGGCACCTAAGATAGCGGCTTGTTGCCCTTCAGCTTTCAGGCCTTTACCTGCGATAAATGCAGCACCACCGTTAGAGAACTGAACAATAACCGGAGCGCGTACTTTAGCTGCCGCTTCAAGTACGGCGTTAATTGAATCAGTACCAACACAGTTCACAGCTGGCAATGCAAAGTTATTTTCTTTGGCAACCGCGAAAACTTTCTGTACATCATCACCAGTGATAACACCTGGTTTAACAAAATCAAAAATTTTAGACATGTGAAAAGGTCCTGTGGTGAACAGGCAGCCTACGCTGCCTGTTGTGTATGAACAAATTAATTACGCTTTAGCACGTTCTTCTAGCATTACAACGGCTGGGAGCTTTTTACCTTCAACGAATTCAAGGAAAGCACCGCCACCCGTAGAGATGTATGAAATCTTATCAGCGATACCGAATAAATCGATCGCCGCTAGGGTGTCACCACCACCAGCGATTGAGAAAGCGTCGCTGTCTGCGATAGCACGAGCAACGATTTCTGTTCCCTTACGGAAGTTAGGGAATTCGAATACGCCCACAGGGCCGTTCCAAAGAATGGTTTTCGCATTTTTCAGAATTTCAGCCAGACGTTCTGCGGATTCATCACCTAAGTCCAGAATTTGCTCATCATCTTTGATAGCGTTACTTGCTTTCAGTGTTGCTTCAGCAGTTTCTGAGAACTCGGTAGCCACGCGAACATCAGTTGGCACTGGGATTTGGCAGTTAGCCAGTAATTTTTTCGCTTCTGGGATCAGGTCTGCTTCATATAAAGAGCGTCCTACATTGTTGCCTTCCGCAGCGATGAACGTATTGGCGATGCCACCACCAACAATCAGTTGGTCAGCAATTTTAGACAGGGAATCTAATACAGTCAGTTTAGTCGAAACTTTAGAACCGCCTACGATAGCAACCATTGGGCGTGCTGGATTACCTAGCGCTTTGCCTAATGCTTCTAATTCATTGCTTAACAGCGGGCCCGCACACGCAACTGGAGAGAATTTTGCGACACCGTGAGTTGATGCTTGAGCACGATGAGCAGTACCGAACGCATCCATCACATACACATCACACAGTGCAGCATACTGTTTAGACAGTGTTTCGTCGTCTTTCTTTTCGCCTTTGTTAAAACGCACGTTTTCCAGAACAACTAATTCGCCTTCAGCGATATCCACGCCATTCAAGTAGTCTTTAACTAAACGAACTGGGTTATCTAATTTAGCGGCCAGATAGTCAACAACAGGTTGCAGTGAAAACTCTTCGTTGTACTCACCTTCAGTCGGGCGACCTAGGTGGGAAGTAACCATGACTTTAGCACCTTGTTTCAGCGCTAATTCAATTGTTGGTAATGAAGCACGAATACGTGCGTCTGAAGTAACTTTACCATCTTTAACAGGAACGTTTAGGTCCGAACGAATGAAAACGCGTTTACCCGCTAAGTCCAAATCGGTCATCTTAATTACAGACATGGTGAATCCTCTTGTTGATTCTCTATAAAGTTTTCATTAGCGACTGGGCTGGGCAATAAATAACGTATTGGGTTATTGTGCCCTGCTGTCTGTCAGACGCCAATTAGTTTAAACCTGTTGCTGCCATCGCTAGGGTTGTATCTAGCATCCGGTTAGCAAACCCCCATTCGTTATCACACCAAACGAGAGTTTTGATCAAATTTTTACCGCTAACGCGTGTTTGCGTGCCATCAATGATAGCGCTATGTGGATCATGATTAAAATCCATCGAGACTAACGGTAATTCAGTATAGTCTACTATACCACGAAAATGCCCGTGCGCGGCGCTCTGTAGTAGCTTGTTAACTTTATCAACGCAAACATCCGCATCGACAGTCACGCTTAAATCAATGGCAGTGACATTGGTCGTAGGAACACGTACCGAAATCGCTTCGAAACTCCCTTGAAATTTTGGGAAAATTCGAGTGATCCCTGCCGCCAGCTTCGTATCAACGGGAATAATCGATTGGCTAGCGGAACGGGTTCTGCGCAAATCTTTATGGTAGGCATCAATCACAGGCTGATCATTCATGGATGCATGAATGGTAGTGACGGTGCCCGACTCTATACCAAAAGCATCATCTAAAACTTTGATGACAGGAATAATACAGTTGGTCGTACAAGATGCATTGGAAACGATGGTATCGCTTCCTTGTAGGCTGTCATGATTCACACCATACACAATGGTTGCATCAAGATCATCGGTTCCCGGATGCGCAAAGAGCACTTTTTTTGCGCCAGCTTCCAGATGCTTAATGCCATCTTCGCGAGAGCCGTAAACGCCTGTGCAATCTAATACCACATCCACACCTAATTCTTTCCAAGGTAGCTTGCTGATATCCGCTTGATGGAAAAGACGCATATTGTCATCCCCAACTTGTAGCAGATCGCCATTGAGGCGGACATCCCATGCAAAGCGTCCGTGACTTGAATCATACTTCAGCAAATGAGCAATACCTTCCGGTTCAGCTAATTCATTGATCGCCACAACGACAATTTCTGCCCGACGACCTGATTCATATAGTGCTCTAAGGACACTTCGACCAATACGACCGAAGCCGTTTATTGCTACCCTGATTGCCATTCTACACCTTGTATCTGAGCAAAATCACACGGTTGCTAAGGATAACTGACTACCACCAACTCTACTGCTCATTTTAGCTGTCAAACATCAAAAGTGTGCTTCACTCGACATTTTTAAAATTTATTTACATTTTTTCAAACGAAACTGAAACGGTTCAGCTAATCAAGTTTTAGATTAAGGGATATATTTATAGAACGCAATAGAAAAACAAGAAAGGGTGCACAAAAAAACAACGCCCCAATACCAAACTTGATATTGAGGCGTAAATTACATTCATTCACTTTCGGATGCCGCGTTTAACCGCGGTGCATCTTATGAATTATTTCAGTAGAGATTTCGCTGCATTCACTGCATTTTCAACCGTAATACCGAATTCTTTGAACAACACGTCAGCTGGAGCTGATTCACCGAATGAATGCATACCAATGATAGCGCCATTCAGACCCGTGTATTTGAACCAGTAGTCCGCAATGCCCGCTTCAATCGCAACACGAGCGCTCACTCTTGAAGGCAGAACAGATTCACGGTAAGCCGCGTCTTGTTTGTCGAATGCATCCGTTGATGGCATAGAGACCACACGAACTTTACGTCCTTCTGCAGTCAGTTGATCCGCTGCTTTCACTGCTAACTCAACTTCAGAGCCCGTTGCAATAAAGATTAGCTCAGGTGTACCTGCGCAATCTTTCAGGATATAAGCCCCTTTCTCGATATTCGCTAATTGCTCAGCGGTACGAGGTTGCTGTTCCAAGTTTTGACGAGAGAAAATCAGTGCGCTTGGACCATCTTTACGCTCAATCGCATATTTCCAAGCTACCGCAGATTCAACTTGGTCACATGGACGCCATGTGCTCATGTTTGGTGTCACACGTAAACTTGCCAGTTGTTCTACTGGTTGGTGAGTTGGACCATCTTCACCCAGACCGATTGAGTCATGGGTGTAAACGAAGATGCTACGAATTTTCATCAACGCTGCCATACGTACCGCGTTACGTGCATATTCAACGAACATTAAGAATGTTGCGCCATAAGGCACGAAACCGCCATGTAGAGCGATACCGTTCATGATCGCAGACATACCGAATTCACGTACACCGTAATGGATGTAGTTACCCGCTTTGTCTTCGTTCAGTGGTTTAGAACCTGACCACATGGTTAAGTTACTTGGTGCTAAATCCGCAGAACCGCCCAGAAATTCTGGTAATACCTTACCAAACGCTTCTAATGCGTTTTGAGACGCTTTACGGCTTGCAATATTAGCTGGATTTTGTTGCAGATTGTCGATGAATTTTTTCGCTTCAGCATCAAAGTTAGCCGGTAATTCACCCGCCATACGGCGTTCGAATTCTTTCGCTAATTCAGGATACGCTTTCGCGTATGCTGCGAATTTTTCATTCCAAGAATGTTGTTTTTCTTTACCAGCTTCACGTGCATCCCAAGCTTGGTAGATATCCGCTGGGATTTCGAATGGACCGTAGTTCCAGCCCAGCGCTTCACGTGTTGCTGCAATCTCTGCATCACCTAAAGGTGCGCCGTGAACTGCTTCAGTGCCGGCTTTGTTTGGTGAACCGAAACCGATAACGGTTTTGCACATAATCAGGGTTGGTTTGTCTGACTGTTTGTGTGCTTCGTTCACTGCCGCATTGATTTGGTCTGCATCGTGACCGTTAATGTCACGAATAACATGCCAGCCGTATGCTTCGAAACGCGCTGCAGTATCATCAGTAAACCAGCCTTCAACTTCACCATCGATAGAGATGCCGTTGTCATCATAGAATGCGACCAGTTTATTTAACTTCAGTGTACCTGCTAATGAACATACTTCGTGGGAAATACCTTCCATCATACAGCCATCACCCATGAACACGTAGGTGTGGTGGTCGACGACATCATGACCTGGACGGTTAAATTGCGCCGCTAAAGTACGTTCAGCAATTGCAAAGCCCACAGCGTTTGCAATACCTTGACCTAAAGGACCCGTGGTAGTTTCAACACCTGGCGTATAACCATATTCTGGGTGACCTGGGGTTTTAGAATGCAATTGACGGAAGTTCTTTAACTCATCAATAGATAAGTCATAACCAGTCAGATGCAGCAAGCTATAAATCAGCATTGAGCCATGACCGTTAGACAGTACAAAGCGGTCACGGTTAGCCCAATGTGGATCTGCTGGGTTATGATTCATATGGTTGCGCCAAAGAACTTCAGCGATATCAGCCATGCCCATTGGTGCGCCAGGGTGCCCTGATTTTGCTTTTTGAACCGCATCCATACTCAGAAAGCGGATAGCATTAGCAAGGGTTTTACGAGTCGTCATTAGTATACTCCAAGTAGGATAGAACGTACTTAAACCAATATTCACAACGCAATAGAGAATCATTGCGGTTTATAGAGTTAGCCTCAATAATTCGAGCCGCAGGTGCATAAGCGCTTATTAAACCTACCCACAACTTGAAGTTTGGCGATGAGACTCTACGAAACTAACGCAATTTCATCCATACAGCAATTATTTGAAACAATCTGACAGCAGACTGCGGATCTTTATCGCAACCGTCAAGCTGAATCCTTTCCATTGCGCAAAATATCCCTTTGGGTTCTTCGTTTTGCGCAATTGCCTGACCTTATTAAACCTGAGTTCACCACTTAGGATCAAGGTGATTTATGCTTCTTGAGTAATTAGCCTCAATATTAGTGATATTTGGCAAATTTTTGACGGGAAAACCCACACAAAACAACAAGGGCGCTAACATTAGCGCCCTCATTTTTATATCACGGCATTTAGAGGATGATTAACGTTCTGTCATTGCCTGTTTCATACGCGTGATTGGCTTAATAAGATAATCAAACACACTTTTTTCGCCTGTTTTAATATCTACTGATGCCACCATACCCGGAATTATTTCCATTTTCTGGTTATTTTTGTCTAACAAATAATTGCTCTCTGTTTCGACAAGAATTCGGTAGAAGGTCTCATCTGGATTGAGCTTTAACTCACTGCGACGTGTATCATTACTTAGCGTGTCTGGGCTGATTAACTTCACCACCCCATTTAAACCACCATAAATAGCGTAATCATAAGCAGTCACTTTAACAACCACAGGCATACCCGGTCTTAAGAATGCAACATCTTGTGGGCGAATGTACGCTTCGACCATGAGTTTGTCATCCAGAGGGATGATTTCAAGAATATCTTGCCCCGTGTTAACCACGCCGCCAATCGTATTGATCTTAATATTTTTTACGATGCCGTGAACGGGGGCGCGGATCTCCGAGCGTGCCACCGGATCTTCACGCATACTCATGCTCTCTTCCGCTTGATCCAACTCCGACTCGACTTTGATTAATTCCGCATTAGCTTCCGCCAGATAGTTATTCATGCGTTCGTTGATTTGGGTTGCCAACTCAACAGATTGTCTTTCCATTCGCAGGATCTCCACATTGGAAACTAATCCTTCTTTCGCCAACGGCTTAGTGATCGCGATTTCTCGATCCAATAGCCCTTTGCTTTGACGTAAACCTGCTATCGCTTGGTCGCGCTGAGTCTTTTTCGCGTTGTAGGCATTACGTTCGCGCGCCACTAATTCTTGATCCGCTATCTTTGAAAAATCAGGCTCTTCATTACGAGATTCCCCTTTCAAACGCGCTGAGATAGCCTCTAAGTTTTGTACTCGAGCTTGGCTTTCACGTAATAACGCCCGACTACGAGCATCATCCAACTTCAGTAAAATTTGCCCTTTTTCAACAATATCCCCTTCTTTAACATACATTTCTTGGATATTACCTGGGTCGATACTCTGAATGACTTGCTCACGGCTACTGGGGATAATGGTTCCCTGCCCGCGAATAATCTCTTCTAAATTACTGTTATACGCCCAGATGATAAAAATCGTCAGCAATAGCGCCAAAAAGATAATAGGCAGAAACAGTAAATTGCTACGTTCTTTTTTCATCACGGATGCTAAGTCATGAGAAAAATCGTTAGAAATAGTACGCTGCTGTTTAGACGCTTTACCATAATGATCCATTTTAAATCGCCTCTTCTTCTTTTGTAACGGTATGTCTAACTTGAGAAACAACGCGTACTTGTGGTACCTGCTGTGGCGCAGGTTTATCGGTAGAAACAGTGTCTACTGGCTGCTCTGACTGTCCTAGCATTTTTAATACTTTCTGTTTAGGACCATCTATTAAGATTTTGCCATCGTCTATCACGATAATTCGGTCAACTAAACGTAAAATAGGTAATTTATGCGTTACGACAATCAGCGTTTTTTCCTGAGTCCACGCCTCCAGTGCATCCAGAACCAATTTCTCAGTATCCACATCAATGCCCGTGGTTGGCTCGTCCAGTAACACCACATTTGGGTTATGTAAGGTTAACTGCGCCAGTGCTACCATCTGTTTTTGTCCACCCGATAGCCCTAGTCCATCCTCCCCCAAAGGCATATCTAAACCGGCGGGATGCTGACGAATAATTTTATCAAGCTGGAAACGCTTAAGTGCACGCACCAAATCGTCATCGCTTGAATAGCCATCAAGGCGAGCCAAATCCAAGTTTTCACGTAAGGTTCCAAAGAATAAACGCGGCTTTTGAGCCAGCATGCCAACTTTGCTTCTGAGGAAAATCGGATCAATTTGGCGAATATCGAGGTCATCTAAGCTGATATTTCCTTGCTGTTGCTCATACAGACCAGTCAATAGCTTCAGTAATGTACTTTTCCCGCCACCAATTTTACCGAGGATCGCGACTTTCTCGCCCGCTTTAATCTCTAAATTAATGTTGTTTAATGCTGGCTGCCCATCTTTATTATATTGATAAGTCACATTGGTGAGTCGTAATGCGCCATTAACAGAAGTCGGTGAAATGTATTTTTTGTGATCTTCGCGCTCTACGGGGCGATTAAAGATATTTTTAACGCCCGCTAATGCCATACGCGCTGATTGAAAACGTGTTGCCAGCCCTGCAATTTGCCCCAGTGGCGCTAATGCTCGACCGGATAAGATCACACTGGCGATCAATGCCCCCATCGTAATACGCGAGTTCACATCATTCGCGTGGATCAGGTAAGTTCCCAAGCACACTAAACCGACGGTATTGAGCTGCTGCATCGCCGCACTGAAGTTGACCATAAAGTTGGTCAGGTTACGCACGGCAATGGATGAAAATGCGGTTTTCTCTGTAAGCATTTCCCAACGCTGTTGTGCCCAATTCACGGCATTATTCAGCTTTAAGGTTTCGATCCCTTCAATGGATTCAACTGCTAAACCTTGGCGTTGAGACGTTTCTTTCATTGAGGCGTTGATCCCTTTTGCTAGTGGCTTTTGGATCAAAAGACCCGCGATCACCACAACCGGAATAATGGTCAGTGGCACTAACGCTAAGTATCCACCAATGACGCTGATCACACCGATAAACAGCAAAATAAACGGCAGATCGACGAGCGCTAATAAGCTCGCGCTGGTCATGAATTCACGAATGGATTCGAAGTCACGTAAATTGTTGGCATACGATCCTGATGACGCAGGGCGCTTATCAAGGCGGATCCCCATCACGCGATGGAATAGCATGGCGCTGATCACGATATCCGCTTTTTTTCCTGCGATATCTAATAAGTAAGATCGCAGCATTTTGGCGAGAAATTCAAAACCAATGGCAAGCACAACACCGATGGTCAGTACCCATAAGGTTTCGTAAGCTTGGTTTGGGATCACACGGTCATACACATTCATCACATACAGGGAACTAATTAAGGCTAATAAGTTGATGACAAACGATGCGATGATCACTTGGTAGTAATATTTTTTATAGCGCCAAATCACTTTCCAGAAGCTGCTGGTTTCATATTTATCAATTTCCGAACGGGTTTCTGAACGAATATTACGTTTAATAAACCAGCTATAGCCGCTGTAGTTCACTGCCAGATCTTGCACGCTTAATGTTTGACGTAAGCCTTCTTCCGTTAAGATCTCGAAATGACGCCCATTTTCCCCATCTTCAATTTTGCTGATCACCACTGATTCATTATTTGCCAATAGCGCCAGAAACGGCGCCGCAATCGTCGGGATCTTATGCAGATCGATTTCAATGATCTGGTTATCAAATTGGTGGGAATTCAACACATTTACTAACGAGGCATAATCGAAAGACTTCGACTCAGTACGCTTGGTTTGTGCTAATAAGATTTCCGGTGAAAGGGTATAACCCAAACGCTGGGTGACTAATGATAGGTTATTAATAATATTCATAATTTATCTTGAAGCCAATTCTTGGTTCATCCATGCAGACATTTTCGCCTGCACGCTGAGGTAATTAAGTGTCGCGTCACGGAAATCGTTTTGTAAGATAACGGCGCTGGTTTGAATGCTTGCAAGCTCGTTATACGCATCGAGCAAATCAATTAAAGTACGGCGGTTGATGGTGAATTGCTTTTCATAGTTACTGATCACCACTTTTTGTTCTGCGATATAGGCTTTTGCTATGTTTCCTTGCTTTTCACTTTGCGCCATATTGATCGCCGCAGATTGACTCATTTCTTTAATTTCACGGAATGTCTTCTTAATACGCTCATTCGCTGCCGATAAGGCATATTCTTTTTGTGCTTGGCTGTAATAGCTGGCTTGGTCGAAAATATTCCAAGAGACCCGTAAAAATACTTCACTGTTATCGGGGGTGGCACTGACTTCTAAATTCAATGCTGGCTTTCTCATCGCACTCGCAACTTTAACGTCTGCATCGAGACTTTGAGCATCCGCTACTTGGGCTTTATAGCTTGGATTATTCTCTAAGTTATCATCTTGGAATCTCGCCAAAATTACACCACTCGTTGTCGATCTGAAGGGATCAACAAATTGGTCTACAGTGAGCTGGCGCTGAGTCAAAATCGATAATTGGCTCAGGGCTAAATTCAGGTTTCTTTCTGTTTCGGCGCGGCTCATTTCCACTTTTAAGGTGCGCGCTTTCACTTGTGTTAGCTCACTCATTCGCCCCGAATCATGTTGGACGATGGTAGTCAGCTGCTTTGCAATTTGGTGATGACGAACGAGGTTTTCATCAATAACATCAAGAGTTTCTTTGTGGCGCAAAACCTGTAAATAAAGCTGACTAATGCGCACACTGATATCTTCTTGAGAAAGAATATATTGGTTTTCGTAGTAACTTTGCTTCGACTGTTCGCGGTCGACACCCGCTTCAATCCCACCCCAAGAATAAATATTCATGGTCGCTTTGGTACCGAGGTGAAACCCCGATTCCATCGCGTTACTTTCATATTTGTGTTGCTGCGCAAGAGGCTGGGTTCCCATTAAACTGACAACAGGATAATGCCCAGCTTCCGCCGCACTAACGTTGCTCTGCGCCGCTTGATAATTGGCATAAGCCTCTTGAACTTCTGGGGCACTATCGAGTGAATCTTTTAATAGGTTTTTTAATTCAACTACATCTGCCACAGCAGAAAGAGAAAGCATCTTCACAAAAACTAACGCTAAGATGCCATTAATCATAGATTTCATAAATTTGGCGCAAAGTAATAAAACAGGGGTTGGCGACGTAAAATATTGAGGGCTACTGATGAGCAACCCTCTATAAATAGTCTTAAATAATGGCGTTTTGAGTTTCTTGTAATGCATCTAATGATGAATGCATGAAACCAGTAGAGTGGCTGGATGTTGCATTGACATCATGATCCCCCCCAGATAACTCCATTGCACTTTCTGGTGAGAACAATTTCAGTGCCGTTAAATCAGCATCATTTAAACCTGTATGACCAGATTCTTTTAACTTACTGATATCCACTGAAATTGATGATTTACCATTGGTTCCATCGTTATCCGTTAGTGTCAGTGTGAAGGTCTCTTTTTCCATTCCAATTGGACGTGTTGTCCCCGGACGGTAGGTTAATTGACCAAAGTTTTTCTCACCTAACGAGATAGAGAGTAAGCCGCCTGCTTCAGTTTTAATGGCGACTTCACCGCCACCGAAATCTGCCCAAATACTCTTATCTTTACCATCAGAGGTAATAGAATTAGTTTTTGGATCATATTTGTAGGTATTACCATCCACTTCAATGCTGATTGATTTCATGCCATCGGCACCAAAGCTTAAGGTTTTTTCATCCCGACTATTTTTGGAGAAACTACTTTCAATCGTATTTTCGCTAGGAACATATTTTTCTAATATGTTTGATAACGAACTCATATCTTTCAAGACGATAACATCACTACCATCATTATCTTTGCCTTTTTGACCATCAAAAGCGATAGGCTTAATAAACTCTTCGCCCGTTTTACCATTGGAGCTATTGAGCATATCCTGACCAATACCAATCGCAACTGAACGAATTCCTTTTTCAGTTAAGAAGGCTTTCCAGCTATCTTCACCAATATCAGAATTAGGGCTACCGGGAATAAAACCATTTGGCGATGTTGGTGCAATGCCATTGCCCACCAAAGGATCTTGACTACCTTCTTGGTTACCAAAGTTTGGAATACCATCAGTGATCACAAACAATGTGTTATCCAATTTCCCACTAATATTCTTAGCATCCAGTGGCTCCATTCCACTGCTGGATGGTTTTTGGAAAATACTAATAATTTGTTGCAAAGCAGCATCATAGTTCGTATCTACCCCAATAACTTGATGGTCAGGGCGTAACTCTTGATAACCACGCAATCCTTCAACAATTTTTCTCGCATCCGCGATTGAACACCAATAAGGTTGATCCATTGGATATCCTTTAATGGCACCAATTGCTGACGCTTGTTTCGCAAAGCCATTCATACTCACGCGGACTTCTCCCGCATCAGCACTATTTAACCTTTCTTCATAGCTATTAAGTACACTTTCAATTGAGTCTAATGCTGCGTCATATCGCGTTTTCATGCCTGAATGAGTATTGCCACCTTGAATCCCGCTATCATCCCTTCCCATACTGCTGGATAAGTCTAGTGAGATAATTAAGTTGGCGTAAAAAGTATTGTCTGCTGGCGGCTCTACTGATAATTCAACATCCGCGGCACTTGGCTTATCATCATGCACCACGATTTCTGTTTTCACTTCATCTGTGCCATTGTTAACACCAAACTCAATATTCAGAGAATCTTTGCCCTCTGGATGGTCAACAAGACCTTTTAGGTTAACTTCATAGTTAACTTTTGTGTTGCCATCTGCTGTTGGGGTATCAGTGACTTTGACAGAAATAACCTCTTTCCCATCTGGCGTTTTACCCACAAAACCGTTATCCGAAGGCTCCCATTTAATGGGTTCGCCACCAGAAGTTAATTTGGTTGTCGGCTCGATGATCTTAATATCGCTTGGTGTTGTTGGTTTATCCGTTGGGTTAGATAGCTCGATAACGCCATTTACAGTCACAGACGATTTATCACCAGCCGTGCCATCTGTTCTTAACCCTTTTTCATAAACTTCTGTCGGCGTAGTCTGTGTTGGCACAATATCAATTGTGATGGTAGCGGTATTCGAGATACTGCCATCTTTATCTTTCACGGTATACGTAATGGTATCTTGACCTGTTGCACCTGGTTTTGGTGTATAAATCAATTTACCATCCACATCGAACGTAGCAGTACCTTTGCTTCCGTTCTTTTCAATATGCAGAGTCGATTTATCCAATTCCCCATCAGGATCTTTATCGTTAGCCAAAACATCAATTGTTGTCGGTACGCCTTGCTTAGTTTTACCATAATCGTCACCTGCAACAGGCGGCTCATTGATCGCAATGGTCACAGTAGCTTCATTGGATACGTTGCCATTCTTGTCTTTGACTTGGTAAGTAATGGTATCTGTACCTTTAGCTCCCGCATTCGGTGTATACACCAGTTTACCATCGACGATATCTACTTTGCCTTGTGCTGGCTGGTCCACGATAGTCAGTGTAGTTGGATCAAGATCTTTATCTAAATCAGTATCATTTGATAATACGTCAATAGTCACTGAAGTGGCTTGATTTGTTCTTGCTGTGTCATCATTCGCCACCGGAGCGGCGTCGATTTCGATGGTCACCGTCGCTTCGTTGGACACGTTGCCGTTCTTGTCTTTC
>NZ_JAMPNR010000020.1:0-166730 GCF_028479485.1 Providencia sp. PROV209 | reverse complement strand
GCCATCCTTGGGATTTACAAATAATCCATAATCATCACTCATGCTGGACGCCTCCCCACTTTTACAGCCCATCTTCCGTTTTCGTCATAGACTGTCATTCCGGTACCATCGACTAACACCCGACCTGCATCACCAACAATTTTAAAATCCCCACTGATGAGCAGTTTGTTAAACTCAGCATCGCCAGTTTTAGCGTCAATATTAAAACCCACCTTGCCGGGGACGTAATTTGCTGACGTCATTTTGTCAGTTACAACCACGCTATTGAGCCACGCTTTATCGATGAACGTTTCTTTCATGAAAATTTGACCTTCTTTCATGTACATAAACGTTTCAAACTTGCCATTGGTAGGATTGATGAATGCAAAGTTATTAGCCATAAATCCGATGTAAGTGTTAACTTTTCCTGCCTTCACTTCAGCGCTAATAACCATGCCTGCTTTGTAGAACACATCATTGTACCAAACGCCCGCATTCACATCCCAAGTTGCATAACCGTCACCAATAGCCGTAAACTCAGTCGTTGCTTTGGTCTTGATAATGGCCATGTGATCACCAAATTTAGCCTGATTTTGCTTTTCCGACTCGGAAAGTGATTTGCTGAGATCCACTATGGCTTTATCGCTTTCAATCACTCCGGCTTGAATCCCATTTATTGATGCAGTGATCTCAACTATGGATTGAGCCCATGACAACTCGGCGCTAGCAAACACACGGTCTAATCGCTTAATTTCAGCCATCGATTGACCGTGTTTTGTGAACAAATCCTGCTGAACTTCGAATGTTGCAGAGCCTTGTATTAAGTTTGCTTCGCCGAGCCATTTAAGCTGTTCCTCCAACCGCTTGCCGGCTTCTGTAGTCATGAAACCATCACCAAGCATATCAATGATTTCATCTGTTTTGGTTTCCGGTGCGCCGCTCGCCTCAACAAATTGCGATTTGCCAACGGGATTAACGCTTCTGACATACACGTAATAAACTTGACCCGCTTTCAGATTACGTCCCTGAATAACCCACATGGTGCCATTACCCAAGTATTCAGCCAGTTGTTCAACATCATTTATATTGGCGATACGCTTAACTGAAAACCAGAATTCATATTGCAAACGTAAAGCGTTCTGACCACCAACATACGGGATCACCCCTAAACTAAAAAAACCCGGAGTCACTTCAATATGCGATGGCGGTGGCGGTGGGTTAATGTCAAATGACACTGTTGACTGGTCCCCCTTTTGCCCATCTTTGTTTTGTGGAGATACCGATAATAAATAGTTACCTTGCGGTAAATTACCGATTCTATATCGATTTTCTTGTGTTTTAGCAGTACCGACAATGCGACCGGCTTGAGTTAGCTTCAGAATAAAATCAACACCGCGAACTGCAGTTGTTGTCGTCCAGTTTGCCTCCACTTGCCAACTATCACTATCAGGACTCACTTCAACAGATAAGTTTTCTACCGGTGGAATATAACCACCTAGCGGGGTGTCGGGTAACGGCTCGAACGTGACGCCCTGATCAACGATGGACTCCTTTTCTGGTACATGCTGAACAGCAATAACCCCATAGCTTCCATCGCCTTTATCCGTGATTGTTATTGCTCTAAACAGCCGTCTTGCTAGCACGGATTGCCCTAACGTCCAGACAGTCCCATGTCTTACTCCATTTGGAAGAGATTCAACCTTAATCTGATTACTTGATGGATAGCTGACTGCCTTTACTCGCTCTGGCTTTCCGGCTCCGTTGATTACCGAGATCATAGTGATCCCCGTTTTTGGCGGTTCAATATCACGGTCAAGGGTTAATATTTTTTGCGAAGTATCGATCTGCAATAAGCGCCCACCAATCTGCTCACCAACCCAATCATTATCCATGACTTCAATAATGTCGCCGGGTGTATGCCTTAACCCTTCGGCGCCCACATCGAATTCAACCGTTTGGGTTTCTAATTTTTCAGTAAGCAGGATCCACAGCCCGTGACGTCGAGCTTGCCCTCGACTAGTACAGCCAAAGCCATCAACTCTAAGTACATTGGGACCAAATTGAGAGACTAAACCGTCATCGGAAACTTGCTCAATACTCGTTTTCCAACCATTTTCAGGGTCAATGAATCGCACCTCAATGATAGTGTGCCTAGCTTTTAATGGACTAAAACTATAGTTAAATCGCCCATTCACAACGTTAGCATTCGTGTATGGCCAGACAATATCACTAGGTCTGTCTTGAACAAAAGTAAGTTGCTGACCATTCCATACAGGCATAATGCGCATCATTGAGCATAAGTCGCTCATATAGTCATAGGCTTTACGAATATCAGTAAGATAGGCATTGCACGTCATTCGTGGCTCTTTGTCACCAAACCCATTCGGTACTAATTGATCGCAGTACTGTCCAATCATATAGAGCGCAAACTTATCAACTTCCGAAATTTTTAGGCGCTTCCCAAGACCAAAACGTTCATTGGTAAGTAGGCTATACAATACCCATGCAGGGTTATTTGTATACGCAGGTTTAAACAAGCCACTCCAAATTCCCTTGTAAGTACGTGTTTCAGGATCGTAGTTATCTGGAACCTGAATGATTAACCCTTTTACAAGATAATTTCGGCTAGGATATTGGTTGCCAAATTGCTCACTTTCAAATGTCAGCCCAGCAACCGCCGACCCCGGATACGTTTGAGTGATATCAGTGATTTCAGTATAACTTGACCAAATCGTATTGTTTTGTAGCTTATCGCTAGTGCTATCCGCTGTTAAACGAACCATTCGGATGCTAAATGGTGGTGACGGAAGATTATCAAGTATGACAGCCATCAAGTAGGGTGAATTGCTACGTTTCCCTCGAATCGTCACATTCTTCTCTGTTACCCAAGACCCGCCACGCTGTATTTGAATTTGCAGATCAACCGATGTCCCAACGCGGTCACCATTATCTTTAACTTCAACTAAAGCTTGTGTCCCGAAGGTCAAGCGAAGACGGTCGATGTTACGAGAGGTAATTGTCCTTGTGACCGGGGTGCTTTTCTTCACTTCAATGCTAACAGGCGTTTCACTGGATGAAGATGAAAAACCTTCTAACGCTGGCTGTTCCAGCGTTCCAGATACCCACTGAGCCGTCATACCATTGACATTACTGTTACCCGATGAGTCGATAACTGGAGTATTGTTTAAGTAAACTCCCTTGAGATCCCCAACGGGACCTTCAATAGGTCCCTCGCTGACTAAATCAATAATGGACAGTTTTTGTCTTGATGTTAAGTCATTTGGTGCTTCATACGGCGTATGTTGCTTACCACCATTTTTACCCATGATTACGTCTCCCCACTACCGCCGTGTTTGCCTACATCAATATCTTTTGCATCACCGTCATCCATAATTTCAACAGCCTGAGAAATAACCCGAGAACCGCACATGATTTCACCGTATGCCACCGGAACAGGCATCCCTTGAGCTACTGAGTTTTCTAAGTTGCTGAAATAGGTATTTCCCTTCTCTTCTTCCGATCGGGATAAATTAGGCGACTTGGGCATCGGCGTTAGCATTTGAGCTACTCCACCAATCATCATCGCGGCACCAGCCAGCATCATCGATGCACCAAAGCTCCAACCCGCAGGGTTCCACCATCCCACCGCAAGAACAGCAGCGCCGGCAATAAACTGAAAAACACCACCGTTTTTTGCGCCTTCAATGCGAGGAACAATGTGAATAACGGCATTTGGCATTAATGGCTCATGAATACGTTGATGAAGTTCATCTGGTGAAACATCGGACCCGCTGATGCGGATGTGGTACCAACCTTCACTGAAGTGTTTTTTTAGATTGGGAATTTGTAGAAATAAGGCATGTAAACCTTGTACTGCAGTATGAATATTTAAATCGAAGCGGCGTCCAAATCGTTGGAGATCCCCGTAAAATCGGATGGTGACCATTTGCGGTAACGCCAAATCGAATGCGTCATTTTTTGCCATCTTTCGTTATAGACCTCTCGCTTACTAAGTTGATTAGGGACATGATGCAAAATAGTTTGATCACCAAGATAAATGGCGGCGTGATTTGCTCGTGAACTGGCATAGCAACACAGAATAATATCTCCTGGTTGAATATCCCTTTTCACTTGTTTGAAGCCATTATTTGTTAGGTTCTCAAGGTACAAATCTTTACCTTGTCGCCACCAATTATCCTCTCTAAAAAAATCAGGAAGTAAATGACCCGCTAAAAGATAAGCATCACGAAACAACCCATAACAGTCAGTGGTTCCATGCTTAAAATCACGTCCTAGTAATAATGGAACCGCGTCAAACTTAATGATTTTTTCATCACAAACTAACCACCAACTCAATGCTGTTTTTAATTGATGCACTCTGTCAGAAGCGCTAAGGAATGGCTTGCCATTTGGATGACTATGAACAATGGCTACAACCTCACCACGCTGGCTAGCTTGAATATAGTCTTCAGCAGAGATTGAGAAATAATTTTCAGGATCTGCGTGTTGATTTACACAAGGAAGATACGTTTCCATTTCATCGATACGAATAATCAAACCGCACGATTCCTGTGGCGCCATGCTTTTTGCATGCTCCAGAATTTCATGTTCTATCATGGTATTCCTTACTGGCTTAGGCGGGATGAAGACAAGAAGCAGCCAATTCTGTTAGTGTTGTTTCTAAGTTTGCAATCTGATAAGCGTTTGCCACATTTATCTTTGCTAGGATCCTTGGTTGGATTTCCTAGCTCGTCGGCAACTGGATCACCTGCATAACCGCACTCTTTAGAGCGATAACTCCACGGGCAAACATCGGATAAAATCACTCGAGCTGGAACAGTGGCGCCATCCGTCTCACTGGGCGCAGCAAGTTCAAACGTTGCTGTTTCAGAATTTAAACTAGTCAGTTGCTCAATGACCCAGCGAGAAACAACCTCTTGAGATGGGTCAGCATTCTCGTTACCACTAGAGAAATTGATTTCATCTAAAAATCGCGCGCGAACTTTTCTGCGGATAACATTGCCACCAGCCCCCGAATTCAATCGACTAGCAATGCCTGTCACGAGCCCAAATAAATTGGAAATAGTGATACTAGGTCGACTTGATGGCCCTTTCCCATTAAATGAAAAACCCTCACCCGAAATAGGGTAAGGGTCGTATTCAAGGCCTTGCCAAACAATGGGTTTTAGTAACTCACTGGTGCCATTATGAAAGCGGTACCGCGTTCCACCAATGTTGGTTAGGTCAATTTCATAGAGTTCGATCTCTGCATCGCTTTCAAGTTCGGTAATAGAGATCAGCAGCTCAGGAGGAATGTTTTGCATTATTGCTCCCATAAAAAAACCAGCTGAAGCTGGTTTCTATTGTTTTTATTTATCCCTGCAGTTCTCTTTCCAGAGCACTTCAAATCCATCATTAAGAACAGGGTTATTTAGATCCTCAAATAATGGAGGTGACATATTTGCACTTCTTCCATTATTAGTAACACTGATATTCATAGTGAATCTAGTAAATCCAGTGTATGCCCCAAAGCTATTTTTAGCATTCACAGAACCACAAACAAAACCGTATATCTCTTCTTTTTGATTTTTACTACTAGGGTAAAATTCAACAAATTTGAACTCGGTTGATGATGGATCTTTCATTGATTGACTTACTTGTTTTTTTGCAAATGATATCGCATCAGCTTTCGTAGGATTAGTTGAATTAGATATCACTATTATTATTAAAATAATAATTACCGCCGCACTGATTATATAGCCAAGTATCCTCATATTACCTCCAATAAATATTAAGTTAGCTTAATATTAACTGAGATACTTTTATAACTAAAATTACATTTACGTTATATCGCTGTTTCTTCAAACTCAGCGCTTATGGATTTTCGTATACCACCTGAGTCTGACGACCATTTTTTACAAACGACTTTAATGGCTTGCTTTGATTTTTCTGGTTGAAATAAAAAGGAAGTAACTCCACCATGTTTAGCTAAAAAATCCAACACCTGATCTGCAACGTTAGGTTTCAACGATAGTGTGATATTGAATTTTTTTAGCTGGTGATTCATTCCGTCTGGTTGACGCTGCTCATAGCCATCACCAAAACGGACTGCTTTTATCCTTGGAGTGAAATCTGTTTTCATCCCCGGTTTTATTGGCCAATTGAATATTTCCATCATTGCCTCAAATTAAAAAAGACAAGAAAAAGCCTCAATTTAGAGGCTTCTGTTTATCGCGAGAACGAACCTCCGTCTCGGCGCTCTTTTGCTATAACTTGTTGCGTTTTTTTCTCTACTAAGTCCATTAGTTGCTTAACTGCATTAGGCCCCATTTCTCCATTACCACCATCATTTTGAATGGTGATATGATTAGTTTGGTAAAAGCCACCAGCACTTTTATTGGCATTAGCAGCTACAACACCTAGCTTTCCGTCAATGCCACGCCTAAGTGGTAAAATCGCCTCAGGCCCTGCTTCGCCCATTAGTCCAGCACCACGAGCAAATGGAAAAAGCGTGGGTTTTGATACAATTTGCCCGCTGTATGCACTTAGTCCTGGAGTGTTATAGACTCCACCATTAGCATTAGCAACAACTGATCCGCCACCAAAACCAAACGCCTCAAACCCCTTAACAATAGACATTTTCAACGCGATTTCAGTCAACATTTTTAATATTGACCTAGTGAAGTCTCTAAAACTAGCCTCTCCTCCAGTTAACGTTTCAGCCAATTGTGAGCTAAAGCCATTTAATGTCGCTGAAGTAACACTTTGAATTTGAGCGTTTGCATCGAGCGCTGAGTCCCTATAGTCGCCCCACGCTGTTTTCATGCCAGCAAACCAGTCTTGACGGGCTGCATCTTCTTGCTTGAATGTTTCCATTTTTGAAGCCTGAACTTGTGCCCACTGAGGTTCTCCGCCATAGGTAGATCTTAGTTGCTCAATCTCCAAAGCTCTTTGAAGCTCACGTGATGATAAGCCCAATGACTCAGTAATGGCCCTTTGCCTTGCTTCCTGCTGCTTGGCATATTTATCAGCTTGGTCGCTAAGTTTATTAAGATGCTCTTGGCGTGATACCTGGTCGCCAACTTCTGCGAGTGCCTTTTTATTTGCAAGGATACTTCCTTTGTTTTTTAGCAAAGATTGCTCATCAAGAGATAATTTCCTTTTTTTACTCGCTTCCTCTAGAACACTAAATTTAGCCTGCTCTAGTTGAAAGTTTTTCCGTTGTTGGCTGATAAAATCCGTTGCACTAGCATGTTGCTGGAGAAGTTTCAGCTGAGCTTGAAGTGATGTTAGTTCAGCCTGTGAGGACTCATCTTTCCTTGTACCAAGATCAGGCTTATAAGCTTTGCCTTTGGGTGTTTTACGCTCTAATTCCTTTTGGTACCGTTCCTTTTCTCTCTGAATAGCCAAGTCTTTTGCTGCTTGAGAGGCGTTTTCGTTATTCCTTATTTTATTGAGTTTGTCTTGGTGTTTTTCCTCAGCTGTTTCATACTCCTTCTTTAAGGCTAGATCAGCTGCAATTTGCTTTTTATGCTGTTCATTAATTTGGGTGAATGAGCCTTTTAAAGATGATTCTATATCCTGTCTAAATTTTGTAAACTTAAGGATAGCTAGCCTTTCCTTTCTTTCATCCATACCAAATGAGTAAATAGATCCATCGAATCTGGAAATGTAATCTTCCAACCTCTTAATTTCATCATCAACCCCCATATCCCTACCAAGATTGCGCATTTTATCAATGGCTTCTTTCGCAGCATCGCCAACCCAATTCCATGCAGACTCTAGATAGCCAAGATTATCTGCAATTTGCTTGGTTCTAACCTGCATGGCATTTGCGAAAGACTCCATGGCAATTTTTGCCGCTTCCTGCTCTTTTCCCTGAGCCTGTAAAGTTGATATTTGATCCAATTGTGTTGCAGTCAAAAAATGTATGGATTTATCGAGCTCCATTACCGCCTGAACAGGCTGATCTTTCAGGCGCTGAAACTGCTTAATTGTCTCATCGACGGATTGCCCAGTGGCTTTTTCCATCTTAGCCGCGACGCTGGCCACCATATCAACTTGAGCACCAGTAAATGAACCCGAGCCGACAACTTGAGCCAAGGCATCAGCCATTTTGTACTGAGTAATTCCCTCACCAGATAACGATTTAGCCAGATCGTTTAACTGCCCCTCGGTTTTTGCTGCGTAGTTGCCAGTTAAAATCAACTGTTTATTGTATTCACTAAGCTCTTTCGAGCCCTGATAAGCAGCAACACCAAACGCAGCAATAGCTCCAGCACCGCCTACCATTGCCAATTTCCACGGGGTGATCAAAGAGGTAATTGCTTTTAAAGAATTACCGAATCCACCAAACGAGTCCTTTATTTGTCCACCTTGCTGAACTGCCACTAGCCATGGCGGCATACCCGAGGCGAGCGACGTCACAATATCAGTCATTTGCATCGGCAGCTGTCGCATTGCTTGGCGGTACTGCCCAGAGGTTAAAGTAACCCCTTTCATGACACGATTTTGAGTTTCTAACTTGCGAATATAAACATCTGCTGCGCTCGATACACCAAGTTGAGCCGCTTGAATGCGCAGCATTTCAGTACGAGATAGATTTTGCTGGGTAACTTGCTCTTTAAGTTTGTTAATGAATCGCTGCTTTTGCTGCGTTGCTGATATCTCTGCGCGCTCAAGCGATTTTGCCGCACCGACAGCTTGAGAGGTTAATGCTTGGTAATCTTTGACGTGTAATAGTCCTTGTTGCATGTCTTGGTTCATGCGACGGCGTACTTCATTAAGACCCTCAAGCCCCTTCCCGTATTTTTGAACAGCATCAAGTTGGGTATAGTATTGCTCAGCCAGAATTTCTTGGTTACGCACAGACCCCGCTCTTTTGGTCTCTGCCTGCATAATTTGTTGAATTTTCTGGTGTGTTTCGTCCATTTCCTTTTGAGCCAAGCGTCTCATGGCTGACTCTTTTTGTTCCGCAGAAATAGACTCTTTTTCAAACTGTTTTAACTGGGACCGCGAGCGCTGAAGGGCGGCTTCTGCCTTAGCTGATTGTCTTTCAATGAAATCTTGCTGGCGCTTAATTGATGCTTGCTCGCGACGCTCTTGTTCAGTCAATTGCCTTTCGACTCGACCTGCTTTTTCAAGAAACTCAGTCGTATTAGCGCCAATTTTAATCTCAAGATCCGCGATTTGGCTGCTCATATCTTACCCCTCCCGTAATTCCCTCGCTGACTGATTGAATAACGTCATCTGGCATATCCTCATCATTAGGCTCTATATCTGTTAGCAGCATGAAATCGGTTATTTCAGTTTTTGCACCACACATGGCTGAATAAACAGAACCATGCAAAGCAGCAAACTCAACATCAATCAATTGCGGCATAAATGGCGTTCTGCTGAAATGGTCAACCCAATCGTTATATTCAGTTGCACTCATTTCACTGAGCATTCTGCGCCAATCAGGTCGACCAAACTCACGCGCAAGGCGTAAGGCAAACGTGCGCTCACGGCTGGCTATTTTCCCATTGAATCTTGTTCGTTGGACTCTTTGCCTTCTGCGGAAGGCTCTTGGGCGTCACCTTTCATTCCACTGATTTCAGAAATAACAGAAACTGCCTCTTCCAATGCCGATGAACTCCACGTTAAGGCAACCTCTTCATATACCTCTTCAACATCACGGTCTCGGTCGCTATGCCACAGGGATCGGGAAACTAACCAAACATTACTTTCTGCAATCTGGCGCATAGACTTGGCTGCAAGTTCAATGCCCTCTAAATTGCTAGTCTCTTTTTCTTTCAATGCTAAGAAATCAAAATAATCTGCGCGCTGTAATGCTGAGAGTTCGTGAAGAACAACTGACTCACCGCTAATTGAAACTTCTTTTTTCTTTAAAAACATATCGATACCTTTTAGTTAAAAATAAAAAAGGCCGCTAAGCGACCTATTCATCTACAAATAATAATTTTGGTTGTGTGAGTGAAAGGATTTGTTCGTACTCCAATTGCAATACCTTCTTCTCTTTCTTTCGCCCATTCATTAACTGGCTGCCAAGTCGACCTTTTAATTCTGACTTAGCCACTTTTAACGCGTGACGATGTTGAGCCTCTTCACCTAAATCTTTCCAGCGAATAATTTGCTCTGCCATCCAGTTAAATGCTTCGATGTATTTAACCTTAATTAAGGTAGCCATTTTTCCCGTGAATCCCATGACAACCAAAATGTAACCATCTTTTGTTAATTTAAACATTGGCTGAACATCGCCATTTTTATCAATAAAATCAATCTCCTCAAAATTGAGGTGGGCGAAATCATCAGGGCACTCATCTCTGACCTGTCTAATTTTCCGTAAAACGTTGTCATGTCGCTTGCCAAAATAATCAGCAATCTTTTTACTAGTTGTGAATATTTGCCCATCGGATGCCATAACCATCTTTTGGAAATTAAATTCGGGAATAACTACCGTATTATTCATGGTGCTTACCTTATTTAGTAATGAGCCTTTGCCGAAATAGGAAACCAGCCCATCGAAGCGACACCAGCTATAACTGATCCCCTCAAAGGCTCATTACCTAAATATTGGCTCGATGTATTACGTACGAATGTGCTTTCGGTGCACGGGAGAGAAATAAAAAAGCCACACTCAGTGTGGCTATATGATTGGTCTAGCGAGTTAGCCTTTAGGCTGAACGACTGTTTTACCTTCTGGCTTTGGTGGAATTTCTTCCGCCAACGTTGGGCGACCTGTATTTTTAATCTTTACCGTTCGCGTAATTGTTTCTTTGATTGGGATGGTTTTACCGAGTCCACTCACCCACCCCTTAAACAAATCAACCGTTCCGTTTGGATAAGCGATTTTGTAGAAACGTGAAGCACCGCTGTCAAACCATTTTACAAGGTCTTTTTGTCCCTCTTCTCCGGGCTTCCAAGCTAGCGTAATGCTCGCCTCACCGGAGGATTTCTCCCCCTGAGTCGTATTTTCCCAATCACCATTAGGGTCATCAAGGTAGCTATCATCCTCACTGGCCGCAGTGATCTCCCCCGGTTGTAGCTCCTTGACTTTACCGAGGCGAGTAAAGCCCGTCTCACTTAATGGATCCGTAATTTGCTCTTCATCCCCCGTGTAAATCCACAAGGTAGTCCCAGCGCCTTTAACTGGCGCCAGTGGATTAGGTACCGTTGGCATAGTTCTGTTCCTTACATTTCATATTTAATTTGATAAGAAAGGTCGACAGAGGCCCACAACGACATTTCATCATCGCGGTCATAGTCATAGCCTTTCGGTGTCATATCAGTAATCACTTCCCCTAAATCAGTCATATCAGCAACCGCTGGATATAATTTTTCCTCGACCCACTTATCTAACGTGGCATCGGGTACGGATGATTTAAGGAAAAGTTCAAGGTGGAGAATGGCTGTCCATTGATTGGAATCCAGATAATAAGGATCCGGTCTTGGCTCTGTAAGATAAACAGCAATGACAGGCAGTTCTGATTCATCAAAATGAGTTGGCCGACCATCATACGTTTTGATATTCGGAAAGCACTCATTTAAGTGCTGTATGACTGTATTGCGAATTCGAGTATGAACAATCACTATCCCTCCTTAAAGTACAGCCTTAACTGATTATTTAATGCATAGCGCACTTCTTTATCGATATCCGATTCTCGAACATTAATAGCGTGTTCTTCAAAAGCCTCAGTCAGTGGTTTTGAGACAGGGATTTTCACCACTTCAATAGGATATCGACTCTTACCAACACGCTGCATTACATGCCAGCGGCCATTGTTGAGTTGCTGAATAAACGCATTATGAAACGTGAATTTCCCAACTTTTAAAGTGCTACCCATTCGATGACCTGAATTCCGGTTCCTCGATAATTGAACTCGTGCGGTACCGAGTACGATAGCAGGGAGATTCCCTCGGTTAACAGTAACGCGGGCTTTTGGGGTTCCATGTTTTGAACTCGCCTTACTGAACTTAACGCGCTTACGGATAATTTTTTGCTGGATTCGCACTTCTTTAGAAACCTGCTTAACGCTGCGGCTTATCGCTCTTGCAGCAACCCGGTTAATCGCTTGTGCGGTCGCAATGGGTGTGACCTTATCAACAATGACATTTAGATTACGAATTGCGTCATCGATCCCCTTCATCGTCAACAACCTCTAGAAAAAGCATCCACTTGCCATTAAATCGCTGTCGGCGAGTGGCTGTGTAATGGATCCCATCAGCAATAACGCGGTCATTCTTTCCGGGCTTAAATGAATCAGAAAAAATGACATAGGAAATCCCATCACCCGTAACCGGACCAAATTCAGGTAGAAAATGAGAATCCACCCCAATATGTTCCGTGCCGTTAATAGAAATAGGCTTCCCCATCCGCTTTGCTGTGAGTGCGTCCATTCGATCCGTTAATCGCTCAAACGCACTCATGGATTAACCACCCGCGGCGGCAGCTGCTGGGAAAATGTTAAGCTTCACCGCGACCATTTCATCACCCGCTTCCGCAGCTGACCACGTTACGCCTACCGCAGCACCACCTTTATCCGCAACAATGCCTTTTTCAGCGGTTACAGCTTGACCAGCCGTCAATGCCACACCCGCTTTTTTAGGAAGCAAATAAACCCCCTCGGCAAAACCATCACCGATTTCACCAGGAGCAATGTTTGTCGCCGCGACGCAAGCCAAAACGCCAACCATCACAAGAGATCCACTTAGAATGCTATCTTTTGCTGAGGTATTAATGATCTCAACAGTCAAACCCTGTTGCTGGTAATTCTTAGCCATAATGTCTCCTACCGGCTCCGAAAAGCCGGATTTTAGGTATAAAAAAAGCCCGTCAGGGCAATATGATTAATTTAACAATCGGAATTAAGCTTCAACACGAAGCAAGCCGCGGTAATCAATAGGCGCAACACCCGCATCAATGCGAACTTTTGTGGTTACGCCATCAGAAGTAAACCCTTCTTGTTGGTCAATATAAGGAACATCAACACCATTTAAATAAGCGACTTCAATAGTGTCAGTGCCTTTTGCTGAGGTCATATACCATGTGGTATCGCTATTAGCATCTAAGCGTGGTTCAGTAATGATTTCGGCAATATTACGAATAGGGTTGATGATGTTGGCATTCACGTCTGCGCCTTTTACGCTACCAGAGCCAACAACCTGAGTCGCTGCGATTTCTAATGCTGTTGGCACAAGCATAAATGCAGGGCGAATATTTAACGCTCGCTCGCCTTCTTTTTGCTTGCGCATGGCTGTTCGACCATTGGCAATAGTGTCAACGTCCATACCGCCTTTAATACTGTTGCCATGATCTGCACCAAAGAGTGGCTTACTGTCAGATTGCATTTTTCCATTTTTTGTCAGAATAACGTAAACCAAATCGCCAATGGTGGCTTTAGCAGCACGCCCTAACTTCATTGGGATATCGGTTAACATTGACATGTCATCGTTGATGATGGCTTGTCGTGAAATACTAAAAAGCTCCCCGTAGGTAGCAAGTGCAATCGTCTCTTTTTTGTCGCTCGTGGTGACATATTTATACTCTGCCCCTTCACGAACTTCACGAATAGAATTAAAGCCCCCCATGCCGACACGAGTTGCAGTTTTAAAATCGCTGAGTTGCCCTTTTTTCGTCCATAGATCAAACGTTTCCTCAGCCTCATCCCAGCCTTGTAAAATAGATTTATTGGCAACATCCAGTAAAATATTACCAAAATCAGAGGTGGTGTGAGTAAACGCCATTGCGATCATCTGCATTGGGTTATAGCTTGCAACACCCACGCCGCGATCAGCCAGCGACATACGGGCTAATTCGCGGAGTGTCATGCAGTTATATGGGTTGTCAGCATGAACTTCATCATAGCCAGCACGTGCCATTAACGATGCACGGACACTGTCACCGACGATGTTGCCGTTATTTGCAAAAATGTGAGCGCCGTAATCGTTTTTATTGGTCGGCGTCGCTTCTTGTCCTAGTTTATTAAGCAGCTTCTCTCTTGCATTCTCGACAGAACAATTCACATCAAGCACACACTCCATCATCGTGTCGTTGTGCTTGCCACCAAACATCGCAAACAGATCTTTGATACCGTTCATGCGGGCTTGCTCATTCTGGCGCACTTGAGCCTGAATACCTGCCATATCCGGTTGCGGAGTATTCACCGGATTTTGAGGTTGTGGCGTCGGTTCATTGACTGGATTAGTTGTGTTACGTGGATTTGCTAAACTGTTTTTCAGTGTGTTTTTTAATGAATTTGGCATAGATTTAAATTCCTCGATGCGTTTGGATGAAAGACTCGCCATTGCTTTAACTGGCTCAATAATACTGTTAGCAAAACCATGCTCAACGCACTCTTCTGCCGTGAGCCATGTTTCTTCACTGAGCATGGCTTCAAGTTCTTCTTTGGTTTTCCCTGTTTTCTCCATGTACGCGGGAATTAAGACTTTTTCGACTTTATCCAACAAATCGGCGTAGTCACGCATATCATCGGCATCACCCCACGATACCCCCCATGGCTTATGGATCATCATCATGGCATTGGTTGGCATAATGACTTCATCACCCACCATCGCGATGACAGAAGCCATGGATGCGGCCAAACCATCGATATGTACCGTAATGCTGGCATTGTGGTTTTTTAACTGGTTGTAAATGGCGATACCTTCAAAGACTTCACCACCCGGTGAATGAATATGAAGATTAATGTGGCTAAGGTTTCCCAGCGCAATAAGATCTTCAGTAAATCGTCTTGCGCTAATACCCCAGCCACCAATTTCGTCATAGATGTAGATATCTGCCGTCGTTTCACTGGTTGCTTTCATTTGAAACCAGTTTTTATCCGGTGATGACATCAATGGCTTATTCATCGCTGTGCTATTTTTTGGTGGCACTTGATGTGTTTGTTTCATTTGCATTTTCGCTACCTTTGTCATTTGCCGGATCGGTATCAAAAACCAGCCCCAGCCGTTTATTTTCATCGATTTCTGCTTTACGACGACGTTTAACCTCCGCAGGGTTCCCGCCTCGAGCTCGAACCCAGTCACTCTCCGATGCAGCCCCACCACGAATTTGCGTTTTCCATGCATTAGATTCTTTAAGTGGGTCAATCCACGGCATAACCGGACCACTGTAAGTGGCGTTATAGAGTGAATCGATATCAACATCCAGTGGGACGACAATCACCCCTGAAGCAATCGCCATGTTTAACCACTGACGATAAACAGGACGGCTCACAGAACCGCAAAAGGTGTCTTGCAAGATGTAATAACCTTCAAATGACTCCACCAGCTCTTGTCGCTGTGCGCTGTATGTCCCGTTATAATCACGCGCAATACTGGAATAGCTTCCGCGACTTCCTGCGGCAACCGCTCTAAGCTGACCGTTACGGAAATTTTCAAGGTTTTGGTTGGGTCTGTCTGACTTGATCATGCCAACATCTTCACCGGGTTTTAGCCCATCAAAGATAATGCCCGGCACAATATCGAGACTACGATCATCTTCATCACTGCCATCATCATAAGTACCCGCATCCCCTTTTTTGATATACATCCCCAAAGAGGCGGCAATACGTGCTGCGGTCAGTTCTGCATCTTCATAGTCTTTCAAAGCGCTCAGGCGCGTCAAAATGCCAGAAAATAAACTATTACCGCGGATTTGATGCAAGCGACGCACATATTTTAAATGCAGCATGTTTTCGGTCAGGATGGACTTAAGATCGCCCATTTGCTGCCCTGTGGTGAGTAAGCTTTTGTACACAAAGTAAGACTGCGGACGCCCCCAATGATTAAGCTGAATGCCCTGCCGAATATTTTTACTTGTATCATCGAGGTGAATTGGCACAAAGTCTGGCTCCAAGGCTTCCAGCCAAAATGGGATACCTGCCTGTTTATCAAGCCCCTTTTGATTGCCTCTCACTAATTGAGCAAAGACCTCGCCGTCTCGGATCCACGTTCTGACTAAAAGCCGTTCAAGCATGGGTCGCGTAAATTGACCTGTCACTTCCGGTCGAATTGACCATTCAGACCACGCGGTTCGGATCTGTTTCGCAAGATCATCATGAATTTGACCTGTACAAGATAGTGGCTGAGGCTCAACAATAATTCCCTTACTTCCAACAACTCGCTCTTCCATTTTGTCGAGAATGCCAATGACAAGATCGTGATTACTGTCCAACCACCTTGCTTGCTCGCGTAATGACTTACCGCCCATTTGAGTTAATTGGTTGGCATCTCGGCTCTCTCTGCGGGCTTTATGAATGCGAGAGGGTGTTGCTGCCTCATAGGCTTGAATCGTATAACGAGATTTGGCTCGCTGACTCGCCCATGACGGTGAGAGTGCCGCGATAACCTTATCCAACATATTCATGAAAACCTCGCCACTTTATAACCGGGAGAATGACGGCGTGAAGCGCTGGTTGCCATATATCTAGCCTCCCACTGCTCGCGCCCCTTACGGATTTCACTCAAATTTTCCATGGTCATTGACTGGCCATTAAACGTGACGTTTTTACCCTGCAGTATTTCCATTTCTGCCTTTAGGTAAGCATCCAGCATTTCCTTAATTTGTTCACGGGTCATACCCACCCTCCAGAATTTGCAGACACAGGGGACCATGCCGAACTTACGCTAGGTTTGGTCTCTTGTGTTTCAGTGTGAGATTGAATTGATGTTGAACTTGAGGAGGCTTGGCGATTTGCTGGCTGTGGTGATTTAACATTGTTCACATCCGGCAACCTTGCCCACTTAGGTGGGTTCTCCCATTTGATTTTTTCGTAACCGAGTAATATGACTAAAGCATGCGCATAAACCGTTAAGTCAAACGCTTCGTTAGCCCCTTTACCCGGCTTCGACCATTTACCATTACTGTCGCGCTCTTCATACGTGAGTTCATCGTAAAAAGAATCCTCCAGCCAATCAGGAAAGTGGATATAGTTATTTCCCACCGTTTCTCTTCCTAAGTGCGATGAAATACGGTCTTTTAATTCATTGGTTTGTAGCAAGTAAATAGGCACGTCACCGCGAGCCCTTGCACGGCGATCTGAACGCTCTGTATTGTCAGGGTAAGATTTGGTAATCAGTTTGCTTTTAGCCTTACCATCCCCTTTAAAAAGGTATACGCGACGAGAAAGTCCTTCTTTTTTGCACTTGCGCCAAAACTGATAAGCGTTATCTGTTACGCCTTCTTCCCCACCAGTATCTACCGCCATGCTATGAACACCCATTTCAATATCTTCATGAGCTTGAAGTGGATATGTTTTATCTAAAACATCCGTAATTAAAATATCCCAGTCCTCGGCATAAGAGGAAGGGTCAATTTTTAAGGCTTCACCATCCGCGTTAGAACGCAGGGAATGCGTGATATCAAACCGATCAATTATCCATCGCTCACCTCTGGCGCCATAACCTATAACTTGAACGACAAAGCGGCGTTTTTTACCACCTTGTACGTCGACTGTAGCAACCAAAAATCTCACACCAGAAGGTACTGAGCCATAATCCCAATATTCAGCACGCAATTTAAGATCATCACCGCTTCGCTGCTCTTGGTTGATTTTCGGTAAGTAAGGCTGCCCCCAGTCCGTGTTAATGACGGATTTAAGGGTTTCTTCACTCCCGGTTCGTTCATATTCCTGCTCGGCATTGAGTAAGTTATAAACTAACTTTTCCCACGTCTGATATGCGGCTGCTGGACCTTCCATCCAAAATGATGCAATGCGGGAGTCTCGTGCATTTCCTGTGATATTACCGTGTTTATCAATGGATTGACCTTCTCTGAGCCAGACGCCGCGATTGTTTAACGTTCTTTTTTGCTCAGGCTCAATCAAATTCATGCAATGTGGACACTGCAGTCTGGCTGCTTTGCTTCCTGTTGTTGGATCATCACCCTCACTAAAACCCACCATATTTTCACGAATGGGAAGAAAATATTCTGAACAATGTGGACATGGCCAATACCAGCGCCGGCGATCACCTCGATTATAGAGAGATAAAATCCCCGTGGTTGGCGGGGCTTCATGTGGTGTGTTTCGCCGCCATTTGCTGTTTGTAATTTCTCGACCAGGAGAACTTTCAACTAATGTTTTTCCCGCAGACATAAACGTCGTAGTACGTTTTGAGGCTAGTGTATAAGCATCGCCTTCGCCGTCCACATCCTCTGAAAATCGGTCATAATCTGTCAATGCGACAAATCGGTAGTCAGATGAAGACATGATGTTCACCGACGGCCAGCCTATTTTTAGGTAATTCCCAGCCTTAAAGGTTTTATCATGAACGTTATTATCGTTACGATGCGGGCTAAGCCTTTTTGCAACTTCACGGCTCGATCTAAATGTTCTATCTAATCGCTTCTTGGAGTGCTCCCGCGCTTTTTCTTCTGTCATTTGAATCAGCAAAAAATCAGCGGGATCACAAACAATCACATACACTATCCAACCATCAATCAACCCTAGAGACTTTCCTGTTCGCGCTGGACCAACAAAAATGACTGAATCATACCGTCTGTCCGCTAAGCAATTCATCGGTTCAATGATGTACGGCGTTAATGAATCATCCCATGGTATTGACGTCCCCTCGCCCATGGGTACTCGCATATATTTTTTTACGGCTTGAGCAATTGGCATTCGCCTTGGCGCTTTGAGTAATGCGGAAACGTCCTTTCTCACTGAAGATGCTGAGGCGTAATTAGTTTTCATCATCAAAATCCTCTGCATTCATAACCTCGGATGAAAGCACGTTCCTCAACTCATCGACGAGCTTTTGAGCCTCAGTGATTTGATCTGCTTTCCAGCCATTATCTCGCTCAAGTTTATCTGGCCATGTATCAAGTACCTGAGAAATGGCTTTGATCATCACCGCCATTTCCCGATGAACATCCGCAACCGGCACTAGTTGCTTCAGTGTTGTTTCCAGCTTTATTCGTTCATTTTCAGATTGGTACCAATCTTTTCTGTCCTTTGGAAACATGAGTGCTGGATCTTGAATGCCACTCGGCTCTGAATCTTTATCGGCGCCAAATAAAACGGGACCGACTTCCCGAAGTGCATAAACGGGATTACCTCTTACATTACTGGCTATTGGGGTATTCGCATCGAGCAATCGCTTTTTAACTGTTCCGCGATTTAAGCCGAATGCTTCAGCAATCTTAGCCACGCTCCAGTTGTAGGCGTCCCCCAGATTGCTGATGTTGGACATTGACACCTCACTCTGTCAGGTGAAAATTGATATTTTCATTTATTATCATAGAGATATAACGCATTGAGGTGACAACTCATTATTAAAGTTGTCACCTCAATCTCGATATTCACAAATTAAATCAAATAGTTAAATGACCTGCTGCTGACAGCATGGAAATTTGAAAACGAGCCGTTTCCCGCGTGGTCGCCGCCTCGTGGTATGGGTACCCCCTCGGGAGTACCTTTTGACTTTAAGCTAAATTCCTATACTCTTTCATTTTATTACCAAGGAGATCAAGAATGTTAAATATTCATTCGGTCAATAAAGTAGTTGAGCTTATCGAAAAAGGGATTATAGAATCCCATAGTATTGATATTGAAAAACTAAGCGATTTAACTAGGCTAAAAATAACTAGACGCTTGAATCAGATGATTAGGCTTTGCCTTTTTATTGAGTTATATAGACAAAGCAATGCGACACATTTTGAGCCATTATTAGAAAGAAAGGCTTTGCACCATGCCATGCACACCTTATTTGGTATTTCCCCATCAGAAGCGAAACAATATCAACTGAATGAGATTGTTATTTTATTTCACAACCAAATTAAAGAAATGCAGTTATCTGGTTCAGTTAACGACCTAATTAACGAATTAAATGATCGCGTTGTACTTCTCACCTCCACAACTAAAAACTCATGGCGAAATACAGCCTCTGAGCACAGATATATGAGCGAATATCACTGGAATGAATTACCAATTGAAGAAGCTCATCGACTTCTTGGTGAGTTGATCTAACTTATATCTATGTAGCCACCAATGATTAGCTGGTGGTTATAAACCTTTACAAATATAAGGTAGCTATTATGTAGGTAACCGCGTACTGTTGCCGCGTTGAAGTATGCTTTAGCTTTGAATCCTAAACATGCATGACCTTTCAACAAAACCTAAAAACAATAAGTTCTATTAAAGCCTACGACATTGAGACCCTCTTTAGACACGGGGTCTATTTTTTTAAATCTAATCTTCCAGTTGTAGAACCCCATGTTCTTCAGAGCCTGAATAAGCAATCAGACCTTCATAAACAATTTCATCACCATCACAGATGGTGCCTGTTTCAATTGTGTAAGAAGACTGACCTTCTTCTTGTGCAAATTCATGTAGTGACTTGATTTGCCCTAGAGTTAATACAATTTTACTCATTTAATTGACTCTCCTATTTGGATTAAAAAATAAAGAGTGATATTATTTCGTCGCTGGTCAAGGATGACTGGTCCTACAATAATTATGAGTTTCTCTTGAAAAATCCCCTTTTATTGAAAGGGGATTTTTTTATCCTTTCTGAATACATTCATCCAACTCTTCACTGAATTGCTCTGGTTTATCAAATTATTGTGTTGCCATAGTATTTCTCCACTACATAGATTTATTGAACTAATTTGCTAATTTAAAATTACTTACTATGCTTTACATGAATATCATATTAAGTATTAATGCTGTTCTTTTTAGCCCAAATCTCTGAGGGCTATTTTTTTGCCTATTAAAAAGCCCCGCTATTTTGCGAGGCTCAGATTTGTAATATCCGCTTGAGATTACTACCTTTTTATTGTTGTGGTCATTCACGATTAACGTATAGTGATGTCACATTCATAAACTATTATTCTCTACTTAGCCCCGATATCTGGGGCATTTTTGTTTTTTTTATAAACAAAGAACATCATCGAACAATTAACTGATATTTAAAATACCAATGCATTATTAATTTATAGTCGCCTCGCATTTATCTGTTATATCTTCGACTACGTTCATTAATGCAATTATACCTGCTTGATAGTCCATTCCTACTAAATCTCTTATCTTTGATTCAATAACTTCAATTCTTTGCTGATATTCTGGCATACTCTTAACTAATGCCCTAATCTCATCTGCAGATAATTTATTCATATTTTCCTACTTTTGGAGTTAGTCATGAATTTTTTAGTATTACTCATATCCCTGTGTGTTGTTTGTATCTCAAGCTACTTCGTATACCAGAATCCCAACTTAACTTCTTGGGCAGCACTTCTTACCAGCCTAGGTACCTTTATAGGATCAATTATCAACATAAGAAAAAAACAAAAACAACCCTCAAAAAAAGGAGCGATATCACAACATGTTGGTGATAATTCAAGTGCGATTCAAGCCGGTGGTGATATCAAAATAAATATGGGGACAGAGAAATGAGTCTTCTTGACAAAAATAATCAGCAAGTTGGAGATAATTCCACATCTTTGCAGGCTGGTGGAAACATTACTATAAACTTTGGAACTGGTGAAGATGCCATTAGAGATATAGTTGCCAGAACATTACAATTTCAAATGCCAGCTCTTCGAGAAGAGGCTAAAAGGCAGGTTGATGAAATAGCATCTTCTTTTGGTTCTCAAATAATTGAGAGACTTTCTCAAGAAGCTGAAGCTGTTGTTATTGAAAAGCTAAGAAGTCCTGACATTCAATACCAAATCAATCAATCTGTTATACAGGTTGCCAGAAAAGGATTTGGTATAAAATCTAACATCCTCAAGGAATTGATTGCTGATAAGATTTCGAGCCATGAAGAAGAAGAAGATATCCTTATAGACCATGCATTCGAAATAATGCCCAGATTAACAACTGACAATTTAAAGTTAATATCAATTATACATTTTATCAGAAGCTTCTCTAGCCATAATTTTTTTAAAATTAAGTATGTGAAAAGCCTGCTAAATAATAAGCAGTTATTTTACAGAGGCTCAACAATTTATCTTAATAGTGATAATTTATTCTATCATTTAGTTCAAGGTGACAGCGCCTTTATCCATAGTATTGTTTATGATATAGAATCGTTAAAGAAAGTTGATCTATCTATGATGGCTATTAACGGATGCATTGATTTTGATAAACGTTATAACACTACATATATAGATGTTTTCAAAAGATTTAACCCAGCTATAGACATTGACGAAAGCAATATATCAACCGTTTACTCCACTTTAAATTCAATTATCAATAAATTTGGAATCGATGATTTTAATAAATTAAATGGTGTCACACTGACCCCCTTGGGAGCCATAATTGCGACCTGCTATTTAGAATCTCTTGCATATTAAATTGCTATATCTGCCACTAATTAAAGAGCCGAACTTGCTCAGCTCTTTAATTTCATTTTAAACACTCCGTTCTAATGTAATTTAGAGCTACTTCTAACCGCCTCAATTTCTCGAATGGCTTCAAGCTGCTCATTCGCCTTCTCTATCGTTCCTAGCAATAATCTGTTCCACAATACAGACGCTTTGAATGATAGTGTTTTACCATCACTGTCAGGCGGCAATGGCGGTACCACAGAATTAGTTAACGTCGATGGAATTGGAACGCATTGCGCGCTCTCGTAGCTCGTTTGTGTATTCGAACAAGCCATCAGTAACAAGCTGAGGCACAAGAGAATCACAAGAAGACTCTGCTTTGAGTATCGTTTTATATTCAATGATTTTCTCCTGTGCTTTCGCATCAGCTTGAATTCCGTTCCGGTATGCTGTTGTTGCTATCTGATTAAAGCGATTGAATTGAAATGACTGACGGGCAATGACTGCACTTTGTTTGATGTTATCTTGCTTTAACTTGTTGTTGTCGCTCTTAACTGCAGTGTTGTTATCATAAAGCGTTAATGCCAACCAACTCACAGCAACTAACATTAAAAAAAGCCAGAACGAGTTCTCTATTTTCATAAGTTAACCTGCCGGGCTTTATTGTAATTGACCGCACTTTGACAGCGTTTTTCTAAACTCGACTTGTCAGTACTGCAGGTATCGTCTCTGAGTACATATACCCCAGCTGCCAAGTAGAAGGGGATCCCGATAATGAAAGCGGATATGCATATGCGAACTCGCCAAGACATACGGCTTTTTCTACTTCTCGTCTTGTCATTAACCCTTTCCACGGCTTGCCCCCTGCATATATCCAGCGTTTAAGTTCGTTGCAAGCACCAGTGTGGTCACCTGCGTTGAGTTTTTTGAGTAACGTAGAACGCGAGAAAGCACCGGTTCCGACGTTATAAGTAAATGAATAAAGTGCCGCCCTGGTGTAATCAGGAATATTGACTTTAATTAGTGGATTTACCGCTTTAGCGACGATAGCTAAGTCTTTTTCTAGTAGCGCTTTACACTCAGCTTCGGTATAGGTCTTTGTGGGAATAATGTCAGCGCCTGTGTGTCCATAACAAACAGTGGTAATGCCAACAACATCTTTATATGGCTTATTTTCCATTCCCTCAAAGTAAGCAATCATGCTTACGGTTAAAGCCATCAAGCCACCAGCAGTCGCCTTTTTTATTTTATTGGGTATTTTTGGCATGATCCGTCTCCTTGCGCTTATCTTCTTTTCGTTTGAAATATAGATTTGTCAGAAATGTAGCCAGACCTAAAAGCAGGCTACCCAGCACACCAATAGCAGCCCATTGCTCCGATGAAAAACCATCTAATAATTGCTTTAACCAGTAAAACGTTGAACCTGTCGAAGCAGCATAGGAGGCGCCAGTTGTTAATTTATCCATACGCATA
The DNA here is from genome assembly GCF_028479485.1 of Providencia sp. PROV209. NCBI lineage: Bacteria > Pseudomonadati > Pseudomonadota > Gammaproteobacteria > Enterobacterales > Morganellaceae > Providencia > Providencia sp. PROV209. The sequence continues at coordinate 143,008 of NZ_JAMPNR010000020.1, read as the reverse complement.
TACCACCCCCTACGGAGTGCCCGATATTTAGTTGATAGAAAGCCACCAGCAACAGTAGCTAGAACTTAATAGGTGACGGGCGCAACTCCGCCTTATGCGCAGTTATCGATTTCTCTGCATGAGGTTTTCGATAAATTAATGAAATACTGCTCGCCAGTAAGCTTTGTATTTTGATCGGGTAAGGAAGTAATGAAATGACCAAGACAGGCGTAATTGCTCTTTTGTTTTACCTGATAACTTAATACACAGATTAATAAATAAATTTTTCATATTTTCTCCAATAAAAAAGGCCGCTTCAGCGACCTTGATTTGATATCGGAGAGTTAATTAATTACTTCCCCGATGAACTTAGCATTGATTGAAATTTTCATCTGCTGCATGCCTTCTACATGCCCTGCTAAAACATAATCCCTGCCAGATTCAGCGATATTTAAAATCAAATTGAATTTATCAATATCGCCAAATACTGATGTTGCAGATTTATCATGCCTTTCTATTGTTAATGTGGTTTGAATGCCATTCACTTTACCTCTGTACAGGTAAGCAAAATCACCACCATTAACAACATTATCTTTAACTACTACCGTGCCATTTCCAAAATCTTGAGAGTTACTTCTAAATCTTACAAAGTAAATTCCATCTTTCATAAATACCTCATGCAGTAATTGTTTAGCTGAAAATCAGCAGGGTGACTTTACCGCAATTTAGTAAGTATATCTAATTAATGGCGTATACAAAAAAAGCCGCACAAGGCGACTTTACTTTAACGTAAAACTAAGTTGGCAGCATAATCTCTATCTAGGAATACATCGCATTCTTTTTCAGGAAAATGACAGCGGACCATCACTTTTTTCCCTTTGTATGTTGATGTGTAAACATTAGTATATTTAGTGCTAAATACTCCGGATATACTTTTATCTTGATTAATCATGCTTTCATTTATGACAATGTCTTCATTGAATCTTATTTTTAAAGATCCGTTCGGCATATCAGCAGAAATTAGCATTTGCTCACCATCAATCGTTCTATATGGCTGCTTCGCGGTAAAGTTTGTACACCCAATAAGCAATAAAATGGAAAGAGATAATATAGAGAGTTTCATTTTATACCCTACCCACTACATTTTACTGCTTTTAGCCCTTCTAATTGAGTCAGGCGGGATTGAACTTTTTTTCTAGCATCCTCTTTTGCCATTCCATTACCAATACCGAAATCACCAAGAAAGCCCAAAACTGTTTTTCCATCAAACTCACCCGTTCGTTCAATTTCATTGTGAACACCACGAGTCTTAGCAATCTCGATTTTAATATCATTACAAGTCATTATGGAAGATTCTTCTGGAGTTAATGATGCCGCTTGGGGGTACTGCTTTGTTGCACAAGCAACAAGAAAAAATGATGGTAACATAGCAATTAGAAGTGACTTTCTCATGATTAAACACCTTTTACATTAATAAATTTTAAGTTTAATCACTAAGTAAATAGCCAATTCTTTTAATAACCAAATAAAATTAAGTATAATTATAAAATTACTTTATTATTTCTATGATAATAGATTAGCGTGTAGGTATTTTGTAGTGTAAAAATTAGGCTTAATTAGCCCTAGAATATCCTTTGTCATATTACTCTCTTGACTACCTTAGCCAAAACGGAAATGCGATAAACAGCAACGCTAATACAGTTAATATCATGATTTTTTGAAGTGCGCTGAATATTGCCATGTATCATCATCCAATTTAATAGCCTTTTGTTGTTTAAATGTAGCTATTACCTGCATAATGTAAAGAAAATCACACATTAAAATTAATAACATGGAAATTAAAATTCACAGTAAATATAAGATGAGCGCTAGACACAACACGATACATTTAAATGTTTATTGTTAATTTCACTTACATTTTATTTATATTTACACTACACTTAACACGCTAGACTGCTTTAAAGGGTGAAACAACACTTCCCCTCATGTCCTAAATTAACTAGTTTTGTTGTAATTTCATGCCAAGCCTCTCTGCTTGGCTTTTTTTTGCCCAAAATTAATCCTTGAGCACATCAACACAAAAAATACCATTAGCCTCTTGAGTATCCACTTAATTATTTAATTTTTGATACCCCATAAAGCAAAAAAAACCGCGCAATGGCGAGGTTTCATTCTATAAGTTAGGTGACAACGTATTCACTCTTATCACACTAGCATTGATTTTGCGTAGCGCACTAATACTTTTTCACTATCCACCGAGTTTTGTTTCCCCATAACTTCACTATCCATTTCTAAAACCACACCAATCATGGCTAAACACCCATCGACAAACCCTTCCGCTACTTGCATCATCTGGCGAACTCGCCCCTCGCTAACCTTTAATTTTTTTGCAATGCCGCGCTTTGATACACCATATAAATAATGCATAACTATCAGTTCTAGTTCTTCATCTTTTCTAACCGCTTTTAATTTAGCAATGACACTATCGATAATAATTCCATCATTGTCAGTGCATGAAAGCCTAGGAGCCTCTTTATTTGAGATTAACCCCTTAAATCCAGCTGCAATATGCGAATAATCTACACCGGGGTTATTACTTGCCCAGCCTGCCCACTTTTCTAAAACTAACTGAATATCTCTCATGCAATAATCTCCACCGCGTTCCGCACAACGCATTAACCGAATACGCCTAGACCGATTGAACGGTCGAGGAATTTAAATAATAAAACTAACTGACTACCGTTTTCTTGCTCCCACCCTTTAGGATCCTTGTGTAACTCGCTGTGGTGAACTCGACATAATGGGATAGTGAACAAGTCATGAGCCTTTGCGCCTATGCCACCCTGCCCGTATCCGATAATGTGATGGGCATCGTCGGCTGTGGCGCCACACACGCAACACGGCTGTGATTTAACCCATTGCAGATATTTCACACTCTCCCAGCGCCGAAGCTTTGGAAACTTCATAAAACTTGCTGGTGGCTCAGGATCTACAGTCAAATCCAATACTTGCTTTATCCCTTCAATATCCTTTAACTCGTCGCTGAGGAATGATGGAGAAAGAGAGATAGGCCCTACTGATTTATCGCTTAACAATTCCGGTACCGGGATAATTAACATGCGACCAGTGAATTTGTGTAATTCGCTAACTCCTGGTCTAAAGATTGCTAATCCAAGTTCCGGTACCGTACTTGCGGTAAGAATTGAAGCCTCACGCATACGCTTTGTGCTCCATCCATTGACCAGCTATCCAGTTGACACCTTTTGCTGTAAACCGTGCTTGTGCAAACGCATATTCAGTGCCTTGCGTAACACCAGTTTTCATTTCAAATCGTCCAGCGTCTAAATGCTGCTGATATGGGGTCAATATATTGTTGAGTCGGTACATGATTCTTTTATCAAGTAAAAAGCCCCTAAATTCTGGCTCTTTCACATCAAGTAGCTTGCAGACTTGTCTAAATGTCATTGCACCAGTGGCGGAGACGTATCTATCAACAAACTCAACCTTTGGCGCCGCTTCGATTAGTTTATTTTCAAGCTGCTGCTTTTCTTCTTCCAGATCCGCAGCTAAGCGTAGTGCTTCTGAAAATGTTGTCGGTACCAGCTTTTGGTTTTCTAACTCTTGCCATCTATCCACCAGCCTCGCCGTGAACTCTGGTGATAGTTGAGCTACAACAACGTAACTATCGCGCTTATTTAATTGATAAACTTGTACCACTTGGTTTTGATGATTTCTGACCTCCCCCATTGGGGGAAGTTGAATTGCACCTCGTGCCGCTAGGCGTTCTATAGACTGCTTAACTTTGTCATGACGAGACTCGACTAACTCTGATATCTCTACGCTGGACATTGTTAATGTTTTTATCGCTAATTGATTCATGCTTTTTCTCCACGTTTTACGCAACCGCATTTGCGCTGTCATGTAAGCTGATCGTAATTTCAAACCGACCGCCCTTTACTACCTCACACCACCATATATCTGCGTGTCTAACCTGCTTGTCATCTTTCCATACGTTCGCATAGGTAAGAGCATCAAATGGGGCTTTTAAAAAATTATCTATGTCTCTTCTGTGATTAGTTGGAGGGTACATCTTCACAATGACTGATACATCTTCTTCTATTGCCACAGGTCTTTTACGTAATTGCTGATACACCGCTGCTATTGCATTAGCCCGAAATGCGCGACCTTTTTCACTGATAATCATTGTGCCGCGAACAGTCCGCCAGCAAGCGTTAACACTTGGAGGGAACGGAAGAACGAAAGTGATTGGATTAGTCATTATTTGGTATCCCCTCGTAAATTTCATGAAGATGACCTCTAATCTGTAGCCGTCTCAGCGCGCTATACATATGGTCACATTCTGCTTGCTTATTAGCATTAAATGGCTTCTTGTCGTACCAGTATGTGTTAGGTGGCCATCCATGAACCTTGAAAACTCGCTTACCTTTGACGTGGAGCAATCCCCATCCTGCAGGTAAATCCTCCGGTTTAATAATATCTGGCGGTGAGATAAAAAAACGCCAGTCACCCATTCCCTTTTCTGGCTGTTGCCTAAACCATTTCTTTTTATCCGCAAGAAAATCAGAACGACTCACCTTCGCTTCAATCAAACAGCTTATTCCACTCCTAAAGCCAATAGCGTCAGGTTGTTCTCCCGTTCCATTCCTTGATTGAAACCTATCCCCAAACGCAACATTGAACCCGTTGTTTTGTAAGAATCTCACCGCTAAATCACACAACTCGTCATGCGTCATTGGCTACCACCTTATTCCAGATTCTTACGGCTTCTAGCTTGTCATTTATCGCTGGACCGTTAGTGCCACAACCGTGGCAATAAACATAAAACCAAGTTCGATACTCAAGAGTTTCGATGTGTAGATCTTCACTGCCACATTTACATTGATGGATTTCAGGCATATTGTCTTTCATGCTCGAACTCCTTTGATAAGCTCAATGCATCGAATGTATGTGCCATCCATTATGCTGCTACTCCCTTGGTTTTCGATAGCCACTGCACTTGTTCCAAAAAGACCCGTCCACGCTCCTCCAGCTCCTCACGCTGAATATAATCAAATGCCTTGCCAGTCCATGTTTTATCGAAAACGACTATTGCACCGGCAAAGAATGCACCACTTGGCTTCTGTTTATCACTAACTGGGTTAAACCATAGGGGGACATCGAAACCAATACGACCACGAATAAAGCAAACATGATCAGCATGCTCAGGCCACCATGTTTCACTAGTTGCAGCTTTTAGTAAAAACACATAGCGACCACCTTTCTCTCGCATCGTCATTGCATGATTCATAATGTGACCAACGCCAGTGATGGGCTGTTTTTCGTGATAGGAACTACGGGAATATGGCGGATTTCCAAAAGCAGCTCCGCCAACCTCTACCAACTTAGCGGACCAGTCCTGCGTCAGTGCATTATCCTCTGCAGTATAGAAATAAGGGGCCTTACTATTTTTTCCGTCAGTAAACAAATCCAGTTTGAAAATCCCGTATATTGAGCTAATTCCCCAATACAAAGCACTTGGTGTGCACCATTGATCACCAATTTCTTTCAGTTCATGGGTAGATCTGGTTTTAAGCTCGTTAAGCTTTGTGACGTATTCGCTCATTAAATAACACCTCTACTCTGGTAGGCTTTCATATACAAACGAATACGGCAATAACGCTGCTGAACTTGAAAATAATCAGCATAGTGGTTTAAATGCTTGTGTTTCCTGCAAATCACCAAGCCATCACGAGAATCATTCCAACAACTACGTAAGTCACGAATAGCCCACCAGCGGCGCAGCTGATGCAACATGGCGACAATGCCAAAAACGTTAGTACCGTAAATTTTTTTAGCTTCACTACGCATCATGCCGACACCTCTCTCGCTGCTTGTTCAGTTGCTTGCTTCCAAATGCTGATCCACATTTGTCGTCCCTGAAATTCTTTTGCTGTTCTAATTCCGGTCTTGCCGGCTAAATTACTCGCAATTTCTTCGACTCTGCTCTGTGGCTTTAAACGGGAACCAATGATGCGAGTGAATGCTTCATCACGCTGAACAGTGTCGATGCTTACAGCTACTTCACCGGGCTTTAGCCATTTTCCGTTAGCACATACAGGACGCCCAGCTTCATGCCATTTCTGAGCCTTTTCGAAATACTCCATGCAGTTCTCAGGGCTGAATAGTGTTTTTGGACGCAGGTAATCACTCATTTTTGAGTCATTCATCCACTTAGCCGTGATGTAGTCAGTTACCAGAATTAAATCATCTGAAGTGTAGTTTTCAGCTAGACGGGCTCTGATGTGTCCCATAGTGGTTTTACCATCGCGATAACTTGAGTTAGTGACCTTGTTGAAATGTTCTAAAACAATTTGCGCGTGGTCTGGCTCAGCATGAGCCTGACAAAAAGAGTTACTCTCTGTTGTAATCTCTTGAGTATTCTCTGTAGTACTCTCTGTAAGATCAGGGCATTTTGACCCGTTCGATGAGGTCATTTTGGTAGTGTTCGAGCGTTTCATTTTGCGATTATCGATAAGGTCATTTTGACCTGTTCGAGAGGCTTCGGCTGAACTGTTCGATGAGTTCAATTTGACCTCATCGGATAACAACGCATGTTCATAATTTATAGAGTAATAATTAGTACGATCATGCGTGCGCTTATTAATTTGCTCAATATTTAATACACCTAATTTCTTTAAATTATTAAATGCACGTTTAATTGTGGATTCAGAAAAATACGGGAACTGTTCACGCCATTCTTCAATAGTGTTATAGACCCAGCGCCTACCGTCATGATCAACACCTGACGAGGTTTCAGATAGCCAGTATTGAACTTGCTGAAGCAATAGAGCCTCATTCAAGCCCAAACGAACCGCCAGCTCTGGTATAACGATTTGAGGGCGTGTTTTAAGTAGTAACAGGCTGCTCATTCCATCACCCTTGTGAATTCATCTTTAAATTTGTATAACGGGGCGAAGCATTCATGCTCATAGCCATCACGCAGGTATATGACCCTCTTCTTTTCACGGTCATAACGAACAACACGGACAGGAATGCCGCGCTTGTCGAGATAAATGCGATTGAGATTATTTGGATCTTCATCAGTCATGTGCCTCGCCTTTGCTGTTGAAGTAAAATTGAGCCCAATCGTTTCTCAACTCAGCGATATCTACCAATTGCTGCTCAGTCTGGTAGTTGCCCCAAGCATCTGCTGAAGTTATGATTTCTACATATTGAAACGGACCACTTTTAGAAGCTGGTAAGCAGCGGAATTGCTTTTTAGCTCTGATTTGGTTTAAACTGCTCATGCTAATTACTCCACAAATGTTTTTAGCGCCCCCGACGCCCGGACCGCATATCTGGGCGTCAACCTTTCTAACTATGCTCATCATTGTTTAATCCCATAAACGCTTTCTAAAGAACCCACGAAGCCCAGTGCGTAAGCAAAGACTTTCTCCATTTTTCTGTAGATAGCTATAATTTCATCTGGTGTTAAAACGCCGTCAGAAATACTGTCTTTGATTAAAACGCTTAACGCCCCCTGCATTGCCCCCAAACGCATTTGAATATCGAACAATTCAACTTTGTCTAAGCTTTCAGCTTCAATTTTTACTGACGGGGTAATCCCGTGGCGTTCCATGTGATAAGCCACCAGCAACTTAGTGCCCGATAGCTCTTCCATTGCTTCAAGCTCATCGTTTTCAAAAAAGCGGCAGCCGTTCTTCTCATACAGCTTGTTGTTGAACGTTGTTTCAGAAATACCCAAAGCACCCGCCATCGCTGAACGACCACCCGGGAATGCCTTACACATCTCTTTCACAACTTCTTTTAGTGTTTGTTTGCACATATCTACAATTCCGTTGTTTTGTTGGTAGTTAACTCTGCTGGTACTTTCTGGTATTTTTCTGGAAATAGGATTTCTAGTACCGATATTTCCCCATTAAAAAAAAGTGATAACTTCTCAGCTGTGGAAAATGATGTTTTCTGTTGACCACGTTCGATTCTGCTGAGGCTGGCTACATCAATTTCAACTGACTTAGCAATTTCAGACAGAGTGAGCTTTTGCTTTTTTCGCAAAAACCTTAATTGTGTTTGCATGAAACCTCCTTAATTTTGCGTAATTCGCATAATATTTCATTAAGGTAATTTGCGCAACTTACTTTGCATAATTCGCAAAAAAGATTTGTAATTAACGTATGAATATTGGAAATCGAATTAGAGCCATCAGAACAGCTAAAAAAATAACCATAGCTGAACTTGCGGATGCGATAGATAGCGATCCGGGGAATGTTTCGCGCCTAGAAACGGGTAAGCAGAAGTCATTCACAGAGCAGTTGCTAATGAAAATATCTTCAGCTTTATCAGTTCCAGTGGTTGATTTATTTTCTGAAGAGTTAGATTATACTGTACATAAAAACAGTGCCGTGGAATCTAACAAAATGCGTGAAAGTATATATAGAGTTGAATTACTTGATGTTAACGCAAGCGCTGGTCCAGGATGCAATCAAATTAGTGAAGTTGTTGATGTAATTCATTCAATAGAATATGAGTCCGAGCAGGCTAAAGTAATGTTTGGCTCTAGGCTTGCATCGACAGTGAAGGTAATTAATGCAAAGGGTGACAGTATGTCTGGAACCATAGAGCCAGGGGATCTTATTTTCGTTGATGTTTCAGTAAATCATATAGATAGTGATGGGATATATGTATTTTCCTTTGATGAAAATATTCACGTTAAGCGGCTACAAGTAGTACCAGATAAAATAATGGTTTTATCCGATAACCCGCGCTACACAAGCTGGGAAATCAACCCCAGTAATGAAAATCGACTCCATATACATGGCAAAGTTCTTATAAGTCAGACTCAAGCTTTTAGACGACACTCCTGATCTAACCACTCAGTATCAAGCCCAGCAAGTCTGGGCTTTTTTCTGTCAAAATAAAAATTTTGCATATTTCGCAATTTTAAAGTTGCATATCACGCAAATTAGTTTTACATTGTTTACAACAAAGCAATGGAGAGAAACTTATGCAAACCAATTCAAATGAACCAATCGTAACCTTTAGTGTGCCAATGTCGCAGGAAGATGCGCAGGCGTGGATTCTTCAAAAGGCTGCTGAATTCAATACGCTGGAGTCGCTTAAGGCTAAACAAGCTCAGTTAGAACAAGATAAAGTCGAACTGCAGCGCAAGATTGAAAAGCTCGATGATGAGATTTTCGAGCAGACCGAACGCTGTAAAGTCACTATTAGTGCTTAACTAAATTTTGTTGTATGGGTACAGCAAAACCACCGCCACCTGAGGTGGTTAAATAATCAGGTACTAATTTTAACTTTGTGGAGTGATGGGTATGGGCGGATCTAGCGACACTGGATGCAAGTGTCAAAAAATGAAAGAGGCATTGTTAGATAAAGTCGGACAGCTTGAAAACGCAGCTAAAAGAGGCAGTTCATTGTGCGATTTAAATCCAGGCATTCCAGCGGAGAAAACCATCTCCGCGGAACAGTGTAATTGGACGCTGAAGGACTGTGCGATGTTTCGTCGGTTTATCGACCACATCTTTGGATAGCTTGAATGGACTGAGCTTCAGTTAAGTGAACATACTCAACGTATACATCAAGCTCTTCATCTGTAGAGTGATTATAAAAGGTTTCACCACCTTCGGAGTGTAGATTGCCAGTGATTACATTGCCTTTTTCGACGTCATAGCCACCAAGTAGCTCTGCTATGGTTATTTCTCCGAATTCATCACGAATGGCAATCCAACCGATTCGGTGTTCAATATGCACGATAACACCTTTTAAGTTGCTCATAAAAATTCTCTTGGTTGTGTAGGGCTTCCAAGAATACCACAGCCGCCTGATGTGGCTAAATTAGTTCAGGCAACCTTTTAACTGCGTGGAGTGTTTAGTATGGGAATGCTTATTTTAACTCGTCGTGCCGGTGAAACCGTTGTTATTGGTGATGATGTCAAAGTCACTGTTTTGGGAATTAAAGGATGCCAAGTGCGGATTGGTATCGAAGCACCAAAAGATACAAGTATTCACCGCGAAGAAATTTATCTTCGGATCCAAGCTGAAAATAATAATGCCGTTGCTAGTTAGTAATTATTGATAATTTTTTTGGCGGTGCCATGCCGCCTCTTTTTCTAAATATAAATAAGACCATTGGCGTCAGTCCATACGGGTAAATATGTGCTTAATTACTGTCAGTAGTCTTATTTATATTGTGGAGTTAATTACAAATTAATGAGGGTTATCTCATGAGCGTTTTTAATGTAAAAAGCTTGGTTATATATCGCCTTACTCGTGATATTGATTTAAGTAATATTGAAGAACAGTTATCACATTTAAAATACGAGCCTTGTGGTTCTCTGGACATGTCGCGATTTGGTTTTATTCCACCACTAGGCATCGGTAAATCGGATAGCTTAACTCATCAAGTTAACAACCAAATGTTAATCTCTCTTTTTAAAGAAGAGAAAATATTACCAACGCCAGTTATTAATGATGCATTAAATAAAAAGGTGGGAAAATTAGAAGCGGATCAAGGTAGGACGCTAAAGAAAACCGAGCGTCAAGCCATTAAAGATGAAGTGATTCACGAGCTGCTACCTCGCGCGTTCTCTAAATATGCCCGCTTCGATGTATGGGTGAATATTGCTGATGGTTTTATTGCTGCGCTAGTTTCGTCGCCTCGCCGCGCTGAGGATTGTTTCGCAATGATCCGTAAATCCATTGGCTCTTTGCCAGTTGTTCCATTAACAGTGCAAGACCCAATTGAGTTAACACTAACTGAGTGGGTTAGAAATGGGAAATTACCAAAAGGCTTTGTGTTTGGTGAGCAATCAGAAATGAAAGCCATCCTTGAAGAGGGTGGAATTGCTAAATATTCAAAACAAGATTTAGTCTCTGATGAAATTCAGTCAAATATTGAAGCGGGTAAGCTGGTAACTAAATTATCATTGAACTATGAGGACAGGATCACCTTCTGTATTAATAATAATTTTATTCTTTCCAAAATTAAATTTGATTCTGCATTGTTAGAAACTAATGATGATATTGGAATGGAAGATTACAACCAACGCTTTGACGCTGATTTCTTCTTAATTGTTTCAGAGTTAAATATTTTAATAAAAGCATTAATTGATTCACTTGGCAAAGAAGCCAAGCTTTAAATAATTAATCCAACACCTAGGAATTTAATTCTCTTTATTAAGAGACGGACTCTTATTATCTAAATTTTGTGGAGTATTAATTATGCCAAATCATGTCACTAATGAATTAATTATGACATCAGGAACTTCAAAAGAAAAACTGCATGTACTTAATAGCATCATCAACAATGACGGTATCTTTGATTTTAATAGACTAATCAAGATGCCCAAAACATTAAATATTACTTCTGGCTCTCATACTGAAATGATGGCGGCAGCCATAAGAGAAAATGACAAAGGCGTTTTTGAACGTTTTAAAAAACAACTTGGATTGAAACGATATAAAAAATTAGTTAATGAAGCTAAGCAGTCAATCAAGAGCAAAGCCCTATATGGTCATGCCACTTGGTATAGCTGGCGCATCTCGAATTGGGGAACAAAATGGGGTGCATATGATGTGCTGATGCCAGTGAAGCGTAAATATAAAAAAGTTAAATATGGGCATCGCCATACTCCAACACATGTTAAATGCTACGAAAAACGTATCTATAAAAAACGATTAAAAAGACATATTGCCAATGGGGGCGAATTGATAATTAAGTTTGATACGGCATGGTCTACACCTGAGCAAATTTATGCAGCACTTGGAAATAAGTTTAGCCAGCATAGCTTTGCTGTTCGATTTGCTGATGAAGACCTAGGCAGTAATTGCGGGACATTCGATATTGTTAATGGGAACCTAGTTAACATCAATATAGCTAAACCTTATAGAGAGCAATCTGAATCTGAAAAGTTACATTGGCGCAAATTCGCATTTCACTTATGTCACCCGACTATATCACCTAGTGATTACGGTATGGATGAAAACTATCAATATACAGATGATGAGTAGAAGGTGTAATTATGCAAATTAACCAAATTGGATTAATTTCCGCTATTTCAACTGAGCTGGAAAACCAAATATCCGGCATCCCTGCTGAACCTCGTTATATGAATGCCATTATTAATGCTGCTAATTTAATTTGTGACGAATTCAAAAAGCCGCTTGTTAAAGCTTCTGAAGGTATGGGTCTTACTGCATGGCTTGCTAGTGATGATGTAGGGGCGAGCTCCAAATATATGGCTTCCGTTCTTTCTGGTCAATTTAGCGCTCCACATCATTACCCTTGGGATGGTGCTGATTTAGGTCGCTGCATTCGATTACTAGAAGCCGTACCTAAGCTAGCAAGCCAATTACATGAAATGAAAGCATGTTCACCTCAGTGGTCTGCTGTTATCGATAATTGGGATAAATGGAAAGAGCTTTACGAAGCAGGTGAAGGAAAAGAGCTTTATCAAGAAATGAAGTCTGCCTATAACTCGATTGAAGTAAATAAAGGTATTTAATTATGTCTATTAAACCTGAATTAGTAGAACGCGACGAACTTGGCTACTGGGCTCACTCTCAAATTCCTGTAAGTGAAGATGTTGAATATTTAAAACAATGGTTTGATAACAACTGTCTTGAAATCTGTAATGTCTATATGGATGGTGATATTGATGAAAGTCACCCAACATTCAAACTCTATTTTGAAGATGGCCAGTGTGATATTTCAGGATGGGTGCCTAGCAAACCTCAAGGTGATGGTTGGTTTATTGGTGGTATTTCTGAATCAGAAGATGGTCCCGTTTGTTCATGGCTAAGACCAGATGTAGCAAAACTAAAGGCAAAATTCCTCAAAGCACATAAAGAAGCTGAAAAGGCTGCATTTGAATATTTCTGCGCCTGTGATGTTGGTGATGAACGTATTCAAGCTAGTGATATTTATGAACGCATTAGAACTGCTACACGTATAGGTGGCTGACATGAAAGAGCGCGGAATTATTTTTAATACTGAAATGGTACGCGCCATCATTGATGGCCGTAAAACTCAAACTCGCTGTATTGCTAAATTCAAACCAATTGATAAGGCTATTAACTTGAACTTTAGCGGTTTAAGGGCTGGAAATTATCACGCAGGCATCAAAGATGGCCGTTGTGTTTTGCGCTCCACTGATGGTGCCACTTGGAATGACAGAACGTACCCTCTTACCTGTCCTTACGGTAAGGTTGGCGATCGCATTTGGGTTCGTGAAACATGGCAAGGTCCGTTAGTTGATGTCGAAAAAGCTTACGACCTATTCAAAGATCCGACTCCATACAAAAAAGTAGAAAACTGTGTTTACAAAGCAGATGGCGGGTATGCGCCTGAATATATCGATTGCGATGATAATTTTCGGCAAGGCTGGAGACCATCGACGCAAATGCCGCGCTGGGCTTCCCGTATAACACTAGAAATTACTGATGTTCACGTAGAGCGGCTGCAATCAATTAGTGAAGAAGACGCAAAGGCAGAAGGCTTTGATAATTCACAATCTGATGCAGCTAATTCAATTGGCTGGTTTGAAAAACCAATAAGGGCATTTCGGCGTGCTTGGGAAAATATTTACGGTACTGACGGATGGGATAGTAATCCGTGGGTGTGGGTTATTGAGTTTAAGCGAGTGTGATTATGAAAATAGAGCAATCACAAGTTACTAAGCTAGTAATAACAGGCGTCGATAATCATGACCCTATTCATGTTTACCTTGAAGACTATGGCGATAATCGTCGAGGTCGTGTGACTATCAGTGAGTTTAGTAAGTCATGGTCATGCTATTGGGGCGGTATGGGTATGTCTCTTACTGAATTTTTATTATGGATAACAAACCAATATTGGATTGGTTATTTGGACTCAAGCCTAGACAAGGAAATTGACGCTGATAATGAAGAAAATATCGCGTTTGTTAAGAAAGAAATAATGAAGTGTCGAAAAAAAAGAATACTAACTGAAAGTGACGCTCGCACCATGTTTGATGATCTCGAATGGATTGAAGATATTAAAGATGATGTTATTAATTGCACTTTTAGTAATAAATATAATGGGTTATTTGGTAATGATCCGTGGTGTGCTCCATGGCCTAAGCAGGAAAATAGCGATTATTGGAGGATGGAGTCACGTTTAAACGCTGTTCGTGAAGCGCTCAAGCAAATGAAGGTGGAACATGACAATCATTAAACACCCGCTTATTCGCTACCATGGCGGCAAGTATCGACTTGCCCCTTGGGTGATTAGTCATTTTCCAGATCATCGTTGTTATGTTGAGCCATTTGGTGGGGCTGCGTCAGTTCTTTTGCGTAAACCTCGATCGGAAGCTGAAGTTTATAACGATTTGGATGATGAAATAGTGAATCTGTTTCGCGTTCTGCGTGATAAAGATCAGGCTGAAAAACTTATCGATGCTTGCTTATTAACGCCCTACTCACGAACCGAATTTAATTGTGCTTATGAAGCTTCTGATTGCTCTATTGAGCGAGCACGTAAAACGATTGTTCGCGCCACTATGGGATTTGGTAGCGCCGGTGCAACGAAAGGAAAAACCGGTTTTAGATTAGACACTAAGCGTAATTCAGCGACAGCACAAAAGATATGGACACGTGCACCGGAAAACCTGCTCGCTGTAGTGGATAGATTGCAAGGGGTATTAATTGAAAATCGTGATGCTGTTCAGTGCATGAAAGACCATGATACCACCAGCACCTTACATTTTATTGATCCGCCTTATCTACATGAAACAAGGAGTATGAGAAGCGAAACATACCGGTACGAAATGGATGAATGGGGCCACCAGCAATTAATCACTGTCGCTGGCCAGCTTCAAGGGAAAGTTATTATCTGTGGTTATGACAACGATTTATATAACGGCCAACTCTCGAGCTGGCGAAAAGCAGTAAAGACAACGGCAGCAAATGGACACGCAGGTTCAGTAAAGCGTACCGAGTGTTTGTGGTTGAATTTTTAATCTGCATGCGGGCAGATATGTGGAGGTAATTATGTCTAGAATGGTATCTCTAGAAGCATGGGCAAAACTGGAATTCGGTGATGATGCGCCCAGCAAGCAAGTGTTATTGAAGTATGCGAAAGCGAACATGATGGTACCACCAGCCTTAAAAGTTGGTAAGAAATGGATGGTAGATCGTGATTCCCGCTGGGTGGGTATTGTTTCAAAACCTCAATTACCGAATTGCTCAAACGATAAACTTCAAAGGATATTATCTGATGGCAGCTAGACCCCGCGCTCATAAAATCACTATTCCAAATTTGTATCGGAAATTAGATAAACGAAACGGAAAGGTTTATTGGCAATATAAACACCCGTTAACAGGTAGGTTTCATAGCCTCGGCACGGACGCCGAGGAAGCCGAGCAAGTAGCCGTTCAAGCAAATGTGGTTATAGCTGAACAGCAAACAAAACAAATACTCAGTATCAATGACAGGCTTTCAAATATTAAAAATAAGAAAATTGGCATTAGCGTGTCCAATTGGATTGATAAATATTTAGAAATACAGCAAGAACGAATGGATCAAGGCGAGTTAAAGCTAAACTCATATAAGCAAAAAATTAAGCCGCTAAATTTATTTAAGCAGCATTGTGGGATGATGTCCTTAAAAGATATAACTGCGCTTGAAGTCGTTAAAATAACAGACGAAGTAAAGGCGCTCGGGCATAACCGAATGGCTCAAGTAGTCAGATCCGTGATTGTTGATGTGTTTAAAGAGGCTCAGCATGTTGGACATGTTCCACCAGGGTATAACCCTGCCCTTGCAACCAAGAAACCTAGAAGCAAAGTTAAGCGAGAGCGCTTATCGCTGGATGAATGGAAGGCTATCTATCAGCAAGCAGCCATGCACCCTCATTACTTACAACATGGGATGCTGTTAGCTCTAATTACAGGGCAACGCCTTGGTGATATCACAAAAATGAAATTCTCTGATGTTTGGGA
Source organism: Providencia sp. PROV209 (assembly GCF_028479485.1). Lineage (NCBI taxonomy): Bacteria > Pseudomonadati > Pseudomonadota > Gammaproteobacteria > Enterobacterales > Morganellaceae > Providencia > Providencia sp. PROV209. The sequence goes on along the minus strand of NZ_JAMPNR010000020.1, from coordinate 127,033 downwards.
TGGAATGCTGCATATTGAGCAAGAAAAAACAGGGACAAAAATTGCCATCCCATTAACGCTGAGGTGTGATGCTATAGAAATGACGCTTGGTGATGTGATCTCCATGTGTAGGGATCTTGTTGTTAGCCCTTACCTACTTCACCATCGCCATTCTATTGCTAGGGGTAAAAAAGGCGGGGCAATATCAAATACCTCATTAACGGCCGCGTTTAAAAATGCACGTAATAAATGCGGAATTACTTGGTCGAAAGGTGCTGAACCAACCTTTCATGAACAGCGTTCTCTTTCTGAAAGGATATATCGAGAACAAGGATTGGATACTCAAAGATTGTTAGGTCATAGGTCGAAAGTAATGACTGATAATTATAACGATGATCGCGGTAAAGAGTGGAAGATTGTCGTAATTTAAAGACTCAAATTTTTAAATGTTTTGGGGAGTATTTTTGGTGGGGTTTTGGGGAAGAAAATAATTGCTTATAAAACAAACAGAAACACCATAACACTCCTTATGCGTTTAATCATAATAAGAAAATCGATATTTTAATAAATCAATATATACAATAAGTTAAAAATAGATAAAAAACATTATCGAAATAAAACATTAATTTAATTTACGTGTAATGAAAAAACTCTTCTGGTATACATATGCATTTTATGCATGTATATAAACAGTAAGTAGCAAACTGAAAGGACAGAAATATGAATACAGGTACGGTGAAGTGGTTCAATAATGCGAAAGGTTTTGGTTTTATCTGCCCAACAGATGGCGGAGATGATGTATTTGCACATTACTCCACAATCCAAATGGACGGTTACCGAACACTGAAAGCGGGCCAGAAGGTTAACTATAGTGTTGGTGCTGGTCCTAAAGGCTCTCATGCTGACGTCATTATCCCAATTACTGAAAGCGGTGAAGAGAAAGCAGAATAAATTAGGGTAATAGAGCACAGTTAATTATTTTTAAGGGGTAAATAATTAACTGTGGCTATTTAAATTAAAACAATTCCAAATTAAGAAAGCACGCAATAAATATTATTGTTCTTCCGTGGCTTGTAGATGGCGCATATCTCCATACAGTTCAGTTAATAACTGATATTGCTCTTCGTCATAAAAAGCGCACTTGCCTTCACCGAATTCTTTTGCCACTTCAATCATAAATTTTACGGTCGTTGCAATATCCACTTCATGACTCGCCCCCGTTGAACAACCCGGTACAACAGTTTCCGTACAAATTGCAACACCAACAACAGGTACTGTCGTCGAAACCGCTGGCTGCATGATACTGTTTAAATGATGAAGCCCATTACCATAAGGAGTGATATCTTGGATTGCTAGTGGGAAAGTGACCGCATTCTGTCCACTACTCCATTCCATTAAACGCAGCAAATCCTCAGAAACAGGCAGGATATATCCTGATTTAACCGTAGGTGATAGTGCGTACCCTTTATGGTTAATCAGGCGATTTCCTTTAGTCGTATCCACCGATAAAATCGCATCTGCTTCAGGAATGCTTTCGTGGAGATTCATCGTCACATCTTCCAACGGGGAATCCATAAAATCGACTGGAGTATGTGGACGAGTAGGTGCATTTGGGCAGATATGCGTGGTAATGATCACATCGCCTAATAACGTGTCACCTCGCTGCTGCATTTGCGCCAGTTTTAATCCTGTTGTGATGGCGGCGATTGCACCATCAGCATCAGAGACAACGCCAATGCGTGAAGGTCTTGCACCGAGTCCACCTAAACGCCCAATAATGCCGAGGGTTGGCGCATTTTTACCTTGAGACTTACCTTGTTGACCGGGGATCGTAATTCTGACGAAATCACTTTGACCTTTTTGATCGACGACAGTCGTTGAAATGACTTGAACCTCGGGGAAATCTTGAAACAACTGAACGACATCATGCCCACTTACATTCGCACAATCGAGTAGCTCATAAACGCACAAAGTTTGCTTTAGAGTCATTGTACTTCCTTTAATTCTAATTATTTTTTTCGAGTTTTAGAGCGAACGAGCACCAAAAGGGCACCCGTTCGCTCTGAATACCCCTTAACTAAAGACAAAGGGTATATTTCCTGATGAAGGCGTATTCACGCACTTTGAATGGTATTTAATTATTATTTACTGCGACTACTCATTACTGCTTACTGAACTTTTACGACTATTTTTACTGCTTTATATCACAAGGCTTTTGACTACTTGGCACTACGCTCTAGCCAATAAGGATCGCCTACCATGCAACCTAGATAAGACGCCTTACGGCAAAGGTCTTGAGACAGCTGTGTCATTATCTCATCGGTCATTTGCGACTCTGGAAGACTTAAACACAACGCATACAATGTATTTTGTGAAGGGTCGTACACCGTACTGGATACGGAAGCGACACCTGCAACTGACTCATTGACTGAAAACTCCCAACCGCGTTGTGTAATCGCGTCAATACGCTCTTTTAAACGGGACCGCGTGTCTTCAGGTTCTAAATTAATTAAGTTTGTCCGTTCATTGACGGGTAATCGTGCTAATAACGCACGTCCAGTTGAGGTTCCGCCAATCGGTAAACGAGTTCCTGGCTGCGTAATGACTTGCAGCATACTGTTACCAAATCGTGCATGTACGACACGCACTTTATCTTCGTCTAATGCGGAAACATAACTGGTAAACCCAGTATCTTTCGTCAAACTGTCTAATACTTCCAACGCCATATCGATTAAATGGTTCATGCCTCGAGCTCGATGGGCAATTTCCATAATCAATAACCCAGGACGATAAATCGGTGCGTTATTTTTCTTTTCGAGCAACCCCAGTTCTGCCATCTGCTTTAACAGACGTGAAGCAGAACTTTTAGGCATGGACAGCTCATTTACCAATGTAGTCACCGTGAGCTCATCACCTGAACGTAAAAACAGGCGAAACACATCGACAACACTTGTTAAAATACTCATACCTGCATTTCCTGCGCCAGTAAGCCATAATTTAGAGGCTTTCTGTCTCTTAAATAAGGCACATTTAATCGCGTATGTGCTTGAAGGCGAAAATCAATTTCACCGACTAATAGCGCTTCACTTTCACAAGATGCCTCGCATAGCACTTGCCCTCGTGGACCGACAATTTTACTACCACCAAACAGGTGTAAATCTTCTTCATGCCCCCAGCGATTAACCGCCAGAAGATGAGTCCCATTTTCTAATGCACGACATGCCGTATTGATATCCCACATATCTCGGTCTTGAATACACCACGCTGAAGGCGCAATCAATAACTCCGCACCTTGTAACGTGAGGATCCGAGCGACTTCAGGGAATCCCATGTCATAACAAACCATCACACCTATCTTACCGATAGGTGTCTCAAACACAGGGAAGCTATCCCCGCTTTTGAACCATTGTTTTTCAATACCAAACGCATGAACTTTACGAAATACACCACTGATATTTTCACAGCCTGGATTCCATACACCCACCGCGTTGTAAACTTCACCAAGACGCTCACCGCGCTCAGCAAACCCTGACACAATCGTGATATCTAAGCGGGAAGCCAACTGGCTAAATAGGCAGTCAGTTTCACTGCCTTCAAAATCGCTTAAATCCCATAATTTTGTGGATAATAGATCGCCCCGATAACCCGTTGTCGCCAACTCTGGGAAACAGATTAATTTAGCGCCTTGAGATGCCGCCTGCTCGCACAGTTGCGCCATACGCTGCAAATTACCTGTTTTATTTCCGAGCTCAGAATTAAATTGAGCCAAAGCCACTTTTACTCGGTTATCGGTCATCTATCTGCCCTCAATCTAAATGAGAAACTTGGCGGAAATGGGTTCCTTTCTCGCCTCGGAATGCGGCTAATAGTCGCATACCAATCCAATAAGCCACCGCACCAACCAGCAAGGAGTTCAATGCTGGAACACCAATATCTGCATTAAATGGACCCAGAGCAGACGTTCCCCAACCCACGATAACAGCACAACACCACGCAACTAATGTTACTGGGTTATATGCTTCACAGCGTGTCGGTAAAATGCCTTGTTCCCGGGTAATATCCAGTTCTTTTCTGTCACGTTTTAAAAGGTAGTAATCTACAACCATAATGCCCGCGACAGGCGGAATCGAAATACCGAGATAAATTAAGAAGCTAATAAAGTTATCTAAGATGCCTAACATAGAAGCAACAGTACCAAAAATACCAATTACCCATGTTAAATAACGGCGATCAAAGCGCTTATTAAAGATGGCATTCAACAATGTTGAAAAGCCCAGTGACGAAGAATAAAGATTGATATCATTCATTTTAATTGTTGAGAAGATAACAATCGATGCACCTAGCAATCCAGTCAACGCCATCATCAAATCAAAAACTTGGCTTGTACGTAACGCTAAAGCCATTAAAACTGCAATCATGTTGACGAAAAGCTCGCCACAGAACGTACCAATTAAGGTCATCCAGAACACATCTTTCGGCTTATGCATAAAGCGGCTGATGTCTGGTGTTGTCACAGCAGAGATGATAAATCCACCAGCAACCATAGTAATTGCCGCTGGCATAGTCATTAACGGTCCGGCAGGTTCAGTGGCATTGATTAACGAACCAATATCCTGTCCTGATAATAAATTATAAGTTGCCCAACCGAGTGCGAATAAAAAGAGCGGTGTTGAAATATTCGCGGTAATAGATAAAAAGCGATATCCATATACCGTAATAATTGTCACCGCAATACCTGTAATAAGCGACCAGGTCCCTGGTGTTAGCACGTTAGTCGCTTTATACATACCATCAGCGAAGAAACCATTTTGGACGCCGAACCAACCCATTAAGGAGATAGCAATCGCTCCTCCAATTAATGCGGATCCTAGCTTTCCAAAACCAGCCCACCGAGACAGTAGACTGATTGACATTCCTTCGCGACAAGCAGCTGCTCCAAGCCCCCAGCTGACGACCTGTAAAATTACAGAGCCGAGCATCGTTGCCCAAAACGCCTGCCAAAACGTTAATCCATACCCAAGAGCTGCACCTAGCATCACTTGCGAAACGCAAGCGAGTGAACCGATACGGAGGATCAACACTTCATAAAACGGTCGACGAGCACTTTGCGGTACCCGCGCCAGAGAATAATCTTCACCTGCTTTATTTGCCATTTTTCATGCCTGCTGTGTATGAGTCTTTACTTGTGATTTATTGGCTTTTCGCTAAAGTTCCATTTAATGGAACTAGGTTTCATTTATTCTACAAGACGAATGATATCCACGATCAGTACCAAACCGCAAGTAGAATTTACCTTTTTGATAGCTTTTTTATTATCGGTTATTTAAATAAGAGGAGATATAGGAGGAGATAAAAACAAAATAAGCTGTAAATTAATGGGTTAAAAACTCCACATTTGATTAGAGAAATTTCATAAAAAGAGTTATCCCCAATAGATAATTCTAATTTCGACACGCCAATTTAGAGTAGTTTCTCTTTTCATTGCGCTTAATCTCACAAAATATTCGGCCTAAACAGACATTTTTCCTTTTTCCTGACATGTCATATTCATTTATACAAGAAAATGAGGACAGAAGTTGTTAGTTTTCTGATAATCCATTTTCAAGCATAGAATATCAATATGTACCCTATCCATTTTAGTACCATCTTTAACCAAAATAATCTGCTGAAATATATTCATAGTGATAAAAAAAATATCAAACATATCATTGATAAACTAAACCACATATCGAATATCAATAATTCCTTAAACGGTATATGCCAAGGGCTAATCCACCAATATATCGCTTATGAAAACAATCATCAGGGCTCTCAATTTATACAACAGCTAAATAGCGTGATTAATCTCGCAAAATTGGATGTTCCTAGTGATGATCCTCTACAGGATGCTAATAATCAGGCATGGAAGCAATTATCGGCACATGTTGCTCAACAGCACGCCATCGATGCGATACGATTACAAGCTAACCATGAACAATCGCACTACTACTATAGTCAGCAAACAAGGCTAAAAAGAGCCCATTTAGCGCCCAAATATCCCAGTGAAACTAATTGGCAATACATTGAATGTTGCTTAACAGCACTCAAAAATGATATAGATATGCAAAAATATTATGGCATCTCTGCGGCTCAAGAATGCAATTTAATTCGGGCGCTTTATCATAAAATTAAATGTGGTGAAAAAATAATCTTACCCGAATTCAATCTACTCACTCCAGAAATCAATAAAAAAATTAAACAGGGTGATAGCCTAACGGAAACAGAAGTTAAATTATTTTTGCAGGATGCTTACAAATATTGTGCCCTCGTTTGCGAATTTGATAGCACCCTGTTTAATGTCAAATCTGGATTAAAATACAATAAAACCGAATCTGATTTCAGCTATAAAAATACTCAACAGAGTATCGTTACGGCAACTGTACAAGACATTGAAACATTCATTAATGCTATCATTCAAAACCAGCAAAATTGTTCAATATCTTATTCCGCACATCACCATGCAACGGCGATAACAATAAGATATGACCCACAAAATAAGCGTCATTCATTGAGTTATTTTGACCCTAATGAAGGTGTTATAAATCTCACAAGTAAACAGCACCTACTCGATACCCTCCGCATACTCCCCAAAAATACCCATATCAAAAATGACGGCAAAATAATAGAAACCGCAGATATTGGGAAGTTTATTCCTATAGCGGATCCTTCTAACAAGCTAAAACTCCCCGATCTAGAGAAAGAAGTGGAAAAGCTAACCAAACAATTATTGGTCGGCAAAAAAACAACGCTAACTTTGTCTAACAAAAACAGGCTTTCTTTCATCGAATATGACAAGAAGAACGACTTTCTCTTTTTGGAGTTAAAAATGGAAAAAGAGTGTTATCAAATTATTAGTGAATACCGCAGCCTCAATGACACCATAAAACTTATCGAATCAACTAAATCAGAATATCAATGTTACCAAAACAAAAATATCTATATTGATTGGAAAGGAAGGATAGCTAATAGAATTGCATTCAATTCATGATATTGAAACCACGCTGCTCTTCCTCTCGAAGAGAAAAGAAGAGCAGCATTTTGCATTTAAATCACTCTCTCGCTAATGCATCAATTGGATTTAATTTGGCCGCGTTTTTGGCGGGTAGGAAACCAAAAATAACCCCAATTGCAGTGGAGCAGGCAAATGCACTGATTAGCGCGATAGGATCAAACTCAAATGTCCAACCTGGTAGCGCCATTTGGGCAATTAAGCTCACGCCATAAGATAACCCAATCCCCATTAAGCCACCGATAAGGCACACTAACACCGCTTCAATTAAAAATTGCTGCATAACATCCGAAGTTCGTGCTCCTACCGCCATCCGAATCCCAATTTCACGGGTTCTTTCCGTTACGGATACCAACATAATGTTCATCACACCAATACCCCCGACCACTAAAGAAATTACGGCGACGAGGGTTAAAAAGAGCTGCATCGTTTGTGTGGTTTTTTCAGCCGTTTTAACCAATGTATCAATGTTATAAGTAAAAATATCCTTCTTACCATGACGCAGCGTAAGCAAACGCACCAGTTGTTGCTCAGCCACTTTGGCATCAACACCTTCATTTACTCTCACCACAATGCTGTCATAGTAAGAACGGTTAATGAGCTTACTGTTAATGGTGGTATCTGGTAAAAACACCTCTAAACTTTTACTGGAGCCAAAAATTGACTTTTGCTCCCCCAATACTCCGATAATCGTAGCGGGCATATTGCCAATAAGTAATGTTTCACCCACCACATTCTGTTTGTTCGGGAAAAAACGTCGTTTCGTATTTCTATCAATGACAACTACAGGCGCACGCCGAGTTAGCATATCCTGAGTGAATCCCATCCCTTCAGAAAAATGGCTTCCATAAACTTGGAAATAATCGGTTCCTACCCCAGACACCCGAGCCACCGCATCCAAATTACCTTTACGTAACCGCGCGGATGTTTCAATAGAGCCCGTCACTGACTGTACATAAGGCTGCTGAGCAATTGCTGAAATGTCCGAGGCTTTCAATACTTGGCGGTTTTCAGGGTCATCACTACCAAAATCTTTGCCGGGATACACCGAGATCGTATTGGTCCCAATCGATTTAATATCATTCAATACCATCCCTTTAGCCGCATCACCAATCACCATAATGGAGACCACCGATGCAATACCAATCACAATCCCCAACATGGTCAGTAAGGTGCGCATTTTATTCACGACCATCGCTCGCCATGCCATCAGCAGCGCTTCACTGAATCGGCTAACCCACTGACCTAATGGATTTTTCCGTATGACGGCTTTGGCTGGAAATTCAGCGACTTTTACCGCAAGTGCACCAGAATCATTAATGATTTCGCCATCTTTGATTTCAACAATCCGTTCTGCTTGTTGCGCTACTTTTGGGTCATGGGTGACGATAATCACCGTGTGTCCTTGGGCACAAAGATCTTTTAAAATCTTCATCACCTCTTCCCCTGAATGGCTATCTAGCGCCCCAGTAGGCTCATCCGCTAAAATAACCTGACCACCATTCATGAGTGCCCGAGCAATACTGACTCGCTGCTGTTGCCCTCCAGACAGCTGGCTAGGACGATAATTGACGCGCTCCCCTAAGCCTAAACGTTGCAGCAATTTTTCTGCTCGTTCCTGTCGTTGCGCCTTACCAGCTCCCGCATAAATAGCAGGAATTTCAACGTTCTGCTCTGCACTCAAATGGCTTAACAAATGATAGCGTTGAAAAATAAAACCAAAATGTTCACGACGTAATTGCGCCAGCTGATCATTATCTAACTCTGCGATATTTTGCCCTGCAACATAGTACTCGCCTGAGGATGGTTTATCTAAACACCCAAGGATATTCATCAACGTCGATTTTCCTGAGCCTGATGCTCCGATAATCGCCACCATCTCCCCTGAATGTATTTTCAGCGAAACCTTTTTTAGTACCGTGATTTCCTGCTCACCCGCAGGGTATCGCCGTGTAATGTTATGCAGCTCAAGTAAGGTTGCCATGATTACAATTCCGTATCACTACTGCGATTAGTAATGACTTTATCCCCTTCTTGCAGCCCTTTAATAATCTCAACGGAGACATCATTGCGGCTACCAATTTCAACGGTTCTCTTTTGTGGTACACCGCCATTCAACACCTCCACTTCATAAACCTGTGGAGAAACTTCATTTCCTAAAGCGAGCAACGGAAGCAATAACACATTTTTATGAGATTCAAGTTCAATCACCACTTGCGCAGTCATTTGCAACTTTAATAAATGCTGGGGATTTGGTACTTCAAAGCGCGCGTAGTAAAAAATCGCATCATTGATTTTTTCAGGCGTAGGAAGGATATCTTTCAGTTTTCCCGCAAATTTTTTATCTGGTGCACCCAACACGGTAAAAGACGCACTTTGCCCTGGTTCAAGATAGATAACATCGGCTTCAGACACTTCAGCTTTTACCAACATTGTATCCAGATCCGCCAACGTCAAAATCGTCGGTGCTTCTTGAGCTGCAATCACAGTTTGCCCCTGCAACGTTTTGATAAACGTCACAATACCATCCATCGGTGCAGTAATTTGGGTATACTTCAAATTGGTTTTTGCCGTATCTAAAGAGGCGCGATTGCGTTTAATTTGTGACTGATACGTGGCAACTTTGGCTTTATTCACCTCGACGTCAGTCCTGGCTTTATCCAGTTCTTGGCGAGACACCGCTTGCACTTTTGATAAGCTTAAATGACGCTGATAGGTCACTTGCGCCAATTTTAATTCGGCTTGAGCCAGTGCCAAATTCGACTCTAATTCATGAATGGTTTCTTGGGATTCGGTGACCTCATTTTGCGCCTTTTGTGGATCAATCACCGCCAGCAGGTCGCCTTTTTTGACCGTATCACCTTCTTTTACATATAACGTTTGTAATTGACCACTGACTTGCGCACCAACATCAACTTTCCGCACAGCATCTAACTTCCCTGTTGCGAGAACCTGCTTATCTAAATCACCACGGGTTACATCAACCGTTTGGTAACTTTCTGGTTTCTGATTACCAAGAAAATACCACGCAATCATGCTCCCCATAAGCAAGGCTAAAATACCATAAATCCATTTTTTTCTTGATGTTGCCTTCATTACTCACGTTCCTATTTTCAATAAGAGGGCCGCCCCTCCCTTGAAAATAAGATAGCTGAATAATTATCTATCTTCACTAAACAGATTTAAGATTAACTGCAATTTATATCAATACGCCTTACCACGCGCGAGCCATGCAACGCGAGAGAACATGTTTCTTAACACTAATGGCACTGCGTCTGGACCCAATTCAGCTGCACGATTCACTGTCGCAAGTGCTAAGTCGGGCTTCGAGGTTCGTGCAATCGCTTTTAAGATAACCCGACGGGTTGAAACCCTCGCATTTTCAGGGATTTCCGCAATTTCATGGTACAAGCCTTGAAACCCTTCACGATAGAGAAAATGCTCCATATCGGGTGCAGGTAACATCGTTAAACGGTCTCGGTCTGAAGAATTAATTTTATTCGCGTAATGGGTGGCAGTTGCGGCATATTTCCTTCCTGCCTCATCCCCATCCGTTAATACATGCCACTCAATCCCCATTTTATTGGCAAATTTTAATAATGGTTTCAAACCACTCTGCGCAAAAGCAATGACTTTAATGCCTTCCGTTTCGAAGAAATAATTACACTGCCTCGCAAATTCACTCATTAACCAAATCTCTGTTTCACCTTCGACCAATAACCAACAACGGGCAAATAATGCAGATGGTCGATTAAAACGAATATGGAATGATATTTTGCGTAGCTCTTCCGCACTTAAATCTTGGGGGCTAAGACGATATGCCGATACCTTATTGGTATCACGCACAAGGCGACATAAACTGTCAATTGGCGCCTGAGAAAGTAAATCGCCAGAATTGGTCGTTGTGATCCGCTGCAATGAGAATAAGCTAAATAGCCCCCAAGCAATAGATAACATAATAGGATGTAGCCGCGTCTCAGGGTCTTCCACAATAATAATTGGGCGAGCATGTTTATCGAGCTCGATATTCCCTTTAGATTGCAATAATGATGAAAACATCCCTAAGATAATTAGGCGAATATTACGTTGATTAGGTTTTGCAATCAGCCGGTTAATATTATCCAATGCTTGCCAGCCGCGTTTCCGAGGTTCTAAGCTAATGATTGAATTATCCGCTTTCACCATATGACCGCTTTTTCCTGAAAAATAATGGCTCAGCAATTGCTGCATTGCGTCCACGCCATCTTCAAGGTCATTATCACTTAATCGTTCAGGGTTATTCACCAACGCCATGGTTAGCTCTTTAATCTGGTGATTAAAGTTTTCACGAAAATGGTTATCCCCACCCTGGATCGTATTCGGATTAATGGTGTTTAAAAAGCGGGCATCTCGTAAGCGGATCGCGGGATATAAACGAATAATTTCCTTAATGTACTTTCCGACATTATCAAGAGATAGCTTGTTCCCTCCTGAATTTAGGAAACACTTATCCACTACAACACTATTATCGTCTTTTAATTCGGCGCTCACTCGGTACAAAATATGTTTTAGATCGTCCCCATTATCAACCCAGACAGAGGCTAGATTTTGAAAACGATAAGACTGATGTCGACCTGGGCGGCTTTCACAGAACTTTAGGACTATCTGCAAAGTACGAAAACGCGTTTCATCATCCCCTGTTGGATGGTGAAAATCATTAGCATTAAACTGGTATTCACGATGATCGGGAGAGAGCAAAATATCCAAGGCATCAAGTAGACTCGATTTACCCCACGAGTTTTCACCAATCAAGACAGTATTATTGTTAAGCTCTAAAGAAAGCCGGTTGATCCCTCTAAATCCATATATTTCCACACGTTCCAGATACATATCTCTCCCCTTACTGTCAAAACTGAGTTCGATTGTAACATCTCAACCATTCAGGAATCCGTGAAACAACCTGAACTATCACAAATAAAAGCTTACTTATTTAGCTAACTAATTACTAGACGAGTCAAAATAGTACAAAAAAACACGTTACGATACATGTTCCTGTATTGAGCTTATTTAATTGGTGATATAGGATGTTTATGCTTTATTTTCCAGCATTTTTCTCCTATTTTTAGTTAGTCAGCCATTGAAAAATATCTGTCACCTACATGATATTTAGCATCACAGGCTAAATTTATTACTGTTTCGATAGCAATACCCCTGAAAGTTTAAATATAATCTTTTGTTTATATTGATATAATTTATGTGTAGTTAATGAAATAAAAAGGGCACCGACATGTATTCTGGCTTGCTGATTATTCTTTTACCTCTGGTTCTTGGTTACTTGATACCTATAAAAAATAAAAATGTTCTTCATCGAGTTCATCAATCTTTAAACTCGATGGTGTACGTGATTTTATTTTTAATGGGTATTACCCTCGCGTTGCTTGAAAACCTCAGTGCCCATTTAGTGTCCATTTTAGTTTATGCCCTAACCTTCTTCGGCTGCATTTTTGGCTTAAATGCACTCTCATTAATCCTTCTCGATAAACTTGATCCGTGGAAAGTTCCGCAACACAAGCAAGAAAAACCCCCTTCTCGCATCAAAATGGTCTTTGAATCCTTGCAACTGTGCGGTGTATTACTGGTGGGTTTTCTGGTGGGCTTAACGGGGTTTAAATTTCTACATTATGCGGATAAAGGTAGCCAAGTCGCCCTCATGTTGCTGCTCTTACTCGTCGGGGTTCAACTGCGTAATAGCGGAATGCATATTCGACAAATTTTAATCAACCGCCGAGGAACAACTATCGCCTTAGTCATGGGGGTCAGCGCCCTTATAGGTGGCGCAGCCGCCGCCTTTTTCCTTGGACTTCCTATCAAAATGGGGTTGGCGATTGCCTCTGGATTTGGTTGGTATTCCCTCACAGGGATCTTAATTACCGATGCCTATGGTCCTGTTATGGGCAGCGCTGCATTCTTTAATGACTTATTGCGCGAATTAACGGCGATTATGCTGATCCCGCTGATCATTAACCGCTATCGCTCAACCGCTTTAGGTATCTGCGGCTCAACATCGATGGACTTTACTTTACCGGTATTGCAACGCAGTGGCGGTGTTTCAATTGTCCCTGCAGCCATCGTTCATGGGTTCGTTTTAAGTCTTATTACGCCAATTCTTATGGCATTCTTTACATAAGTAGAATTTCAGTCACAATAGCCGTTAATTTAGGTATCACAGGAAATTAACATGACGGGAAAACCACGAGTTTTAGTACTAGGCGCCAGCGGCTATATTGGGCAAAATTTAATTCCTAAATTATTGGAAGAAGGTCATCAAGTCACTGCGGCTGCCCGACGTGTAGACTGGATGCTATCCCAAGGTTGGTCCGATACTCGTTGTATCTATGTGGATTTACATCAACCCGAAACCCTAAAAAATATCATGGATGAAGTGGATATTGTCTACTTCCTCGTTCACAGTATGGCAGATCAAGCTAACCTCGTTGAGCGTGAACGTGAGGCGGCTCGTAATGTGCAAACCGCATTACAGAACTCCAACGTTAAACAGGTGATATACCTCAGTGCACTGCAACACGGTCATACTTATTCACCGCATTTAATTGCAAGGCGCTTAACGGGAGAAATCCTGCGTGAAAGTGGAATTCCCGTGACTGAAATTCGCGCATCCATTATTGTTGGGTCCGGTTCCGCTGCCTTCGAAATAATGCGTGATATGGTGTATAACCTCGCCATTTTAACACCACCTCGCTGGGTTCGTTCGAAGTCATCCCCTATCGCCCTTGAAAATATCCTATACTACCTGACTCAATTGGCTCAGCTACCTGTGACTGAAAGCCGAGTTTTGGATGCTGGTGGTCCTGAATACATAAGCTATCAGGAGCTCTTCAAACGATTTATTAAAGTCTCCGGAAAACGCCGTTTATTAATTCCAATTCCTATTCCTGTCAGCATGATTTCCGTACACTTTATCAGCCTGATCACATCGGTGCCCCCATCTATCGCAAAAGAGCTGATCCAAGGTTTGCAACATGACTTACCTGCAGATGACAAACTCATTCGAGAGCTGATCCCACAGACACTGATTTCATTTGATGATGCTGTCAGAACAACGCTAGCAGAAGAAGCCAGTGCTATTGATAACTCGGATTGGGGCTACGACCCTGAAGTGAGAAAACGCTGGCGACCAGGTTACGGTTACTACCCTAAACAAGCCGGCTTCACCTTCAGCACAACCGCATCCACTGAGTCACTTTGGCATACCGTCCAACAAATTGGCGGAAAGGAAGGCTATTTTTACGCCAACATCCTTTGGAAAACCCGCGCCATGATGGATGATATGATGCTGAATAAAGTTAAATATGGCAGACCTGATCGTGAAACCTTACAAGTTGGTGATGAAGTTGATGGCTGGCGAGTCATTAATATGGAGCCAAACAAGCAACTAAGCTTGCTTTTTGGTATGAAAGCGCCAGGTTTAGGCCGGTTAACTTTCACCATTCATGATAGTGGAAACCTACGCTCAATTGATGTTCGTGCATGGTGGCACCCTGCGGGCTTCTGTGGGTTACTCTATTGGTTTGCAATGATGCCAGCGCATTTGTTCATCTTTAAAGGCATGGCTAAGCGTATTAGTGAATTAGCGGTTCAACGGGACAAACAGCTTGTGACAGAGCAGATAGCGGAACATCGCTCCAATAAGCCAGAATAAATTTAGCGTAAAAACCAAATTTTTATGCATAAAACATTGCATAAATATGCTCACAGGATTAATATCGCTGATAGTTAATTTAGATATTATTGGTAAGCATGAGCATTCAATTAAAAAACATAAACTGTTTCTACGGCAACCATCAGGCACTCTTTGATATTAACTTAGAGTGTACTGCTGGTGAGACAATGGTATTACTTGGGCCCAGTGGTGCAGGCAAGAGTTCTTTACTGCGTGTACTGAATCTTTTAGAGATGCCGCGTTCAGGTCAGCTAAATATTGCCAACCATCACTTTGATTTTTCCACTGCACCTGATGCGAAAGCGATTCGTGATCTGCGCCAAAATGTGGGAATGGTTTTCCAGCAATATAATTTATGGCCTCACTTAAGTGTCATGGATAACCTGATCGAAGCGCCGTGCCGTGTCTTGAAATTGACCAAACAACAAGCTCAAGATAAGGCGGCTAAGCTGTTAGAGCGTTTACGTTTATCTCAATTTGCCAATCGCTACCCACTGCATTTATCGGGCGGTCAACAACAACGTGTCGCGATTGCTCGCGCCCTAATGATGGAACCTCAAGTTCTATTATTTGATGAGCCAACCGCCGCGCTTGACCCAGAAATCACCGCCCAAGTGGTAGACATTATTCGTGAACTTTCAGCAACAGGGATCACACAAGTTATCGTGACCCATGAAGTTGAAATTGCCCGTAAAACTGCGAGCCGTGTGGTCTATATGGAAAACGGTCATATTGTAGAGCAAGGAGATGCTAGCCACTTTACTTCTCCTCAAACTGCAGCATTTGCAAATTATCTGTCCCACTAATAGATATAGGATTAAGCAATGAAAAAATTATTATTAGCTACATTATTAGGCGCTGTAACCCTATCTGCGACTGCGGCGGAAAAAGAGACGATCCGTTTTGCAACCGAAGCCACTTATGCCCCGTTTGAAATGTTTGATAAAAACAACCAAATCGTTGGTTTTGATGTGGATCTGGCAAATGCAATGTGTGCAAAAATGAATGCAACATGCACATTCACACACCAATCTTTTGATAGCTTAATCCCAAGCCTGAAATTCCGTCGTTTTGAAGCGTTAATGGCGGGCATCGATATTACCCCTGAACGTCAACAACAAGTGGATTTTACTGAAACTTACTACCCTAACTCAGCCGAGTTTATCGCGGTAAAAGATAAAATTACGGCAGTTGACCAGCTAAAAGGCAAAAAAATTGGGGTACAAAACGGGACCACACACCAAAAATATATTATGGAACAACATAAAGACATGACTGTTGTTCCCTATGATAACTACCAATCTGCGATTTTAGATCTGCAAAATGGTCGTATTAACGCTGTGTTCGGTGACACCGCAGTTGCTGATGAGTGGTTAAAAGCGAAAGGCAATGAAAACTTAGCGCCAGTCGGCGATAAAGTGACAGACCCACAATACTTCGGCATCGGCTTAGGTATCGCCGTTCGTAAAGGTAACAAAGAATTGTTAGATAAGATGAACAAAGCCTTATCTGAAGTTAAAGCAGATGGCACATACGATGCTATCCATAAAAAATGGTTTCAACAGTAGTCGATATAATTAATGAATGACTTTCTCTTTTTAGCAAGTGCCGCCGGTATTACCGTCGGCCTTGCCGTTTCAGCCCTGATTCTTGGATTAGTTCTCGCGATGCTATTTACGGCGTGGGAATCCGTTCGATTCAAACCACTCGCCTTTTTAGGGACATGCTGGGTCACGCTGATACGTGGTTTGCCCGAATTGCTGGTGGTGCTGTTTGTCTATTTTGGAACGCTCCAGCTAATCAATTTGTTAGGGGATGGTATCGCCATTAACTTGGGTTTCTGGCAAGGTACTTTCCAAATTGATCCGAGCATTTTCTTTGCTGATAGCGGCGAGTTTGATTACACTCCATTTTTCTGTGGTGTCATTGCCCTTGCGCTGTTATACGCCTCTTACGCCTCACAAACCCTACGAGGTGCATTAAAAGCTGTACCTTATGGTCAATGGGAAGCCGGATTGGCACTTGGATTAAGCAAAAGAACCATTTTCTTTCGCTATATCATGCCGCAGATGTGGCGCCATGCCTTACCAGGCTTAGGCAATCAATGGTTGGTGTTACTCAAAGATACCGCGCTAGTCTCCTTAATTAGCGTTAATGACTTAATGCTACAGACTAAAACTATTGTAAACCGCACCCATGAGCCATTTACTTGGTACGCCATTGTGGGACTGATTTACCTCGCTATCACGCTATTAAGCCAGTTGGTACTCAAACGCATTGAACTGCGCACCACCCGTTTTGAACGGAGTGACGCGAAATGATTGATTTAATTCTGCAAATTTTACCGGGATTACCAACCAGCTTGTCACTGACCTTCAGTGCGTTGTTCGTTGCTTTCATTTTAGCTATCTTCTTTACGCTAATCTTATCCCTCAAAACGCCCGTCGTTTCACAAGCGGTTAAGGTCTATATCACCTTATTCACCGGAACGCCGTTATTAGTCCAATTCTTCTTGATTTATAATGGTCCAAGCCAGTTTAAATCCCTGCAAGATTATCCTATGTTGTGGGAGTTTATTTCGACCCCATGGATATGTGCAATGGTTGCGCTGGCATTGAATAGTGCGGCGTATTCCACATTGCTATTCCACGGTGCGGTAAAAGCGATTCCGTCGGGTCAATGGCAGTCTTGCCAAGCATTAGGGATGAATAAACTGCAAACCATGCGAATTATTCTCCCCTATGCATTTAAACGTTCACTCTCATCCTATTCCAACGAAGTGGTATTGATTTTCAAAAGTACTTCTCTCGCCAGTACCATTACGATGCTAGATATTATGGGCTACAGTAGCCAAGTATTTGGTCAGACATGGGATGTGATGGCATTTGTCGCTGCGGGAATTATTTACCTCGTCGTGAATGCTATTCTGACGTTAATTATGCGTCTGATTGAGCGCAAAGCACTGGCATTTGAGCAACGAAGTTAGCGGTAGTGTGTTGTTGTATTAAAAACAGAAAAAGTTTGGTAATCCACCAAGCTTTTTTTATGCCTGAAAAATCATTCATAGCTAATTAATTACATGCTAATTGTTTTTTGAAAGACACATATGTATCCCTGCTTAGAATACCTAACCCAATGATAATGAAAGCTATAAGAAGGTTAATCTCTATGTACTGCGATACAAAAAAAATAACGTATTTTAATCAAAGTGAAATTTTAGATTATATTGATGAACATTTAACGGATGATTTTAAACACCGACTCACTACATTTTCTGATATAAAAAAAATTAACTCAGGAATTTGCCGAGGGATTTCTTATGCTTTTCTGATGTATGAAAATAACAATCAGGGAATTAAATACATTGAAACAATGAACAATAATTTCAATACAATAAAAAATATAAATAAAAATAACACGTTACATGAAAAAATAGAGAACTACTTAAAACCATTAAATGAGTCAATTTTCAACACTCTAATATTTGAAGGAATTAACGGTCAAATTGATTACATGAAATCAGCTGCACTTAATCTCATATCCAATAAAACGAATAATTTTGCAATACCAAAAAGAAAAAAAGATGCATCTGATCTAAGTCACATTAAGAATATAATTAAAAAAAATCCAATGGAAAACTTCATCTTGAAAGGTGACATTATAATCAGTGAACAAGAGATTATAGATAATATTGAATATATATATAGAAAAATAGCTAATCCTAATTTAGAAATAAATGACTTATTAAGCCATCACCCTAATTTAAGGTATAAAATAGAAAAAAAAATCCCTTTAATTGATAGTGAAACTCGTGTTTTTTTGAAGCTTTGCTATTCTTTTATAGCAAAAAATTACGCAAAAAAAATAACAGAGAGAAAACTACAATCTGGTTTAATAAATAATAATACTTATATTGTTCAGCATCCACAAAATAATATCCTAAAGGGTAAAGAACGAACACTAAGAGAGCTAATATATGATATAGATAGAGAGTTAAATAAAAAAAACACTTTCTATTGCTTATTAAGTATAATAGGTCACTGCACTGCAATTGCAGTCAAAAGAGATGAAACCAATAACAAAATACTATATACATATTTCGATCCAAATAATGGAGCAATTTCCACTTACAATAAAAATGATTTTTTTAAAGATATCAATAGCATTATTCAATCTGAAAAAGAAAATGGCTATACAAAAAAAACTCCAACAGGTATTCCTTTAGTAAATATAACAAAAGTAAGTCAAAATGAAGATAGCCAATATCGTTTCACATTACCTGAGTTTGCCCCGAACGATATTCAAAACTATATAAAAAGCAAATTAATAGAAGATAAAGTAAAAATAGACCTACCAAATGGATTTAAAATACAGCTTAAAAACCATGATCCTATTACCCATATAACTCAAGCTACCATTTATGGACATTATAAACAGTGGGATATCCATTCAACTGAAAGCGATGTCAAAAAAATGGTTTCTACAATTACTGAAAAGTTGCCGTTAATTGAAAGTAAACAAGGGGATGCCTATATTGATGTAAATGGTAGCGTCTATTCTCAGAAACTTAAATTCAGTTTGAAGCGGGTCTTGAAAAACGCTCTTAAATTCCATTAGGTATGTCTAATCATAGATAGGGTTCCCCCCCTATCTATGAGAATAATCACTTGCGCTTCAATAAGCTCAGTACTTCATAGTGTGCAGTATGTGGGAACATATCAAATAATTGAACTTTACAGACTTCATACCCTGATAATAACGCAAAATCTTGTGCCATTGTCTGAGCATTGCAGCTGGAATAAAGAATATACTCAGGGTGCATATCCGATAAATAGTTGCACAAATTCTTACCAATACCACGGCGTGGTGGATTCACAAGAACTAAATCAGGAATATCGTCACGGCTAGTCGCAAAATTCGTCGAATCTAACGCTTGAAACTCAACATGTTGTAAACCTAGCTCTTGAGCAGATTGGCGAGCACACTCAATCGCTGGCGCACTAATTTCAATGCCTGTTAATTTTGTTGTCTTATCCGCGCAATGCAAACCAAATCCACCTACACCACAAAACAGATCCCATAAGCTAGTGATATTCAGTGCTTTCACCCACTCGCGAGCAGTTTGATATAGCTGAGATGCCACAATCGGATTCGTTTGGAAAAAACTTTGTGGGCGAATAAATAGAGGAACTTGGTTAAATTCATCTCGCAGCACATGCTGCTGCGTGAACATAATTTCCTGTTCACCCTCTAAAATAGCCATATGAATAGGTTGAATATTGGCGGTGATCACTGCCAATTGTGGCAATTTTTCTTGTAACCAAGGCAATGCGTTCTGTAACTGTGCAATTTTTTTATCGGAGCGCAAAACAAAGCGCAGCATGAATTGCTTGGTATGCCAGCTTTGAGTCAGCAAAATATATTTTAACTCACCGCGCTTACGCTCAATGTTATAAGGCGTTAGACCGGCTCTAGCAATAAAAGGAATCAACTTCGCAAAAACTTGAGAAAACTCGGCCAGATATAACGGGCACTCCGTCAAACTGACAGCAACACCATCACGATTAACAATCCCCAAAATAGGCTTTTCAACGCTGCCGCTTACGACCATTTTGGCTTTATTGCGAAATGCTTCAGCCGGTCCTGTTATAGGAGTTAAAAATAAGGACGAATCAAGAGAAGGCAATAACGATTGCAAATGGTTTTGTTTGCGGGAAATTTGCTGTTCTGGCGATAATTCGAGCCATTGACAGGAGAGGCATTCTCCTGCCAAATATTTTTCACAGTGCATAGGATATTTAGTGAATAATTACAGACGGTTTATCGTCGGAATCAGATTCTACCTCATCATCTTCCACTTCGGCTTCTTCAAACTCATCGTGGTTAGCATACAGCAGATTATTACTGAAGATTTCAAAGACAATACTGGAAATTTGCTCTTCCGCTTCTTGAATAAAATGACTAAATTGGCGGTATGTCATACCCGCACCTAACGAAAATGATTGGCTGACGACTAATTTAGGCAGGTTTTCATTATTAATTTCGAGAAAAACCTTCGCAGTTAACGAGCTGGCATTAATTTGGCTAATATTCGCGACCAATGTAATAATCGCTGTTGGCTTAAGTTCCGCCAGTGCTGATAACACGAGGACATTATTAATAATGTCTAGTTTCGCATCAAATATTCCATCAATGTTTTGCATATGCGGAAGATGCAGCGCAGCACAAGAATCACACTCGAAATAAGAGGTTTTGAGTTGGTCGAGCCACTCACGTAATTGTGAGATATCTGGGTAACAAATGGAGTCCATGATCAATAACCTTCTTCAACTCAAAATAACGGCACAACAAAAATAACACTATTCATTCTAACAAATAGAAAGCGGATAATTTTCACACATCATCAGTCTAAACACCAGTAAAACCATGCTCAGTTCTACTTTTCGTCTGGTTTATCATCATCTATTGGATCATTTTTAGACTGCCGACGATCACGGCTCGCGCTGCCCGATTTATTATCAATGCCTAAAAAAGTAAGTCCATGCACTGCGCGCCAAATAATGTTGATCATCGCAGGGATCAGGCACCCCATCCCAACCAGTATCATTGAGATGATCGCACCTGAACTCGCCAGCCAGTCTGGGAGAGTAATATAGTTATTTGTGGCAAGTAATACAGTGACTAATAATATGATTCCAATACCTTCTAGGAAAAGCACAGGCTTTGGCATATCCGCTAATGAGCGCATCGTTCCCTTCGTTTCTTTCGTGGGTTTTTGCTGTTGTTCCATGATGTTTTCCTTCATTTTATTGCCTTGCACTGACAGTATTGTTACAACGATTAGCGAATTATATATGCTGCCTATAGCTATGAAAGGAAAATTCAACTTTTATTTCTAAGCTGATGTTGGCATAGTATTGAGCATTATTATTTCGTATCTGATTAGTCATTAGAATCTGAGTTCTAAATTTAAGGAGATATTATGTACACTGTTATTTTTGGTCGCCCTGGCTGCCCATACTGTGTTCGCGCTAAAGAACTTGCAGAAAAACTGAAAAATGAACGTGACGACTTCGACTATCGCTATGTTGATATCCAAGCAGAAGGTATCTCTAAAGAAGACTTATCTAAAACTGTGGGTAAAACTGTTGAAACCGTGCCTCAAATTTTCATCGATGAGAAACACATCGGTGGCTGCACTGATTTCGAAGCATATGCTAAAGAAAATCTGAGCCTGTACAAATAATCAATATTACAACGCTCTTTCTTTTATAAAGCCTCAAATGAGATTCCTCTTTTGGGGCTTTACTTTTTCTTTTTGTGCTATGAAAAAATATTTTCATCAAAAATTGCACATTTTCCGATCATAGTGAGAACTTTCCTCTTTTCTCGTAGTCTTAATGAGTGCCACTGCTTTTCTTTGATGTCCCCATATTGAGGAGCCCGATAGCCATTTGATTCTTTCATGCTATCGGGTTTTTTGTGCCCAGCGCTTTTACATTTCCCCTGATAAATCACTGTTATTGAGCAAATATTGATTGAGTTAATGTTTAACAAAAAGTAAATTTGTCACCTTGAGTAGCAAGGTCTAGGGCAATCTAGAGTTATCCCCATTCCATTGCTATGTCCTATCTTCTTGAGAACACATGTCCGAGGTACTTTGATCGTGCTGGAACAATTAAATCTGGATCTTTTTAACCTGATCAACGCAACGCCTGAGTCCGCCAGTGGTACGATTGCATTAGCCACTGTGATCGCTAAACGCCTGATCCTTATTTTCCCTCTATTTACTGTCGCCTGTTGGTTTTGGGGCGCGCAGCCAAATATGACTCGCCAACGTGCCTTCGCGTGTAAAACGGCTTATGCCATTGTCATAGGTTTAGTAATTTCTTGGCTGATTGGCTACTTTGCACCTCACGATCGCCCATTCGTGACAGGGGTCGGTTCTAATTTCTTAGATCATGACTCAACCCCTTCTTTCCCTAGCAACCACGGAACTATCGTCTTTACTTTTGTTTTTGCTTTCTTATTTTGGCTAAGAACATGGGTTGGTTTTGTCTTTATGATTCCCGCTATCGTTATCGCATGGTCACGTATTTACCTTGGCGTTCATTGGCCGCTAGACATGGTTGGCGCATTTATCTTAGGTGCCATTTCTTGCGGTTTATCTCAGTTAATTTGGGTTATGGGCGGCAGCATTATCCAGCAGCCGATAACTCGTCTATATCACCTTGTTTTTAGCGCTCTCATCCGTAAAGGATGGATGCAGCCATAATCGATTATTGAAAGTACTGGTCTTTTATCGGAGTCAGTACTTTCCTTTCACTTTCCCCGCTTTTAAATATTGAGCTAAATCAAAGTTTGTTTTTATTTATTTTCTCCATGATTAAATTTATTTGAATTTATCAAATAAATATTAAAACAAATAATTAACAAATATCTTGTAACGTTTTCTTATTATTTTTTTCGACGAAAAATAAGTATTCAATTACCAATCTTAAATCTCCCAAAATAATTAACATATTTCCCAAGGGCATTAATTAGCCACAAAAATTAATCACGTGATTAATTAATTAAAGCCAACCAATAAAACCAAACAAAATCAATGCAGTAAGAATAATTCAGTGAGCATAATTTCGAGACTAATAACCGTGTATTGCCATCTAGATATACGGATAGTTTGTAGTCTGAACAGGGTTAAAAAATTTATTAACATGATAATGCTTTTAATGTTTTGTATTTTTATATAAATAAATTTGTCGAATAATCATTTTAGGAACATTGCCTAAAATCTATGAAAACCAGCACTAAGTTAAATTTCATTAACAATTTTACAAAATTCACTGTGACCTGATAAACATGGGGGATATTTCTCTTTTGAGATAATGATCACGGCATTTTGTTCTGCTAAAATGTAGATTCACACACTCAAAATCCACCTTTAAAAATTACTTATAAAATTACAAAACTGATTGAAAATGAATTTCATATTCATCTGAGTTTTATTTCCAATCAGATTGTTACGTATTAAACCATTATTCATGGCTAGACAGTGTATTAACCGATTGTTTATTGGATGAACATTTATGGAACAGTCGATTAATCGTACAAAAAGATTAAGAGCCTAGTGATATAGGCACCCAATTTTATTTTTACTTTTATTTTCGGAGACTATTATGGATACAACAAAAGTTGGTTCCATCAACAAAACAGCCTCGCAAACAGGGAATGCTACCGCTTGGCGCAAAACAGACACCGTATGGATGCTTGGTCTTTACGGTACTGCAATTGGTGCTGGCGTTTTATTTTTACCTATCAACGCAGGTATGAGTGGTCTGCTACCCGTCTTACTGATGTTGGTACTTGCTTTCCCAATGACATTTTTCGCTCACCGTGGTTTAACACGCTTTGTACTTTCCGGTTCAAAGAAAGACGGTGACATCACTGAAGTTGTAGAAGAACACTTTGGTCGTACAGCAGGTAACTGGATTACCCTGCTCTATTTCTTTGCAATTTATCCTATTCTGTTAGTTTATGGTGTTTCTATCACTAACAACGTCAACAAATTCCTGACTGAACTTTTAGGCGTTGGCGCTCCACCACGTTGGTTGCTGGCACTGATTTTAGTCGGTGGCGTCATGGCAATCGTGGCATTCGGTGAAAAATACATCGTTAAAGTCATGAGTATGCTGGTATTCCCATTCATCGCCGTACTGGTTGCATTCTCACTGTACATGGTTCCACACTGGAGCTCCGATGTTCTGAGTACTTTATCGTTAGATAGCGTGGCTGAAGCGGCTAAAGCATCCGGCGGACAAAGCATTTGGATCACTATCTGGCTAACAATTCCAGTGATGGTGTTCGCGTTTAACCACTCACCAATCATCTCTGCATTCTCAGTGGCAAAACGTGAAGAATATGATGAAGCCGCAGAAAAGAAATGTTCACGCATTTTGGCTTCTGCCCACATCCTGATGGTTCTGACTGTGATGTTCTTCGTCATCAGCTGTGTATTCACGCTATCATCAGCAGATCTTGCCGCAGCTAAAGCGCAAAACATTAGTATCCTTGACTATCTGTCTGGTTACTTTGATCAGCCGTTCATCAAATACGCAGCAGCTATCATCGCCTTTATCGCTATCATCAAATCATTCTTAGGTCACTACTTAGGTGCTCGTGAAGGTTTCAATGGTTTAGTTGAGCGTGCGTATCGTGCGAAAGGTAAAACTATTGATATCAAGAAATTAAACCGTGGTACTGCGCTGTTCATGCTGGTAACAACGTGGTTAGTCGCAACGCTGAACCCAGGCGTACTGGATATTATTGAAAGTTTAGGTGGTCCAGTCATCGCAATCCTGCTGTTCTTGATGCCAATGTATGCAATCAGCAAAGTTCCTGCAATGCGTAAATACTCCGGTAAACTCAGCAACATTTTCGTGGTTATCATGGGTCTAGTCGCAATCTCCGCTGCAACTTACAAGTTATTCTTCTAATTAAAAAAATTAGCAAATAATTAAGTAAATCTAAGCCCTCAATTAACCTATATCAATCTGGTTAATTGAGGGATCTTCTATAATCATCTTACTGACAACAAATACCCTGTAATTGGCAGTTTGATGGGGATCCTTCAATATAGGAAGACAGAATATGATTAGCGTATTCGACATTTTTAAAATCGGTATCGGACCATCCAGCTCACACACTGTCGGCCCTATGAAAGCCGGTAAGCAGTTTGTCGATGACCTCATCCAGCAAAATCTTCTCACTAAAACCACACGTATTTCCGTCGATGTTTATGGTTCTTTATCGTTGACAGGTAAAGGCCACGCCACTGATATGGCGATTATTATGGGTTTAGCGGGTAATCTGCCCGATACGATTGATATTGATGCTATCCCAGCATTTATGCGCAATGTTGAGCAAACAGGCAAACTGTTGCTGGCAAATGGTCAACATGAAGTTGATTTCCCAACTGAAGGTGGGATGAATTTCCATTCAACCAACCTACCATTACATGAAAACGGAATGACTATCACTGCATTTGCGGGTGATAATATTCTGTATACCAAGAATTATTACTCCATTGGCGGTGGCTTTATCGTTGATGAAGAGCACTTCGGTCAAGAAACTGAAAATGCAGTCCAAGTTCCCTATCCTTATAAATATGCAGCTGATTTACAGAAACATTGCAAAGAGACTGGCTTATCGTTATCGGCTTTAGTCATGCAAAATGAGTTAGCCCTGCACAGTAAAGAAGAGATTTCTGAATACCTCGCTGCAGTGTGGGATGTCATGAAGTCGGGTATTGAACGTGGTGTGAGTACCGAAGGTTTATTACCCGGTCCATTACGTGTTCCTCGCCGTGCTGCCGCACTACGTCGCCAGCTAGTCACTTCAGATAACAACAATATCGACCCAATGGCAGTCATTGACTGGATCAACATGTACGCGCTTGCCGTCAATGAAGAGAACGCGGCAGGTGGTCGAGTTGTTACTGCGCCGACAAACGGTGCTTGTGGGATCATTCCTGCCGTTTTAGCCTACTACGATAAGTTTATTCGCCCAGTTAATGAAAACTCGTATACCCGCTATTTCTTAGTGTCCGGCGTCATTGGTACATTATATAAAATGAATGCCTCCATCTCTGGCGCTGAAGTCGGTTGCCAAGGTGAAGTGGGTGTTGCTTGCTCTATGGCGGCGGCAGGATTAGCGGAGCTAATGGGGGGCAGCCCAGAGCAAGTGTGTGTTGCCGCTGAAATCGCCATGGAACATAACTTAGGCTTAACCTGTGACCCAGTCGGTGGGCAAGTGCAAGTACCGTGTATTGAACGTAACGCCATTGCCTCTGTTAAGGCTGTTAATGCCGCACGTATGGCATTACGCCGTGTGAGTGCGCCAAGCGTATGTCTCGATAAAGTGATCGAAACCATGTATGAAACAGGCAAAGATATCAATGCTAAGTATCGTGAAACATCACAAGGCGGTCTGGCTATAAAGCTAGCTCACTGTGAATAATCCTACACCATACATACAAAAAGGGCCTGCAATTGCAGGCCCTTTGTTATTTATAAAGACGTGACTACCAAACTTGATAGGGTGTTTTTGTTTCTACCACTATGCCCAATTGCCCAACTGCTCCACTTACTGAATCATTCGTATTTTGAGCTATCGTTTCTAAGGTTTTCACCAAATCACTCATACTTTCAGCTAATTTGTTCCCAATTAACTCATCCTCAATGGCTAAACCACCGACCACAATAGAATTGCTAATACTATCTCCACCACGAACTGAGCCAGAATTGGTGCCTGAGTTAAATGCCGTTCCAGCGGAAATAGCAGGCGATGGTGTCGTCGTCTTCTCTACAGATTTCAACGAAAACTCTACTCTAGAAGAGCTTTTAGTAGGATCATTTAGCATTTCCTCACCTTGTGTAGCTAAAGCACCAATTTCAGATAACATTGGTTTTAATTGCTTGAAAGTCTCCATATCCGTTTTGACCGATAACTGATAAAGACGATATGTTTCTTCCAATTCAGAATAAGATTGGCGACCATGTTGTAAACGGTCTGCTAATTGTTTTTTCTCTACCTCTAATAAGTCAATTTTATCTTTTAAATTAGATACTTTAGAGCTGCATTCAGACTCTTTTCGCACTTTCTCATCTAAGATACCTGTCAGGTAAACAAGATCATTATTCAAACGTGTAATTCGGGCATTTAAACCTTCATTGTTTTCATTAACCCGCAATAGCTTTTCATTCAACTCAGTGAGTTTTTTATTTTTTTCATCAATTTTGCATTGAAGTTCGGTAATTTTTTCTTCTTGTTTTTTATTTCTATCTTGCTGTGTTTTTAAGCGTTCTTCTAATTTATTTTTGTCTCCATTTGCTTGCTCCAATTTAGCTTCGAGACTTTGAATTTCTTTTTTCCCTTGATCAACAAGTGCTTTCAAACGGTCAATTTCACCACGTTGAATCTGCATATCTGAATGCAATTGTTCAACATTCTGTTTGGCTTTTGAGAGCTCATTATTCAGCTGCGCTTTTTCTTGTTCATGATTAATTAGGCGTTGATTCGCTTCCTTTAATTTATTTTGATCTTCCTGAGATTGACGTTTCTGATCCGCTAATTCTTGCTGTTGTTGTTGTAATTCTTGTTTTTGGGATTCAATGTCTTTCTGCAATTGCAGTAATTCATTATTTTTACGGATAATTTCCTTATTCGCATCCGCTAATTGCTTTTGCATACCTTGATATTTTTCAATACCACTTTGTAATTCCCTAATCGCATTACCCCCTTTAATGAAAGAGTTTTCACTGTTAGTCGAGCCTAATCTGTTCAGTGCAGAACCACCATTTAACTCATTATTGTTTAAACCAAAGTTTGTACTATGACCGCCTTCAACTCCCCCATTGTTCAGCCCTTCATTGTTACCATCCCCCCCTTTAATAATATGGCTATTTGTATGGTGGTTAACCGTGTGACCGCCATTGACTGAACCGCTCCCCTTACCAGAATCCGTTGCATTACCTGACTTTATAACTCCTGTATTTTCACCACAGTTATCCGCTTGACCACCATTAACACTGTTCTCACCGATCCCTTTGGTATTTTTTTGTTGAAACAGTTGTTGCATTCTTTCGTCCATGGAAATGCCCATTGATACGTTCTCCGTTAAAATAGATTAGATAAAATGATTTAAAAATAAGTATATCGAATGAAAAATAAAACCAACAATAATTTAACTTATTAATTTTCAAACGATTTAATAATTATTAAATTAAATAGAATCTATTTCAATTGAAGTTAATCTGTAAATTTAATTAATATTAAAACAAAAAGGCCTCATGAATGAGGCCTTAATTGATTTGCTAAATAACGAATTACTTCTTATCCAAAAATTGCATTCCACCAACCCGTAATCGTCTTCATGACATAATCCCAAATTCGCCCAAAGAAACCCGCTTCTTCAACCGCTTGCTTAGCGACTAATGGGTGTTGCTCGATAACTTCATCATTTAAAATAAAGTTAATTGTGCCGACTTTCTGGTTTAACGCTAATGGTGCCTCTAGGGAATCATTATCCAGCTTGATATCCACTTTTAAATTCTGTAGCTGACCTTTTGGAATCGTCACTGCTACATCGTTTTCCACGCCTAAAGGCACTTCTGAAATATCACCAAACCATACACGCTGTTTTTGTAGTACGGCATCACCTTTAATTGGCGTCACCGTTTCAAAAAATCGAAAACCCCAAGTGAGTAGCTTTTCACTTTCAGCAAAACGAACACGGTCACTCGGTGCCCCTAATACCACGGAAATTAGACGCATAGGACCATCCGTTGCTGATGCCACTAAATTATGACCAGCCCCACTAGTATGCCCTGTTTTCACGCCATCGACTTTGAGATTCTGGCTCCACAATAAACGGTTGCGGTTAGGCTGACGGATATTATTGAAGGTAAATTCTTTTTCTTTGTGTAGTACATACTCATCAGGTACATCACGGATCAGCGCTTGCGCTAATACTGCCATATCTCTAGCAGTACTGTACTGCCCATCAGAATCTAAGCCGTGTACTGTTTTAAAATGCGTATTTGTTAAGCCAATTTTTTGAACGTAGCCATTCATCAAGTCAACAAAAGATTCTTGGCTTCCTGCAACATGCTCAGCAAGGGCAATACTGGCATCATTCCCAGATTGGATAACCACACCTTTGTTTAAATCTAATACCGAAACACGATCCTTCGGCTTCAAAAACATCAAGGATGACCCTTTTAAAATCGGATTCCCCGTCGCCCATGCAGCCTCACTAACGGTCACCATATCCTGCGGTGTAATTTTCCCCGCCTTCACGGCCTGCCCAACGACATAGCTCGTCATAATTTTGGTCAAGCTCGCAGGGTCTAAACGTTCATCAGGGTTACTGGAAGCTAAAATTTTGCCGCTGTTATAATCCATTAATACAAACGCTTTTGCGTCAACTTGTGGAGCAACGGGTGTCTGAGCCGCATAAACACTCGCGCTCATCACAACGAATAGACTTAATCCAATACCAGTCCCTCGTACGGTCGAGGACAACGTGTTTTTATTCATTGGTTACTCCTTTACTATTCCAACTCAAATCATTCATCACAATCAAAACCATCATTAGGCGTTCACTAGAAACCAAAAATGCAGTCAAATTCATCGAGATACTGCAAAATATTACTTCACTAAAACACTCTCTATACCCTAAACAAAATAGACAACAATGACCACCAGCAATGAGTAAATAATAAAGTTCCTCAATTCATCAATTTCATCTATCTTAGTTAGGTCAAATCTAAATATTCGGTCAAAAACATAATATGGGAGATTCCAATGTTAACTGTCTGGGGACGTACTAACTCTTCAAACGTCAAAAAAGTACTGTGGTGCCTGAAAGAGCTGAATATTCCTTATAATCAAAAAGATGTTGGTGGACCATTCGGTGGTGTCGATACACCTGAATATAAAAAAATGAATCCAAACAGCACAATTCCAACTTTACAGGATGAAAGGTTTACCCTGTGGGAATCCAATGCAATT
Organism: Providencia sp. PROV209; assembly: GCF_028479485.1. Lineage (NCBI taxonomy): Bacteria > Pseudomonadati > Pseudomonadota > Gammaproteobacteria > Enterobacterales > Morganellaceae > Providencia > Providencia sp. PROV209. Next base: position 96,716 of record NZ_JAMPNR010000020.1, on the reverse strand, counting down.
TTACGTTACCTTACGGAAAAATATGATCACTCTCACCTATTGTTAGCCGCTGATCTACAAGAAAAAGCTGCTGCCGATAAATGGATGGACTGGAGCGGCGCCAATCTGTTTGATCATATCAAACAAATGATGAACAAAATTGTTCGTGTCCCTGAGGCCGACAGAGACCCAGTTCAAGCCAAAATCATTTATCAAAATATCGAAAAGCTTTTGGCAATTGCTGATGAAGCACTTAGCACTCAAGCCTATTTTAGTGGGGATAAATTTGGGATTGCGGATATCGCTATTGCGCCACTGTTCTACCCATGGCATGAGATTGTTACTGAACGCCCTGCATTTCCTCATTTAGAACGTTGGTATCAAACACTGACCCAACGTCCAGCCTTCCAAGAAATTGTCATGTTACCTATCAAATAACCGTTTACCGTGGTGCCAAAATAAGCACCACGGCTTAGCCTTAGCTCATCGGCATATATAATGGATGCGTGAATTGATACTCATAACCCAGCTCATGACAAATTCGTTGTCCATCAATTGTTTTACCTGCCATTTCATCCTCTTCTAACACAAACTTTGGCGGCGTTAAATTCAGAGACCCAGCGGCTTCAGTATAAAACTGCTGGCGAGTTGGGTGCTCGGGCGCACATAAATTATAAACATGCCCACCTTCTGATCGCTGAATTAATAACAAAATCGCTGCAATAACATCGTCTTGATGCACCATATTAACTGGCTGATTCGCGCCCTTGACTTGCTCTTTTCCTGCAAGGAATCTCCCTGCATGCCGATTCTCCCCGACCAGACCCGCTAGTCGCAGTACATCTACACGAATATTCGGTAACCCATGAAGCCACTGTTCAACAGCAATTAACGCTTTAGCGGAGGCTGTTTCACCCAATAAAGGCGCATCTTCCGTAATAACCCCCTCAACCTCACCATAGACAGATGTGGATGACGTAAAAATAACTCGAGGAACCCGATAGCTTATTGCGCTGTCCACTAATTGCTCAATGGCCACAATATACCCTGAAAGGCTAACTTTCGATGGCGGCAGTAAAATCACCAATACCTCGGTTCCTTCCATTAACTGGTCCAAATCATCGACATCACAGCGTAATTCTGGGGTTAACTGCAATTGATAACAATCAATACCTACCCCACGAGCCGCTTCAACACCATCGATACTCGTTTTTGTTCCTGCCACATTCATTCCGTGAGCCATCAAGCGATTTGCTAGAGGTACACCTAACCAACCTAAACCAATAATGGTGATTTTTTTCATGTTACTGTCCCGCATACTGAAAAAGTGATTACATCATTGCCCATAGATTAGCTGAAAATCATTTAACTTCCGAAGCTATTTTCCAAGAGATTAATCACTATAAAAAACCACTAACTAATTATTATGCGTTATTTTGAAAAAAAGGGTTGCATTCATAGTATGAAATCGGATAGCTTGATTAGTATTGAATGTTTAAGCAATTATCCAAATAACTAAACGGAAGCTATTATGACCTGTATTTCACGCAACCATCATCACCACCATCATCCTGATTAGTCTTTCGGGCGATGTGTGCTGGAAGACGATCAACGACTCTTCCGGTGGCTGAAATGCAAATTGAGAGAACCCTCGGAAGATAATCTTCCGAGGGTTTTTTTATTATTAATCAAAAAGATATTTTTGGGATGTGGAGTAGAATTATGTTGGACAAATCACGTTTACGTATCGCAATACAAAAGTCAGGACGTTTAAGCGAAGAATCAAGAGAGCTCCTTGCTCGCTGCGGCATTAAAATCAATTTACAACAGCAGCGATTGATTGCTTATGCAGAAAATATGCCTATTGATTTACTTCGTGTGCGCGATGACGATATTCCAGGGCTGGTCATGGATGGTGTTGTTGACCTCGGTATCATCGGTGAAAACGTATTAGAAGAAGAAGTATTAAGCCGCCAAGCGCGTGGCGAAAAACCGCAATTTACCACCTTACGTCGCCTTGATTTTGGTGGCTGCCGCCTCTCTCTAGCTGCGCCATTAGACTTCAATTATACCGGGGCAGAATGCTTGAATGGTTCCCGTGTCGCCACCTCTTACCCGTACCTACTAAAACGCTATTTTGATGAAAAAGGCGTGACATTTAAATCTTGCTTACTGAACGGTTCTGTAGAAGTCGCGCCACGCGCTGGTTTAGCCGATGCCATTTGTGACCTCGTTTCTACAGGCGCAACCCTTGAAGCAAACGGCTTAAAAGAAGTGGAAGTCATCTACCGCTCAAAAGCCTGTTTAATCCAGCGTGATGGCGAAATGTCAGCCGATAAGCAACAGTTAATTGACCGCATGATGACGCGTATTCAAGGCGTTATCCAAGCCCGCGAATCAAAATACATTATGTTGCATGCTCCGGGTGAAAAACTCGAAGAAATCATCGCACTGTTACCGGGTGCTGAGCGACCAACAATTCTGCCATTAGCTGGCGACCAAAGCCGCGTTGCAATGCACATGGTCAGTTCAGAAACCCTATTCTGGGAAACCATGGAAAAACTGAAATCCTTGGGCGCAAGTTCAATCCTTGTTTTACCAATTGAAAAAATGATGGAGTAAATCGCCATGGAACTGGGATTCAATCAACCAATTCGCTGGTCAGACTGCCTTGAAGAACAGCAAGAAACATTACTGATGCGCCCTGCTATTGCCGCCTCTGGCAACATTAGCGCCGCTGTCAGCCAAATTATTGATCAAGTGCGCACTGGGGGCGATGCTGCGCTTATCGCTCTAAGCCAACGTTTTGATAAAACAGAGATTAGCTCTGTTCGTGTTTCACAAGAAGCCGTTGATGAAGCCCAAGCTCGCCTTGGCGATAACATAAAAGCGGCAATGAATACAGCGATTGGTAACATTCGTCGCTTCCACGAAGCTCAAAAACCCACGCCGATCACCGTTGAAACCCAAGCGGGAGTCGTTTGTCAACAAGTCACCCGCCCGATTGATTCCGTTGGGCTGTATATCCCGGGCGGTTCTGCACCATTACTGTCTACCGTCATGATGCTAGGAACCCCTGCGAATATTGCGGGTTGCCGCAAGATTATTCTCTGTTCACCACCGCCGATTGCGGATGAAATTTTATATGCTGCGAAGCTGTGTGGGATTACAGATATCTTCCAAGTTGGTGGAGCACAAGCTATTGCCGCGATGGCATTTGGTACCAAAAGCATTCCTAGCGTTGATAAAATTTTTGGTCCGGGAAATGCCTATGTCACCGAAGCTAAACGCCAAGTTAGTCAAAGCTATCAAGGTGCAGCGATTGATATGCCTGCGGGTCCTTCCGAAGTATTAGTGATTGCTGACAGCCAAGCCAACCCTGCGTTTACCGCCTCTGACTTATTATCCCAAGCGGAGCATGGGCCTGATTCTCAAGTGATTTTACTGACAGATAGTGCTGATTTTGCTCAGCGTGTCATTGACGAAACAGAGAAGCAACTTGCGGTGTTATCCCGTGCATCCATTGCCCGTGAAGCACTTAGCGCAAGCCGCGTCATTATCGCCGATTCTATCGAACAATGCGTGGAAATCAGTAACCGCTATGGACCTGAACACTTGATTTTACAAACCCGCAATGCGGACGAACTCGTGGAATCTATCACCAGCGCAGGCTCCGTATTTGTTGGCGATTGGTCCCCAGAATCGGCGGGAGATTATGCGTCTGGCACCAATCACGTATTGCCAACTTATGGTTATACATCAACCTATTCAAGCCTTGGTTTAGCCGATTTTATGAAGAGAATGACAGTACAAAAACTCTCGGCTCAAGGATTGTTAGGGTTAGCAAACACCATAGAAACATTAGCGCAAGCTGAACAGCTTACCGCTCACAAAAACGCCGTTACCCTACGTGTCACCGAACTAAAAAAACAAAATCAGGAGTGAAACATGAGCCAGACGTTTAATGCCGCCAGCCTTGCGCGTGAAAATGTAAAAGTGATGACCCCATATATGTCAGCTCGCCGTCTTGGCGGGAATGGCGATGTGTGGCTGAACGCAAATGAATACCCAACAGCACCGGATTACCAATTTATTGAGCGTAACCTCAACCGTTATCCAGAAGCCCAACCCGCGGGTGTCATCAATAATTACGCAGCTTACGCCGGATTATCCCCAGAGCAAGTCTTAGTTTGTCGCGGGGCGGACGAATCTATTGAATTACTGATACGCGCATTTTGCGAGCCTGGTAAAGACGCTGTCATGTTCTGCCCTCCTACTTACGGAATGTACAGTGTCAGTGCAGAAACGTTTGGTGTAGAACAGAAAAAAATTCTGACACTTCCTGACTGGTCATTAAATGTTGCCGCTATCCGTGAAAATTTATCCAATACCAAACTGATTTATATTTGCAGCCCGAATAACCCGACCGGCAATATCATCGATAATCAAGCCCTGCTCGACGTATTAGAGATGACTGCTGGACAGGCATTGGTTGTGGTTGATGAAGCTTATATTGAATTCTGCCCTGAATTTAGTGTTGTCAGCTGGCTGGCGAAATACCCGAATTTAGTAATTTTAAGAACCTTATCAAAAGCCTTTGCTTTGGCGGGGCTACGCTGTGGGTTTACGTTAGCATCCGCCGAAGTGATTGAAGTCTTGCTAAAAGTCATTGCACCTTACCCTCTTTCGACCCCTGTCGCACTCATTGCAGAGAAGGCATTAGATGCAGATGGCATCACAACCATGAAAAAGCGTGTATTGGAAATCCGTGATAATCGCATTGCACTTTCTGAAGCACTGCGTGAGTTACCGCTCGTTGAAACGGTTTACCCAAGTGAAACCAACTATATTCTGGTGCGTTTTACCGATGGTGCGAAAGTTTTCAAAGCGCTGTGGGATCAAGGCATTATCCTACGCGATCAAAGCAAACAACCCGGTCTGGTCAACTGCTTACGCATCACGATTGGTACTGAAATCGAAAATGTCCGTGTTATTGAAGCTATCAAAGCACTTTGCTAATTAGGAAATAGTCATGAGCCAGAAAATTCTTTTTATCGACCGTGATGGAACATTAATTACCGAGCCACCGACAGATTTCCAAGTGGATAGTCTCAGTAAATTAGCCTTTGAAAACAATGTCATTCCTAGCCTTTTAGCGTTACAAAAAGCCAACTATCGCTTAGTGATGATTACTAATCAAGACGGCTTAGGTACAGCAAGCTTTCCGACTGAAGATTTCGATCCGCCCCACAATTTAATGATGCAAGTATTTGAATCTCAAGGTATCCGCTTTGATGATGTGTTAATTTGCCCACATTTGCCTGCGGATAACTGTGCATGCCGTAAACCAAAAACTAAGTTGGTAGAAAATTACCTGAAAGACGGCGTATTAGATATTGAAAACAGTTATGTCATTGGTGACCGCGAAACCGACATACAACTTGCCCAAAATATGGGAATTAAAGGGCTACGTTACAGCGCCAACGAACTTGATTGGAATGCTATCGCCAATCAACTCACTAAGCGTAACCGCTACGCGCTAGTTGAACGCGTCACGAAAGAAACCAATATCCAAGTAGAAGTGTGGTTAGACCAAGAAGGTGGTAGCAAAATCAGCACGGGTGTTGGCTTCTTTGATCATATGCTGGATCAAATCGCGACCCATGGCGGTTTCCGCTTACGCATTGAGGTTAATGGCGACCTATTTATTGATGACCACCACACTGTCGAAGACACGGGGTTAGCCTTAGGTGAGGCGTTACGTGTCGCTCTGGGTGATAAACGCGGAATTGCACGTTTCGGTTTTGCTCTGCCAATGGACGAGTGTCAAGCACGCTGTGCGCTGGACATTTCAGGTCGACCACACTTGGAATATAAAGCGGAGTTTAAATATCAGCGCGTTGGCGACCTTAGCACTGAGATGATTGAGCACTTCTTTAGTTCATTATCCTATGCAATGGGCTGTACATTGCACCTAAAAACCAAAGGAAAAAACGATCACCACAAAGCAGAAAGCCTATTTAAAGTGTTTGGTCGTACATTACGCCAAGCGATTCGTGTTGAAGGGGACACCCTACCAAGTTCGAAAGGAGTTCTGTAATGAAGGTTGTAATCCTTGATACGGGCTGTGCAAACTTAGCCTCTGTCTCCTATGCCATTAAACGCTTAGGCTACGAACCAACCGTCAGCCGTGATACCAACACCATTTTACAAGCTGACAAAGTATTTTTACCTGGTGTTGGCACTGCCAGCGCTGCGATGGAAAAGCTCGCTGAGCGTGAACTTATCCCTTTAATTAAAGCACTGACTCAGCCTGTTTTAGGTATCTGTTTAGGTATGCAATTACTGGGCAATATCAGCGAAGAAGGTCAAACAGAAATTCCACTGTTAGGGTTAATTGACAGCCCCGTACGTAAAATGGATGCGAACGGGTTACCAGTCCCCCACAGTGGTTGGAATCAAGTGAAAGCACTCGCGGGCAATCCCCTATTTAAAGGGATCAGCGACGATGCCTATTTTTATTTTGTGCACAGCTATTCAATGCCTATTTCCGCCAACACCATCGCGCAAACACAATATGGCAACCTGTTTAGTAGTGCTGTGAATAAAGATAATTTCTATGGCGTTCAGTTCCACCCAGAACGTTCGGGTGCCGCGGGTGCTCGCTTGATCCAAAACTTTTTGGAGATGTAAACCATGATCATACCTGCTTTAGATTTAATTGATGGCACTGTGGTGCGTTTACATCAAGGGGATTACGCCAAACAAACGGACTATGGCACAGACCCACTACCACGCTTACAAGACTATGAAAAACAAGGCGCTAAGTTACTTCACTTAGTCGATTTAACTGGTGCAAAAGACCCACAGAAACGCCAAATTCCTCTGCTGAAAAAACTACTGGCAGGTGTCAGTGTTCCTGTCCAAGTTGGCGGTGGTATTCGTACCGAGGATGATGTCAAAGCACTACTCGATGCTGGAGCGACTCGCGTGGTGATTGGCTCGACGGCAGTGACCCAACCAGAGTTAGTCAAAACGTGGTTTCAACGTTATGGTGGCGACGCTATCGTATTAGCATTAGATGTGCGCATTAATGCGCAAGGCATCAAAGAAATTGCCATTAGCGGCTGGCAAGAAAACTCCAATTTATCCCTTGAACAAGCCATTGAAATATATCGCCCTTATGGCTTGAAACATGTTCTTTGTACCGATATCTCCAAAGATGGCACCCTATCAGGCTCGAATGTGAATTTGTACCGCGAAATTAGCGAAAAATTTCCCGATATTGAAATTCAAGCCTCTGGTGGAATTGGTAATTTAGATGATATCGCCGCCTTGCCAGCCTCTGGTGCTGCGGGTGTTATTGTTGGACGCGCATTATTAGAAGGTAAGTTTACCGTAACGGAGGCAATTGAATGTTGGCAAAACGCATAATTCCTTGTTTGGATGTCCGTGACGGACAAGTTGTTAAAGGTGTGCAATTTCGCAACCACGAAATCATTGGCGATATCGTTCCTCTCGCACAACGTTATGCCCAAGAAGGGGCCGATGAACTGGTTTTTTACGATATTACTGCATCTTCAGATGGTCGTGTTGTTGATAAAAGCTGGGTCGCCAAAGTAGCCGAAGTGATTGATATTCCCTTCTGCGTGGCGGGTGGAATTAAAAGCGTGGAAGATGCTGCTCAGATCCTCTCTTTTGGCGCAGACAAAATTTCAATCAACTCCCCTGCATTGTCTGATCCAACTCTAATTAGCCGTTTGGCTGATCGCTTTGGTGTTCAGTGCATCGTGGTTGGAATCGATACATGGTTTGACGCAGAAACAAACGAATATTTAGTTTATCAATTCACAGGGGATGAAAAACGCACCACCCAAACTCGCTGGAAAACCCTTGATTGGGTGAAAGAAGTTCAGCAGCGCGGCGCCGGAGAAATTGTGCTCAATATGATGAACCAAGACGGTGTACGACAAGGTTACGATCTGGTACAACTGAAAAAAGTTCGTGAAGTGTGCCAAGTTCCACTGATCGCCTCCGGCGGTGCAGGGGAAAAAATCCACTTCCTAGACGCCTTTACTGACGCAGGCGTCGATGGCGCTTTAGCCGCTTCGGTGTTCCACAAGCAGATTATTAACATCGGTGACTTAAAGCAGTACTTAGCAGAAAATGGAGTTCAAATAAGAGTATGTTAACCACAGAACAATGTAATCAGCTTGCATGGCAAAAAGTCGATAACCTAATGCCCGTCATCGTTCAGCACGCTATTTCTGGTGATGTTCTCATGTTGGGTTATATGAACCAAGAAGCGCTGAAAGTGACTTTAGAGAGCCGTAAAGTCACCTTTTTCTCTCGCACCAAACAGCGCTTGTGGACTAAAGGTGAGACTTCCAACAACTTCCTAAATTTAGTCGATATTGTCGCTGACTGCGATAACGATACTTTGCTTGCCATGGCGCTGCCTGATGGCCCAACCTGCCATAACGGCACCACCAGCTGCTTTGCGCCAGCTCAAAGCGAATGGGGCTTTTTATATGAATTAGAAACCTTACTAAAAGAGCGTAAAAATGCCTCGCCAGAAAGTTCATATACTGCCCGTCTGTATGCTAGCGGCACCAAGCGTATTGCACAAAAAGTGGGTGAAGAAGGCGTTGAAACCGCACTCGCTGCCACGGTGAATGACCGCGAAGAATTAACCAACGAAGCCGCCGATTTGATGTACCACTTAATGGTGCTATTGCAAGATCAAAACCTCGATTTGACCGCCATTATCAAGCGTTTAAAAGAACGCCATCAGTAACTGGCTTAAGGGTAACTATTTTATGATAGCTGCCCTTACTTTCTTCTCTCGTCATTGTTTCTCTCTCTGAACTTGCTATCATTCCCCTCATTTGATGTGGACTTTTGAAGGAGCTCATTGTGTCTGACAATGACGTTTTTACACAGTTAACCCAATTACTGAATAGCCAAAATGCAAAATATCGCGTGATGGAGCACCCAACGGCGGGAAAATCTGAAGAAGTGGCAAAAATCCGCGGCACACAGCTAGGTCAAGGCGCCAAAGGGTTAGTCTGCCATGTAAAAGGAAATGGCGTACGTCAGCATGTTTTAGCCATCCTACCTGCGGATCAACAAGCCGACTTGAGTAAAATTGCCAAAGCAATTGGTGGAACCCGCGCATCATTAGCGAGCCCAAAAGAGGTTGATGAACTTACCCATTGTGTTTTTGGTGCCATCCCTCCTTTTAGCTTCCATCCTTCGTTAAAGCTTATTGCTGACCCTTATCTGTTTGTGCGCTTTGATGAACTCGCCTTTAATGCAGGAAGCTTAGAACGTTCAATTATTCTTAATACCCAAGATTACCAGCGTATCGCGTCACCCACTTTAGTCGAGTTTATTCGCACAAATCATGAGCTTGATATAGCATAAATAAAATAACACCTTTGCTACCTAATTAACGCACTCGTTTTATGGTAATAAAAAAACTAATATAGTCACAAAATGATGGGTAATTAATCTGAAAAAGGGTTATCCACGGATAACCCTCTATAATTGAAAAATCCGGTGTTTCAACACCATAACCCATTACTGAGTTTGGTCATAGTGTTCACTAGCGTCTTTTAATGCCAGGAAATCCGAACTGCAAATAAATCTTTTTAATGCCTCGAATTTATCTTCACTCCATTCATATATCTTCAGCGCTAATAATTGATCTATCACGTCAGAAGAAAAACGAGTTTTAATAGGCTGCGCAGGGTTCCCTCCCACAATGGTATAAGGCGGAACATCTTTAGTCACGACGCTATTGGTCGCAATCACCGCTCCCTCACCTATTTTGACTCCCGGCATAATAAATGCCCGCATGCCAATCCAAACGCCATCTTCAATTATTGTATCGCCTTTACCAACATAAGCCGCTTCAATATGCTCAAGAAAAGGATACAGGCAGAACCAATCCAATCGATGAGTATGATTACCGCCCATCAAAATCACAGTTTCCGCCCCAATACACACATAATCGCCAATATATAATTGGTCTACATGCCAAGCTAACTGCCAATCTCGGCTCTGTTCATCGCCTTGTAAATAACGAACCACCGATTGTTCGAAACCGTCATCCCAACAGTCACTATAGTAACTGTGCCGACCTTTAATATGGATGTTAGTGTTTTGAACAACTTCATGTAATAGCTGAGTCTTCGACCAATGTTTCTTTTTCATGGTAAATAACCTTTAAATCAGTATTTAATTACCATAGAACGCATTCTATGGTGATGTAATTGCGTTCACACTACATCACCGCTAACCGATCCTCGGCTGCTTTAATAATGGATTATTAACCATATCGATTACTCAATTTTCTCTATTATGGCAGCGCGTTTTATACTGGTTTTTCTTGCAATTAATCCGAAAATACATCCCGCTAGCATCACTAGAGCAAGGGACAATTTCGGTGCTATCGGTAACGCAATTGCACATAACCCTAATACAGCGCCACCCGCCATTTGCACAAATCCCACGAGGGCTGATGCCGCCCCAGCTTCATTGCCAAATGGCTCTAACGCATAGCTTGTCGCCGTACCCATCATAAAGGCAAGCCCTGTACACGCGCAGGCAACCGGCAACATATACACTAACCAATGGGTTTGCATTTCAGGTGAAAGCACCATCAAACCGAATAATAAGCCGATGCAACCAAGTGCCATCATGACACTCCCGATTGATAAACAGGCTGGACGTCCCATTTTGCGAATACAATAGTTCGCAATATAACTTGCCAGCATGATCCAAAAACCGTTAACGCCAAAAACAATCGAGAACTCAAGTGGTGTTAATTGGGCATCCCCCATTAATACGCTAGGAGCTAAAGAGACATACGTCAGTGCCATGCCCATTGCGCCGGCATTTACCAATGCAAAAATCAAAAAATGCTCACTCGTCAGAATGCGAAAATAACTCTTAAACTGGAGCTTTTTGACCTGTTTTAAGCTGGCAGGACGCGTCTCTGGGAGAAAAAATAAAATTAGCAGGAAAATCGCTACAGCATAAATCGCCAAGAACCAAAATGGCGCTCGCCATCCCCATGCTTCCGCCAGTAATCCCCCTAACAATGGCGCCAATGCAGGTACAATATTCAGCGTTCCATTTAAAAATCCAAATGCTCTCGCGGCTTCTGTGCCATTCATACGGTCACGGACACAACTAAATGCCACTACAGAGGTGCAGCACACAGCCACTCCTTGTAACAGCCGAGAAGCAATAAATAACCCTGCCGTCGTTGAGAATGCGGCCACAATGGATCCAGCTAGATAAATAGCTAACCCAATGATAGCGATAGGCTTACGACCAAATCTATCGACTAATGGTCCAGAAATTAGCTGTCCAATCCCTAAGACTAAAATAAATAATCCGATGGTCGATTGGATTATAGACTCGCTACTCCCTAAATCTTTAGCGATAGCTGGAATAGTCGGTAAATACAGATCTATCCCAAGAGGTCCTAATAGGACTAAAAGTAATAATAAAGCGAGAAATTTATGCATATGACCGATTCTGAGCAGGTGAGTTATCGATAACGATTTCGAAAATGGCTATCGATAATATCAGAATTTCTGTATAGATATCGAATCTTATCGATACTTGGTAATTGCATGAACCACTTCGGTGCCTCTTATCGGCTGTAAATCATCATTATCAATCAAGACACGAATATCTCTTGGTAATAACTTTTCATTCAATAAACGGTTCACGGTACGCTGGTTATCTACTCGATAAATGGTATATCGAATTAATTGAGTGGAGCCTAAATTATCAAAATAATAATATTCATCCCCTTTTTTCCATACCTGACCAAATCTACGATGATCTAAATCACCCACCTTTTCCCATGGTGAGTTATTCGTTTCATTGAAACGATATATTTTTGTACTCCGTGAAATTAACCCCGGATTTTTATTGGTTCCCCAAATCTCGGAATCCTGTAGATAATACGTTTGGTTATTATGAGTGAACACTAAAGGTGCAATTTCTTTTAATTCACCGTCAATAAATGGATTCGCTCCCGCGCGAACAATAATTTCTTTTTCTCTATGATAGAAAAATACGCCATCTCTCGACAAAAACAGGGCTTGATTCACATGCTGACTATGACGGCTTATTAGCTGATAAGGCGCGTGTTGCTCAGGAAATAAAATATCATTCATCGCCACATTGCCAGATTGCGGATCAATCAAATAACCTTCTTGAAATAACCCGTCCAATATCAAGCTGTATAAACCAGAATGACTCTTTATTGGCAATTTATATTGGTCATAATAGACATTAAGATTATCCCGATAAAAATGAAGGCTATCCCTCACGGAATCATCATCCTGAAGGGAGCCAATATCCTGTAGGGTCGCAGGATCCGCATCTGGCATATATTCCCCTTGATAAAAAATGCGCTGCCCATCAGTTGCCAAATAACGTGACAATAATGATTGATATGGCGTCGATGATGCAGGAAGTGGTTTCATCGGGTAAATATAAGTTTGCGGTTTATCCCCTAAATCCCAACCATATAACCAAGACTGAAATAATTCATCCATTGTTGAAAGCTCATAATTCCTTACTGAGCCCATTGAGCAATATACGGTCTGATTTCCATCCGTAAAATAGTTATTTCCCAGCGATTTTACGCTGTTAGGATTAAATGCAGGGATTGCCAAGTTTCCACAATAGGCATGATTTTTATCTATCGCAAACTGGTGCTCATAATAAGTACCTTCCGGTAATAATTTAAAACTCGCAGGATCGGCATCCTTCATCAGATAAAAGCCATTGCTCGGTACACTCGCATAAACTTTATCATGATAAATAACGTAAATACTGTAACCGACTTTTTCACCCTTACTGTCGATTTCATGATACGGCTCGTCGTTCATCGATAATACCATTCCTGAAATAAGCGCTATCGAAACGAGAAGAGTGACACCGACTACCATTGAACTTATCGTTTTGGATTTCATGCTGTGAAATACCTATTTTGTTTTTTTAATCTATTTTTGTCTGGGTATTCAACGGGAAAAGCGTGAGGAAAGAAATACTCGAAGTCTGAAAGTGTATAAAAAGCTAAAAATAAAAAAGGCGCTCAATTGAGCACCTTTTTTCACTTATGGAAGATAGCCTAACGGTTTATCTTTATTCCATCCACTCAGTGTGGAAAACGCCTTCTTTATCAGTACGTTTATAAGTATGAGCACCAAAGTAGTCACGCTGCGCTTGAATCAAGTTCGCAGGCAGTACCGCTGAACGGTAGCTATCGTAGTAAGAAATAGCCGCTGAGAATGTTGGTGTTGGGATACCGTTTTGTACGCCGTAGCAGACAACATCACGTAGAGCTTGTTGGTACTCATCTGCGATTTGTTTGAAGTAAGGTGCTAACAGTAAGTTTGCAATCTGCGCGTTGTCATTGTAAGCATCAGTGATTTTTTGCAGGAACTGCGCACGGATGATACAGCCAGCACGGAAGATTTTCGCGATTTCGCCGTAGTTCAGATCCCAGTTGTATTCATCTGACGCCGCTTTTAATTGCTGGAAACCTTGAGCGTAAGAAACGATTTTACCTAAGTAAAGCGCACGACGGACTTTCTCGATAAAGGCTTTTTTATCACCTTCAACGGTTTTCAGTGCAGGACCCGTTAATACTTTAGATGCAGCAACACGTTGATCTTTCAGGAAAGAAAGATAACGAGCAAAGACAGACTCAGTGATCAAGGTCAGTGGGATGCCAAGATCTAAAGCACTTTGGCTAGTCCATTTACCTGTACCTTTGTTAGCTGCTTCATCTAAAATCACATCAACCAGATACTTACCATCTTCATCTTTTTTCTTGAAGATATCTGCCGTAATTTCAATCAGGTAGCTGCTCAGCTCGCCTTGGTTCCACTCAGAGAAAATGTCCGCTAATTCTTCATTGCTCAGGTTCAGTGAACCTTTTAATAAAGAGTAAGCTTCAGCGATGAGCTGCATATCACCGTATTCGATACCGTTGTGAACCATTTTCACGTAGTGACCAGCACCATCTGGACCAATGTAAGTCACACATGGTTCGCCTTCCGCTTTTGCTGCGATCTCTTTTAAGATTGGTGCAACTAATTCGTAAGCTTCTTTTTGTCCGCCAGGCATAATTGAAGGACCTTTCAATGCTCCTTCTTCACCACCGGAAACTCCCGTACCGATGAAGTTAAATCCTTGTTCAGACAGTTCACGATTACGACGGATCGTGTCTTTATACAGAGTGTTACCACCATCGATTAAAATGTCACCCTTGTCTAAGTGTGGCGTTAATGCAGCAATGGTTTTATCCGTTGCTTCACCCGCTTTAACCATCAACAGGATGCGGCGTGGTTTTTCCAGAGAGTCGACAAACTCTTCAATCGTGTAGTTGGGAACTAATTTTTTCCCTGGATTTTCAGCAATGACTTCATCTGTTTTATCTTTTGAACGGTTAAAAATCGATACTGAATAACCGCGGCTTTCGATATTTAGGGCTAAGTTGCGACCCATGACAGCCATTCCGACAACACCAATCTGCTGCTTTGACATGAAAAACTCCTGTCTGATTAGGACCAAGTCAGCCTCGATTGTGCTGACATTCTGTTAACGGGATCACATGTTAACTCAGGATGATGCTCCATGGTAGTTATTGATGCAATCGATAAACTAATCGAATCATTTTTTGTCAAATATCACGCTACTTGGATGAATTTTTATTGATATTTCTGTCAACAAACCTCATTATTCATCCGTCGGTATAAGCCGTCATATCAGAAGGTAAAACAAACTGTATGGAATGGATCGCAGATCCTTCGATTTGGGCGGGTTTAGCTACCCTAATCGTTCTTGAAATCGTTCTTGGTATTGATAACCTCGTTTTTATCGCCATCTTGGCCGATAAACTCCCAGCTAAACTGCGTGATAGAGCTCGTATCACAGGGTTAACGTGTGCCCTGGTTATGCGTATTATTCTATTATTCAGCCTCTCGTGGCTGATCACGCTAACTCAACCGATTCTAACGCTATTTAACCATCCATTTAGTGCCAGAGATCTGATAATGCTTATCGGGGGGATATTCCTCTTGTTTAAAGCCACGATGGAGCTAAACGAGCGGTTAGAAGGAAAAGACGAGCATACCAATAACCAACGTAAAACCTCCAATTTCTGGGCTGTTGTCGCGCAAATTATCGTATTGGATGCGGTATTTTCATTAGACTCGGTAATTACCGCTGTCGGTATGGTTGACCATATCGGTGTCATGGTTGCCGCTGTGACTATCGCCATGATGTTAATGATCTGGGCAAGTAAACCACTGACCAACTTCGTTAACGCACACCCTACCATCGTCATTCTATGCTTAAGCTTCTTACTGATGATTGGTTTCAGCTTAGTGGCTGAAGGTTTTGGTTACGCCATTCCAAAAGGTTACCTGTATGCGGCAATTGGTTTCTCTATCATGATAGAGGTGCTTAACCAGTTTGCGCAGTTTAACCGCCGTAAATTCTTAAAAGGCAGCCGCCCTCTGCGTGAACGTACCGCAGAAGCCGTATTGCGCATTTTAAGCGGTAAAGCTGAACGTGGTGAATTAGACGCGAGAACCTCTGACTTAATTTCAGATAACCAATCCGTTTTCGACCCTCAAGAGCGTTTAATGATCGCTCGTGTGCTGGGTATGGCGCAACGTAACGTAGAAAGTATTATGACGTCCCGCCATGACGTAGATTATTTGGATATTAATAAATCCTCCGCTGAACTCATTGACCTAATGGAGAAAAATCCACACTCTCGTTTTGTTGTTGTCGATGAAAGTATCAGTGACGACCCAATTGGTGTGGTATATGTGCTGGATTTAGTGAAGCAGCAGCTTAGCGGTGAACAACTGAACTTGCGAGCATTGGTCACTCAACCGCTTATTTTCCCTGAAGGTTTATCACTGTTAAAAGCGTTAGAACAATTCCGTAAAGCGCATACACACTTTGCGTTTGTTGTGGATGAATTTGGTTCTGTTGAAGGTATCGTTACCTTGACTGACGTGATGGAAACTATCGCAGGTAACTTACCTGTTGGTGATGAAGAAAATGACTCCCGCCATGACATTCAAAAATTGGACGATGGTACATGGATTGCCAATGGCTTTATGCCACTGGAAGATTTAATTATGTATATCCCAATGGAGCTGGATGATAAGCGTGAGTATGAAACTATTGCTGGTCTTTTAATGGAACATTTACAACGCGTCCCTGAAGTGGGTGAGCAAGTCGAAATCAATGGCTGTATTTTCCAACCTCTTGAGGTGAATAGCCATCGCGTTAATAAAGTCTTGATTACACCACCTGCACCTGTGGGTGATGGCTACGACTATGTCGATGACTAGTTACGATTAATATAAGATTGAATACCGGTTCTATTGTCATATAGAGCCGGTATTTTTTTATCTATTCCCATCGCAATCTTTATACCTCAAATGTAGTAGCGTTTTTTTAAAGAAATGATCATTGACTCATTGAATAATTAAATATGTTTAATAATCAATCTTTAATGGAGCCGCTATAATGGATAATATTAATAATATCGCATACATTCATCTTCGCCGAGTCAGCATCACTGACCAGCAAAGTAAAACTACTGAGTTTGCTCGTGCCGCAAATAATGTAAAAAATGATTCACAAGCATATCCTAAAGTCATTACGGATAAAAAAGCCACTCATAAGGAAGATCTTCATAATAAAGCCAATGCACTCATATCCTCTATAAGTGATACTGTTCTGACTAAAAAAAATCTTTCAACGCAACATTTAAACACAAATGATTTACCCATTGGTCAAAATATAAAGACAGAAATAACCATGCTAAGAAAAACAATCAAAGAGCTTCAGAATCTGAGCTAAATAACGAAAGCTACTCGTACCATAAATTAAAAAATAAAAATCTAGCTCTAACTCTCAAGAACTGGTAGCAGAACAAAAGAAAGGCAAAATTATCCGGTCAAAAGGATTTTTTAAAGAAATCGTGGCTAGAAAACAAAGAGAACATGATTTTACTGAAAATGAATCTAAGTAATTACTGAGATTAATGACTAAACCGCTTTTAGTTAGTATGGTTAAAAGCGGTTTATAAATAAATGCTGTAAATTACCGTCTCTAAAACGCATTCAATAAATCATTCAACCCTTTATTTTCTTCTTTTTTCAAAAAGTTACCAATTGCTTCTTTAGCTTGAGTTCGTAGCTCATTACGCAGTAATTTTTCCACATCCAATTGATACTGTAAGTTATTCCAACCACCGTAAATACGCAGTGGAATATTCATACTACGCAACTGCTGAACTAAACGAGAGTCACCAGCCCATCCGCCGAGAATGTTTACGCCTAAATTAACATCGATGGTTTCTTTTGGTATATTCACGCGCCCCTGCCCTGTAATATTCAACAGTGAAGACGTTGCTTTAAGAGAGGAAATATTCATATTCCCTTTATTGAGATATCCCGACACCGTGAATAAATCCACTTCTGTGAAACTATTGGTATCTGTTGGCATATTGATTTTATTAGTAAAACGGGACACCGATTGTTGGATCAACTGTGGAATGTTTAAATCCGCCAATTTAGCGTTGCGTAGCTCAAAATTAACCGGTCCTTGCCACTGATTTTTAACCGCATAATCATCGTAGCCAATACCGGATAATGCGGCATTTAATGAGATAATCCCGCTCAGTTTTTCAGGCATACTAAATGCCTTTAATACCGGAGTAAGATTAATATTACTAAATACAGGTTTTGCCGAAACCTGCGCAGGAATAGCGCTGTAGTTAATGGTTACGGGCAGTGAAAATTGCCCACCGAACGCATTGCCCTCTAACTGAGAAATGGTTAAACGTGGTGTTTGGTTATCACCCTTAATTTTTACCCCGGTCATCGACATACCGCGGTAAATCAGTGTATCCATTGAAACATTAAATTGAGCAGTAAACCCGTTCAGCCCCGTTAAATCATACTTCTGCATGTTGGAACCAGAAATCACCGGTTTGACTCCTACACGCTCATTATTACTAACGGTATTTTCAGATGCGGCACTGGCTGTATTAGATTTACCTGCCGCAGGAGCTTGCCCAATTAATCTATCGAGATTCAAAGAAGGCGAGGATAAATTAACATTCACATCTGGAATATCAGTTAAATTTGCGCTTATTGTTCCTGTTAATTCACTTTCATTCGCTTGAATGAAGATGTTATCAAGGCTAATTGCACCTGAATTAGATTTTGTATACAGAAAATCTGAGATTATTTTGCCACTAATCCCATTTTCAGGTAAATCAACACCACTGAGTTGGTAATCAAACTGAGTAATTTTCCCACTCACTTGCTGAGATAATTTAGATAAATCGATATCTGATTTAATATCAAAATTAAATTCTTGCTGGTTTTTATTTAAATTACCGCTGAATTTCAGCGCAACTTGTTTATCGTCACTTTTCTTCAGTGACAAATTAATATTGCGTAAATTGTATTCGTCTTTCGGAGTTTGCCAAATAACTAAGCTGTTGGTGATATCAATCTTACTGATATCTAATAACCATTTGCTCTTATCGGATGTGTCTGCTGGTACTTGGCTGCCACCTGGAGCAACTGGGGTATTGACTGTGGCAACAGGCTCACTTTCTGGTGTTTTTCGGATCACCGCACCATCAATGACAATTTGCTCAACAGATAAGCGATGGGAGATTAATGGCCATAAATCAACATCTAAGCGCATATTATCTGCACTTAAAACAGGCTGACTGGCGTTAGGTGCTATCACCGAGATAGGACCGGTAATAATGCTTAATGTTGGCCATACATGCCAACGCATATCACCTTTGAAATCAAGTTGGTAACCACTTTTCTTCTCAACTTGTTGAACGAGGTAGCTTCTAAAGTCATTCGGATTCACTAACATCACTAAGGCTGTTAGCCCAGCGACTACCACCACAAGTAAAATAATCAGCGTCGTTAAAAACCGTTTCATTCATCCCTCTCTTTTACTTTATTTGTTACGCCCTTCGCCTGTCATTCCTTGACGCTAGCGACTGCTTACCTCTTCAAACTCCATAGAAGAGGCGAGCTCACCTGTTATCGTATCAGCTAGTCTTCACTGATACGGCTGCCAACGGCACCTTGCTGGTTTTTATATTTTGCATCTTGTCGGCTATTATAAGGGCGATCAGCACTGCCTGATAATGGCTCAAAGCTCAGAGCACCAATTACCATGCCAGGGCGTAATGCCAAAGGTAATTTACCTGAATTATAAAACTCTAACACAATTTGTCCACGCCAACCGGGATCAATCCGGTGAGCCGTGACGTGGACCATTAACCCTAGTCTCGCCAAAGAAGAGCGACCATCCAACCACCCCACTAAATTGTCGGGTAGCGTAACCGATTCTAGCGTAACAGCTAACGCCAACTCGCCAGGATGAAGGAAGAAAGGTTCGTCCTCTTTAAGAACAATTTCATCGCTCATTACACGGTCTAGCGCCGCGTTCACTTCATCTTTTGGTCCACTAAGGTCAATAAATGCCGCTGTATGTCCGCGAAAAACACGAAATTGGTTCCCAAGACGAACATCCGCAGTCGCTCCGTTGATCCTTTCAACGGGCGGACGTGGGCTAATAACAAGTCGACCTTCATCCATCCACTGAATTATATCGCGGTCACAAAGACGCATGATCACTTTCCCCCTTCATTATTTTATATATTCATGGCAGCTTATCGCTGGTGATATTCGAGGCGATTAGTCCTGACAGAATTCACCAATTTTCGCTTTCAAAATATCAATTGCCACACGATTTTTACCACCACGAGGTACGATAATATCGGCATATTGCTTCGATGGTTCAATAAATTGTAAGAACATTGGACGCACTGTTTTATTGTACTGTTCAATGACGGAATCTAATGTTCTTCCTCTTTCATTAACATCACGTTTAATACGACGCATTAAACAGATATCCAACGGAGTATCCACAAAAATAGAGAAATCCATCTCTTCGCGTAAACGCTTATCTGTTAATAATAGGATACCTTCAATAATAATAACCTTTTTCGGTTTAAAACTGACGGTTTGCTGCTTGCGAGTATGAGCGACATAGTCATACTGAGGAATTTCGACGGCTTGACCACTTTTCAGTGATTTGAGGTGTTCATAAAGTAAACTATGATCCATGGAGTTTGGATGGTCGTAATTCACCTTGAGTCGTTCTTCCATAGGAATATCTGTTTGATCTTTATAGTAACAGTCTTCTGGAATAACACCGATATTATGATCACCAACCTTTTCTCTTAATTCCCGATATAAGGTGCTTGCAATAAGGCTTTTGCCAGATGCAGAAGCGCCAGATATACCTACAATGGTACAGTGATGCGATGTGTCAGTCATAAAATGGTAACCTGGTTAAAAATTTTAGAAATGAAATGCATAACATCGAAGTGTTATGGTTGGCGGGAATTATAGGGTGTAATGGTGCGCTGTACCAGCCTATCTCGTCAAAGACTGATAAAAAACGCACCGATTATTTATTATCTTCGATTTAAAACTGCTTACGCCCTTCTAAGGCTGCAATTCGATTCTCAATGGAAGGATGGGTAGAAAAAACAGAGTCACCTTTATTAAAGATATATGCCGCCTGACGATACGCTTGTCCAGTACTTTCATCATCATAATCATGCTTTTGATGATCCCCCGAAATTTTCTTCAATGCGCTGATCATCGCTTGGTTATCTGACGTTAAATCCACGGCGGCAGCATCTGCCATATATTCTCGAGTACGCGATAAATAAAAATAGAGCACTTTCGTAATAATCGGTAATAGGATATTTAGCAACAATAAGATTGTCTGTGCCTTGTTTGCTGAATTATTGCGACTACGCCCTGCTGAACGAATAAATAATTGAGCAAAAACGTTCGTTACCGTCAAAATAACATTCGCTAAAATTCCCACATACAATGTTAATTTAGAATCGCCATGGATAATATGCCCTACTTCATGGGCCATTACGGCCTGAACTTCTTGACGATTTAGCGTTTGCAATAATCCTCGAGTCACCCCAACTAACGCATTACGCTGGTTCCACCCTGCGGCAAATGCATTGGGTTCATCTGTATCTAAAATATACAGACGCGGCACATAGCGTAATGACGCACTTAAGCTGAGCTCTTCTAAAATATTGAATAGCTGTCTTTCTTCCGGGGTTGAAGCCCCTTCTTGGGTGATTTCCTTCGCATTCATTCCTGCAAGCATCAATTTATGCCCAAAGAAATGAATATAAAGTAAACCTATAAATGTCAGCCCAAGAATAATAAACGTTGCCACAGGCAGTTGTTGTAATGTCGCAAATGCGATCAGATTAGCTGCGAAGTCCATTCGCTCATCTGGGTGTGTTGCCGTATCTGCCAGCAAACCAATGACTAGCATCAAAACAATATAACTCATCACAACTAACCGAGTACGGATATTGTTTTTACGTATAACGTTTCTAAAATCCATAATTAAACCCTGCCAATGGCAACATCCATTTAATCGAAGTTAATACGACGAGATTCTTCCGTTTTGATATCAGCTTCGTCTAAACGCCAATACTCTTTGTTGATTTTTAGGCTAGGAATAATGCCAACAATTAATGCAGCAGGCATAGAGGCAATATAAGCATTATATGTTTCTAAAGAGCGGTTATAACCACGTTTTGCGAAAGAAAGTTTATTTTCAGAAGAGACGATCTCTTCTTGCAAGTTTGCCATAATTGCATCAGATTTCAGCTCTGGATACGCTTCAACCGCTACGTTAATAGCACCACTGCTCACCATTTTAGATAATGCATCCTCTGCTTCTCGAGCTTTATCCCCTGTCGCATTCTGAGCTTGGCTTCTGAGTTCAGTGATTTTGGTAAAGACTTCCGTTTCATGGCTTAAATATTTTTTGACTGTTGCCAATAAGCTATCAAACACCTTACCGCGGCGATCTAATTGCACAGAAATCTCTGTTTCGCTAGAAACCACCGCTTCACGTAGTGCAACGATACGGTTATAAAAATAAATAACGATCAGCACCAGTACGACAATAAAAATTAAAAATTTCATAATCACCTTTTAGGCATTTGCCATCAGAATAAAGACTGAATGTTCAATCTCGCTAATTTTCAGGCTTGGAACTTTATTTATCGGTCATTCTACTCAGCCCGTAATAATAAAGGAACTGTTTAAGAAGAAATCAGAACAATCAAGGAATCAGATTTTATGGCAATAAAAAAGGCTACTTAGTCATTATTACTAAATAGCCCTTTATCAAGACAGCTTAATTACACAGCGCGGAAAGAGATTTCCGTCGGGATCTTATCCCCTTCCCAATACATCAATGCAGAGATGTTAGACGCAATTTCGCGATAGATATCAGCGAACTCGCCTTCAGGGTCGCGCATTACGGTTGGCTGACCACGGTCTAAGTCTTCACGTAATGAAATATGCAGCGGAACCTGACCTAGCAGTTTAGTGTTGTATTTCTCAGCCAATTTTTCTGCACCACCGGTACCGAAAATAGGCTCTACATGACCACAGTTACTACAAATATGTGCGCTCATATTTTCAACAACACCCAGCACTGGCACGTTCACTTTTTTGAACATGACAATCCCTTTCATCGCATCTACTAAGGCAATATCTTGCGGCGTGGTCACAACCACTGCACCTGTCACTGGAATATTTTGTGACAGAGTGAGTTGGATATCACCGGTTCCCGGTGGCATATCGATGACCAGATAATCCAGATCCGGCCATAAGGTATCTTGCAGCATCTGCATTAAGGCTTTACTCGCCATTGGACCACGCCATACCATCGCGTTGTCATCAGTCACTAAGTAACCAATAGAGTTAGTCGCTAAGCCATACGCCATAATTGGCGCCATGTGTTGTCCATCTGGAGACGTTGGACGCTCCAGAGTCGTTCCTAACATGTTAGGAATTGAAGGTCCGTAGATATCCGCATCAAGGATACCCACTTTAGCCCCTTCTTGTGCCAACGCTAACGCTAAGTTCACAGAGGTACTGGATTTACCCACACCACCTTTGCCTGAACTGACCGCAAGAATATTACGCACCCCGTTAATGCCTGGTAAGTCATTAGCACGTTTGAGAGTGGTAATATCGTGGCGTAATTTCCATTCTACGGCATGGGCACCTGTCAATTGCTTTAATTCAGCGGTTTTTTCGCTGATCAGCGTTTGAAATGGACCTTTCCAGACGAATGGCATAACGAGTTCGACATGCAACACATTGTCCAACAGCGCACAACGATGCAATGCTTTGATTGAAATCAGATTGCGCTTGAGAGTTGGGTGTGTAAATGAAGCCAAAACAGTGGAGACTTGTTCAGTCAGCAGTTCTGGTTTGTTCTGCTCGGGGGATTTATCGTTCATCCCGGCTCCTTTATTTTCTTTTTTGTAACTACACATTTTTGACTACGTTGCATGATAGCAGAGAACGCAAAAAATAGTGACCGCCTAGCGAATGAAAAACCACAAACAGTAAAAATTTGTTTCCACCTAGCATTTTTTCCCAATAATTGCCGATTAATATTTTATTGCCCTAGCGACATTTTTATTGATCGGTTAACATCAAAGACCCTTTATTAATAATGGAAGTAAGAAAGTTACTATGTCTCAAGTCGCGAATAAATTACTGGTAACCTGTGCGTTACCATATGCTAACGGTTCAATCCATCTCGGTCATATTCTGGAGCACATTCAGGCTGATATTTGGGTCCGTTATCAGCGAATGCGCGGCAAAGAGGTTCATTTCATCTGTGCTGATGACGCGCACGGAACACCGATCATGCTAAAAGCTCAGCAACTATGTATTACGCCTGAAGAAATGATCGCTGCAATGAACCAAGAGCATCAGGACGATTTTGCTGGTTTCCAGATTAGCTACGATAACTACCACTCAACCCATAGCGAAGAGAACAAAGAGTTATCAGAACTGATTTATGGCAAGTTAAAGAACAATGGTTTCATTAAGAATAAGACCATTTCACAACTTTACGACCCAGAAAAAGGCATGTTCCTGCCTGACCGTTTCGTAAAAGGTACTTGCCCGAAATGTAAAGCGGAAGATCAATACGGTGATAACTGCGAAGTCTGTAGCGCAACCTATAGCCCAACAGATCTGATTAACCCACGCTCAGTGGTTTCAGGTGCAACCCCAGTTATCCGTGAAACTGAACACTTTTTCTTTGACCTCCCTGCATTTAGCGACATGCTGCAAGCATGGACTCGCTCTGGCGCACTGCAAGAACAAGTCGCGAATAAAATGCAAGAGTGGTTTGAATCTGGTTTACAACAGTGGGATATCACCCGTGACTCCCCGTATTTTGGTTTCGAAATTCCCGATGCACCGGGTAAATATTTCTACGTTTGGCTGGATGCGCCAATCGGCTACATGGGCTCGTTTAAAAACCTGTGTGACAAACGCAGCGATTTAAACTTTGATGAGTTTTGGAATAAAGATTCAAAAACCGATCTTTACCATTTCATCGGAAAAGATATCGTTTATTTCCATAGCCTGTTCTGGCCAGCAATGTTAGAAGGCAGTAACTTCCGTAAACCAACTAACTTGTTTGTTCACGGTTATGTCACCGTTAATGGTGCAAAAATGTCTAAGTCTCGCGGTACATTTATTACCGCTCGCTCTTACTTAGACCATTTCGATGCTGACTGCCTACGTTATTACTATGCAGCAAAACTCTCTTCACGCATCGACGATATCGACTTGAATTTGGAAGATTTCGTACAGCGTGTGAACAGCGATATCGTTAACAAAGTGGTGAACTTAGCCTCGCGTAACGCGGGCTTTATTGCTAAACGTTTTGCTGGCAAATTATCTGCAAACCTTGCAGAACCCGAGCTATATCAACAATTTGTCGATGCTGCAAAAGTCATCGGTGACGATTTCACCAACCGCGAATACGGTAAAGCAGTCCGTGAAATCATGGCATTAGCTGATATTGCTAACCGCTATGTGGATGAAAAAGCACCTTGGGTCGTCGCGAAGCAAGAAGGCAAAGACCAAGAGCTGCAAGATATTTGCTCAATGGGAATTAACCTGTTCCGCGTATTAATGACTTACTTGAAACCAATTCTGCCAAGCTTAACCAAGCGTGTGGAAGAGTTCCTGAAAGTTGAATTAACGTGGGATGCCATCAACACACCACTACTGAACCACGATGTAGCGCCATTTAAAGCGTTATTTAACCGTATTGAATTAGCAAAAGCAGAAGCGATGGTAGAAGCGTCCAAGCAAAGTGCTCAGCCAGCTAAACAGCTGACCGGTCCTCTGGCGGATGATCCTATTCAAGAGACCATCACATTCGATGATTTCGCTAAAATTGATTTACGTATTGCGTTAATCAAGCAAGCAGAATTCGTTGAAGGTTCAGATAAATTGCTAAAATTACAGTTAGATATCGGTGGAAAGACTCGCCAAGTGTTCTCTGGTATCCGCAGTGCTTATCCTGATCCAAAAGTCTTGGAAGGTCGTTTAACGGTGATGGTGGCTAACCTTGCACCACGTAAAATGCGCTTTGGTATCTCCGAAGGTATGGTGATGGCGGCAGGTCCTGGTGGTAAAGATATTTACTTACTGAGCCCAGATAATGGTGCGCAACCAGGTATGCAAGTTAAATAAGTCATGGATTGTCGTTCGAGAAATTGAACGACAAACTTAGACCATATCAATATAAAACGGAGCCACTTCAGTGAGCTCCGTTTTTTTATGGGTTTTTATTTGTGATCTCTGGCACAATTTTAAAGTTAATTGTATGATGAATGCCTGTCGAGTAATAGGACAAGTCCCATGTCATTAAAACAAGTATTGAACACCGGATGGCAATATTTGCGAGCCTTCGCAATACTTTACCTCTGCCTGATTATCGGAAATGTGATTTCCACGCTGCTTCCTTTTTCCATTCCCGGCAGTATTGTCGGAATGTTGCTGCTGTTTGTACTACTGGCTTTGCAAATTGTACCCGCTCATTGGGCTCAACCCGGCTGTAGCATCTTGCTGAAAAACATGACTATTTTATTCGTTCCCATTGGAGTGGGAATTATGAATTATTATGATTTACTCAGCCAACAAATGATCCCCATTGTGGTTTCCTGCGTTGCCAGCACCTTGATTGTCATGATCGTTGTCGCGGTTAGCTCCAACTATGTCCATAAAGAACGCCCTATCGTAGGTGTTAAACCCGATGAAGTCCCACTTCCCCCTGAAGAGCCGATTTCTTCAACAATGAATAGCGATAAAACAAAGGGGAAAGAGTGATGTTAGAACATATTTGGTGGTCACTACCATTAACTATCGTTGTTTTCTACTTGGCAAGAGCGCTGTCTATCAAGTGCAAATTGCCCATTCTGAATCCATTATTGCTAACAATCGCCATTATTATTCCGCTGCTGGTTTTGACCAATACCTCTTATGAGCATTATTTTGCGGGAAGCCGATTGTTGAATGATTTATTACAACCCGCTGTTGTTGCTCTTGCTTTTCCACTCTACGAACAAATGCATCAAATCCGTGCACAATGGAAATCCCTGTTTAGTATCTGCTTTGCGGGAAGTATCGTTGCTATGTTTAGTGGAGCCGCGATTGCACTGTGGCTTGGCGCAACACCCGATATTGCAGGATCTGTATTACCTAAATCGGTCACAACACCGATAGCCATGGCAGTTGCCGATTCAGTTGGAGGAATCCCAGCAATCAGCGCCGCTTGCGTACTTTTTGTGGGTATTTTAGGTGCAATGTTTGGCCATAGCCTATTTGATGTTTTGCGTATTCGCACCCACGCATCACGAGGCTTAGCGATGGGCACCGCTTCTCATGCCTTGGGAACTGCGCGTTGTGCAGAAATTAACTACATTGAAGGGGCATACAGTTCATTAGCGTTAATGACCTGCGGGGTGATTACCTCTCTGCTCGCACCGTTTATCTTCCCTGTTATTCTTCACTTATTTAGCTAAACTGAATCAATAAGAGAGGTTACTTACCTCTCTTATGCAAATTTTAATGCAAAAACTTGAGATACATCTCTCATTTAATGAATTTGTTTCATCTATTACAATAACAGAGTGATCACGGTCACATTCAATCCCCCTATGAATTGAATAGAATGAAAACAATTAAATAGGGAGGGTTACTCATGCATTCAAGATTTAAGGCCGCTTGGGCCGAACTTCCAGAAAAGTTACAGTCTGTCCTAAAACCGATTATGGACAAACCCGATTTCTCAGCCATGTTAACCGCTGAGCAAGTAAAGCAAATTAAAGCTGAGAGTGGATGCACGGACAGTGAACTCGCTTTTTCATTATTACCTTTCGCTGCGGCTTACGCTGTCACACCTATTTCTCGCTTTAATGTAGGCGCAATCGCTTGCGGGATCAGTGGTAATCTCTATTTCGGCGCAAATATGGAATTTAACCATGTTTCTATTGGGCAAACGATTCATGCCGAACAATGTGCCATTACTCATGCATGGTTAAAAGGCGAAAAGCAATTAACCTCCATTACCGTGAACTACACGCCTTGCGGTCACTGCCGACAATTTATGAATGAACTGCGTGAAGGCGGTAAGATTATGGTGCATTTACCAAAACGCCAAGCTGCGACGCTTCATGATTATTTGCCAGATTCTTTTGGTCCATCAGACCTGAATATCACTACATTGCTACTCGATAATGTGGATCATGGGTATAAAAACCAAAGTCGCGATAGATTACTCTCCGCAGCGACTGAAGCCGCTAATCAATCCCATGCACCGTACAGTGAATCTCACTCTGGTATAGCCGTGCAGTTAAAAGATGGCTCTCTGTTTACAGGTCGTTACGCCGAAAATGCTGCATTTAACCCGAGCTTACCACCATTACAAGCAGCGCTAATTATGGTGAATTTAGCGGGTAAAGATATTCATGCTATTGAGCAAGCGGTGTTGGTGGAAAAACAAGATGCAACGGTGCAGCAGTGGTGTACTACGGAAAATACCTTGCACGCGTTGGGTTGCCAAAAAGTGGAACACATTTATTTGGATGAGTCCATTTAAACGTTATTTTATTTAAGCCAGATTCAAAATTTTAAGATTACAACGGCGGTTATTGTGAGTTTATCAACTTCAATAACCGCCGTTTTTTATTGAAACGTTATTGAGTGTTAATAATAATTAAAATGAAAATCTGGATGACGAGCTACTATAGCCGCCACTGTAGTTAAATTCAGGTATGCTCGGTGCTTGTGGGATTCTAAAATCTCTATCAAAAGAGCTTGTTGAGTGGTTTATGGAGGACATATGGTCACTAAGGTGCCCAATCATATTTTCAAAGTGATGACTATGTTGAATTCTATCTTCAGGAAAATCTTTAAATCCATCAGTCCCAGGTAAGACAACACTTGGTCGTTCTAGATAATGATTTATTGGCGCTTGCGCATTATCAGGTTTTATTATATCAAGCAGGTTTGTTGTCATCGGTGCTAATTCTCTATCAGGTTCAACTTTTGGATAGATATTTTCCATTATCGATTTATCGACCATATTATGGGGGTAGTTAGTTGATGGAGGGGATATATCTTCCCTATTTATAGGCTGAATTTTAGTTGTTAATGCTGGATTAGATACCCCATAAATATCTAAATCACTTTGAGGTATAACTGCTTTCAATTCATTATATTTAACCGCTATATATTCCTTGAGTGTAGTTCCTCTTTCCGAAAGGTATTCACCAAAGACAGATCCCGTTTCTATCATATTATCTACTGTCGATACAGTATTAGCCCATTCTAAAAACATATTAAACCTTTCTTTAGAAGGATTATTTTTAATGCTTATTATCATTTTATCCATTAAGTAAAGACCATACTCAACCTCACTTTGATTACTCCCTGAATTTAATAACATTTCAGAGTATATTTCATCATATTCCTTTAGGGGGATAATTTTTAATGGGATTGATAATGTCCATGCCTCTTTAGGTAGTTTTTCACTCATGAGTGCTTTATCATGTATATCTTCAATATCATGAATAGTAAATTTTTTACGCAAAACTGTCGTTTTTTCATCCCTAAACTTATTAAGTAATTTTTTCCCTGTTTCTAATGCCACACTAAGTTGTATTCTTTTTAAATCATTATGATCTAAAATAATATTATGCTGCTTTGCTTTTTCAATTAAGTAATTTGTTGCCATTTTCCCTGAATAAGAGTCACCTCTAATAAGGCCATTAGGGATTTCTCCATATCGCTCACCATTGGCTTCAAGATAGTTATATAAAACCTGCGGATTCTCTGTTATTTTCATTTCTTCAATAACGTCTTTAGCTTCTTGTAAGTTTAATTCAAATTTAATTTTTTCATTATTATCAAACAATACAGATCGTTTCTTTCTACGATTATGTCTATTTGTATGAACTTCATTTATTAAAAATTTTAATTTTTCTTCTTTCGTTTCCCAAAATAATATATTTTCATTTATCCTACTCCCCATTGATAAGAGAGCATCCTCAGTCAGAATTTCATCAGCATCAACTTCATTAAATACCCAAGGAACGACATCACCTAATACCCTTTCATTTGTTTTTATACTGCCCATGACATCTTTCATTAGTATGGATAATTCTGATTCAGAATTTCTTATCTTATCAAGTTCATCGAATTGTGAATCACTTAATGTTCTATACATTGAAATATAGAACTTCCTAGTCAGCCATGACTTTAGCATCTCTTTGTTAGTATCATCACTTACCATATATTTTTAATCATCATCTCAAATGTTTTATAATGATGATTAACTTGTTCTTTGAACTCAGTACTAGAGTTTAGTCTATGAGTCCAGAATCCCTTTCTTTCATTTGGTGAAAGCGATTCAAACACTGCATATAAATACCAATCCTCAATATTAAATCGACTTTCAGAGCAAGCTTTAATATTAATTAAAATTAGTTCCTCATAATTTACATCCAATATTTCAATAATTTCACCATCAGATTTAATAAGTTTACTTTCAAGTAAATTTAAATATTCATTCGCTAGTTTAAAATCTATTTCTTTAAAATCCTTGTTTCTGGCGTCTTCATCATTCCATGATGAGTCTTCACTAGGAAAATACAGGGAATCCATACCCAAAAAACCGACTCACTTCCATCTACTCCTGCAAATAAAGCATATCTATCACCTTTATTCGCTAGATACTGATACATTTTTTTCGGACTTTTATCTTCTCTTAATAGTTTTTTAATCGTAATGAGATCATTTTTTGTAAACACCCTACTAGCACTGTATCTTGTATTATTTGACATTTAAAATCCTTTTCTATTTAAGATGAATTATTACAAATCCTTTTGACTTCAATAAAATTTTCCTCCACTGATGCATTTGATTCCACTTTATATTTACTTGAATAGAAGCATCAATTTCCGGAATGCGTGCATTAATATCACAAAAGTAATATTCGTTTTTTATTTGAACCCAATCACAACGAATAATACTCATTACTTCATTTTTATTTTCAGACCAATAAATCCTCCTTTTCATTATATAAGGTTCAACTTCATTCTTTATTAAAATATTTTCTTCCTGCTCAACGAAATATAAATCAAGTTCATCATCATAATAAACATCACTTCTTTTACTAAAAAAATCCTCATTAATTGAATTATCTTTAAACATGTTCATTGACGCTGTACTATTCGTCATTGGTATCACCGATATGCGTATCTCCTCTTCATTTAGATCTGGCTTCATTCTATCGACAGGATGCATTTCCGGCCATGTCACCCGTAAAGGTAATATTGTAAAATTAGCATCACACCCTTCTTTATTTTTTACTGCTCTACGATCAAAATAACTATACCCCTCATATTCAGCGATAAAATAAACATAATTTCTAGGTACCTCAACAATATTCCCATTAAACCGTCCACAAATAAAACCGGGGCGATTATCTGCCATTGATAGAGTTGAAATTAACAAGATAAATATAGAAAAAATAAATTTTATTTTCATATTTAAACCCCAATTTAGATTGGATATTTATTTTTACGATAAAAACCTTCATCTACCTTTTTTAGAGTTTTTTCTATTTCAATAACCAAGGGGATTTTTCTCATTCTATTTAACCATCGTTGGCTTTTTTCACAATTTTTCGCATTTTCACTTTTTGCTTCTGATTTCATTTTTAACCATAGGTTAATAAACACTTTTGCTTCTTGCTTTCCTTGGTTTCCAGACATTAAATCTAAAACTTCATTCCAAAGTTTATTTCTATCAGCCTCATTTAAAACATCATAGATATCAGCAAAAAACCAAGCATCATAGGGTATTTCTGATGCCTTATGCCCATTTTCATGAATAACAACAGCTTCATGGAATTTAATATCTTTCGTTCTAATATTATTACTTCCGTTTAATTCAAACCAATTTTTCAAGAAATTTGCATATGCTAAAGACAATTCATAATTATATTTTTCTCGAGTTTCTTTTGATAATGGATTTTTATATTCCTCCATAGTCACTCTCATATATTCATGAACAATTAATTTAAATATGCTTTGATTATTATCTTTAGGCTCTATACTTTGAGCTTGCAAGGAGAAAATTAAAAATATAAATGCAAGATATTTTTTCATAAACACCATCAATAATTAATTATTTAAATAAGAAGCAAAACATAAATGAATTAAAAACATGCGACAATATATGATATATAAAAATATATTTAGCAGGATCAGCATCTACCGACTTACCGCACCATAAGCACTGATTTTCCACTGAACAGTTAAATTAATTTAACCTATAACAAAATGATATACTGCGTTGAAAAGATTGATATCGTGATAAAAGCATCGGCGAACTTAAATAAGCGTGATCCACTCGTTGTAATAGTAAAACAAATCCCGTCTAAAATTCCCTTCTGTAGATAATTTCCTTATCATATAAACCATAATATTCAGTAAAAAATTTAACTGTTTTGTAGCATTATTTACTGTACATATTTTTTGTTTAGCTTAGGATCTAACCTGACTGTTGCTTACTAATCGTCCGAAGAGTGATATTTCATGGAACATGAACACGAAACAAAACGTCCCCTATACATTCCTTACGCTGGTCCAATCTTACTCGAATTTCCTTTACTGAATAAAGGAAGCGCCTTCACAGAAGAAGAACGCGCTAATTTTAACTTGTATGGCTTACTGCCTGAACAAGTTGAAACTATTGAAGAACAAGTTGAACGCGCTTATCGCCAATTAATTGATTTTAAAACAG
This sequence comes from Providencia sp. PROV209, assembly GCF_028479485.1. Taxonomy (NCBI): domain Bacteria; kingdom Pseudomonadati; phylum Pseudomonadota; class Gammaproteobacteria; order Enterobacterales; family Morganellaceae; genus Providencia; species Providencia sp. PROV209. The sequence continues at coordinate 64,377 of NZ_JAMPNR010000020.1, read as the reverse complement.
ATATTGATAAGCATATCTATCTGCGTAATATTCAGGATACCAACGAAACCCTATTTTACCGCCTTATTGATGCTCACTTAACGGAAGTAATGCCGCTCATTTACACCCCAACCGTGGGTGAGGCTTGTGAACATTTCTCCGATATCTATCGCCGTGCTCGTGGTTTATTTATCTCTTATCCAAACCGTGAATACATCGATGACATGCTGCAAAACGCAACTAAACAGAACGTAAAAGTTATCGTTGTGACAGATGGCGAACGTATTCTTGGTTTAGGTGACCAAGGTATCGGTGGTATGGGTATTCCAATCGGTAAATTATCTTTGTACACCGCCTGTGGTGGGATTAGCCCTGCGTATACCTTACCAGTCGTTATTGATGTAGGTACCAACAACCCACAACGCCTGAATGACCCTCTGTATATGGGATGGCGTCACCCGCGTATTACTGGCGAGGAATATGATGAGTTTCTTGAAGAATTTATCCAAGCCGTAAAACGCCGCTGGCCAAATGTGCTGCTGCAATTTGAAGACTTTGCACAGAAGAATGCGATGCCATTATTAAATCGCTATCGCGACGAACTGTGCTGCTTTAACGATGATATTCAAGGCACTGCCGCCGTCACTCTGGGTAGCTTAATTGCCGCCAGCCATGCGGCGGGAAGCAAACTGAGTGACCAGCGCGTCACATTCTTGGGTGCGGGTTCCGCGGGCTGTGGTATCGCAGAACAAATTATTGCCCAGATGAAATCAGAAGGTTTGAGCGATGAAGAAGCGCGTGCACGCATCTACATGGTTGACCGCTTCGGATTACTGACAGACAAACTGCCAAACTTACTGGATTTCCAAAGCAAATTGACGCAAAACAGTGCTAATTTACAAGATTGGGATGTCAACAGTGACTCTATTTCACTGCTAGATGTTGTACGCAACGCGAAACCAACAGTTCTCATTGGTGTTTCTGGTCAAGCAGGTCTCTTCACCGAAGAGATCATCAAAGAGATGCACAAACACTGCCCTCGCCCAATCGTGATGCCATTATCTAACCCGACATCCCGTGTTGAAGCGCGCCCAGAAGATATTATCAACTGGACTGAAGGACAGGCGCTAGTGGCAACGGGTAGCCCGTTCCCGCCAGTATCTTATAAAGAACAAATTTTCCCTATTGCTCAGTGTAACAACTCCTACATCTTCCCTGGTATTGGTTTAGGTGTAATTGCATCCGGAGCAAAACGTGTAACCGATGGCATGTTGATGGTCGCAAGCCGTGCATTGGCCAGTTGCTCTCCACTGGCACAAAAGGGTGAAGGTCCACTGCTGCCACTGTTATCTGAAATCCAAGATGTTTCTCGAGTGATTGCGAAGCAAGTGGCGAAAGAAGCACAAGTTCAAGGTGTGGCAACCATGACATCAGATGAAGCTTTAAATGAAGCGATTGAGCACAATTTCTGGAAACCAGAATACCGGACTTATAAGCGCACTTCATTCTAATTACCTGTTTTTACTTCATAAAAGAGCACTTTGGTGCTCTTTTTTATTTTCTCTTATTTTCTTTATTTCAACATTGTCTGAAAGTGTCGAGTTTCTATAACTTGCGATTGAGATAGCCATCAGAGTTATTTAAGATAAAACCATATCTTATTTGCATAGGACTTGCTCATGTCAGAGCCAACTCATCCAGTCTCCACGGAATCATCACCAATAACACCCGAATCCGTGCCCCCACCGCCTAAGTTTTCCCTTTGGGCAATTGCACTCACGCTGTTTATTGCACTCCTCAATATTGGAGTCTATTTTTACCAACTTAATTTTGCCGCGCCTCTTGAATCACAGGAATATAATTTGCTGCTTTTCGGGGCAAACGTTTATCAGCTATCCCTTACTGGAGACTGGTGGCGTTACCCTATCAGCATGGTGCTACATTCTGGCTGGCTCCACCTCGGGCTAAATACCCTTGCGTTGCTCGTTATTGGTATTGAGTGTGAACGCGCTTTTGGTAAATTACGTTACCTTGCTATCTATCTGTTTGCTGGGATTGTCGGTGCGTTTGTGAGTGCAGCTTGGCAATATCAAGAAGCTTTAAACAGCGCAACGCGCCGCTTTGATATGATGTCATGGAGCAGCCTGCTACAGAATGATAACACCGTCTATATTACTGTCAGTTTGGGCGCTTCTGGGGCAATCATGGGACTCGCCGCTGCCTCGGTGATTGCACTTTTGAAACAGCTCAATAACCCTGATCTGACTAAAAATGCTCGCGATACCCTCAAACGCCCGCTTTATAATATTATCGCCATGATCGCATTAACCCTAATTAACGGGATTCAATCTGGCGTCGACAATGCAGCACATATTGGTGGGGCGGTTACGGGTGCCATCATTGGTTTTACTTTTGTCTTAATTCCTAAGAAAAAACGCCTATTAGATTTATTCGTCGTATTAATCATGGGTGGCATTTTAGCGCTCATCATCCATCAATACTCTTTTTCAACCGATGAAGATCTGTTGGCTGAACGAGTGTTTATCTACCAAGAATTAGATAAAGAGATAAACTCAGCCAAAGCAGCTCACGCAAAAATTGAGATAGAAAAAGCGGCGGAACAAGAGTTAAGCACCCTTCCAACGCCATTATCAGAAAATCAAATCACAGGTCTCATGGTTCAAGCTCCAGACTTAATTGAGCCCAGTTTTATTCTCAGTGACGATGCCCACCAGCGAATCTTTATCACTGATGAAGAAGCCAACCTAGTTAGTGCTTACTCTACTGCAAACGACGATTGGGAGTTGCTGTTTACTCTCAAGCTTCCTCTCCCACAAAATGATACTGGGTGCAGCTCCAATCGCTGTCGTGGTATGGGCGCTTACGGCGCAGCACTGAGTGCCGACGGGAAAAAACTGTATGTTGCCTCGCTGCAACCAAACAGTGTGAGTGTTATTGATATCGCGACGCAAAAAGTAGAAGCCAATATCGAAACCAATTTCTTTCCACGCCAAATTTATGTGATGAAAAACAGCCCTAGAGCCTTTGTAACCAGCGGCGTAGAAAACAGCATCGCAGTGCTTAACCTTTCGAATAATACCGTTGAGAAAAAATTATCGTTTCCTGATAGCCAAGAATATCAAGGTGCGTTTGGTGTCCAAATGCCAGCAGCACTTTCACCCGATGAAAATCATTTAGCGTTATATGATAATGTGACTCAAGCCGCTTATCTCTTAAACACACAAACGCTCACTTTTAGTGAAAAACCTTGGTTTACGGTCGAAAACTATAACGATGCAGTCAGAAGTTTCTATTTTACCCCTGATAGCCAGTTCGTTTGGATGGTCATGGATAATCGCTTTGTTTTCGCTAATATTAATACACCAACGTCGGCTATCACAGAATATCATTGGTGTGGCAATAATAACGATATTCAGTATGGTCAATATGGTATCAATACGGCATTAACCCAAGCTTATTACTTGCCACAATATCCGAGTAAAGCTCAAGTTCCGTTAGTCACTACGAGTTTAAAAACGTTAAATATCCAAAATGTGCTACCGATTCCAACGAAAGGTGAATATATTCAGGGAATAGCGGAAACCAAAAATGCGTGGGTGGTTACCTATCCAAAATCATTTTACGTGATTAATAAGCAACAATCCGTCGATAGGAGCATCATCAGCCCATTGTTATGCTTTGGAGCCATACCCAACGAATAAATGAACCAGCGGTATCTGATTGTTTTTCCAATCTAATACCGCCAATCTAATCTGTGGTATCAACGGAAATATTACGGCCATATTGACATGATTTTACGTTACGCGACTTGCGTCACGAAATTAAGTCAAGTAGCCTATTAATTGATACTACTAATTATTATAGGCATTAATTATTCAAGGCGAGGACATGAGGAAACGTCTGCTTTATGGTCTATTAATACTGGCAGGGATAGCTTTCGCCACTGTTATTTTACTCGACCGTTGGATCAGTTGGGAAACCGCGCCCTATATCTATGAAGATATAGAGCAACTCCCTGCCCGCGATGTAGGGATGGTTCTCGGTACATCTAGATATTATGCCTCTGGAGCCACGAATCTTTATTACACTTATCGGATTAAAGGTGCTGCAGATGCTTACCATAGCGGAAAAGTAAAGTATTTGCTCCTCAGCGGTGACAATGGCGCTCATAATTACAATGAGCCTATTGCTATGCGTAAAGATCTCATCAAAGCAGGTGTACCAGCGTCAAAAATTGTGCTCGATTTTGCAGGGTTTCGAACGTTGGATTCTGTTGTCCGTACGAAAAAAGTATTCGACACAGATAATTTCACGATTATTACCCAACGTTTCCATTGTGAAAGAGCATTATTTATCGCTAAACACAAAGGGATTGATGCCCAATGTTTAGCAGTACCCACGCCTGAAGGTATGTTTAAAGTTCGAGTTCGTGAAGTTTTTGCACGTTTAGGGGCGCTGGCTGATCTCTATATTCTCCAGCGTGAACCGAAATTTTTAGGGGAACAAGAATCCATTCCTGCGCCAATAAAAATGCCTGATGGCACTAAAGGCTACCCTGCGGTAACCCCTGAAGAAATCAACAAACTCAATTAATCCCTTGATGGCGGCTAAAAAGATAAAACAGTTTGTCTGTTAATTGTCGCCAACACCACTCAACGGGACCTTGCTTGAAAAAACGTAACCAGCAATAAGAAAACAGCACGTTTATCCCCCAAATTGGTGGGATAAATAGCAATAATTCTAGGCGAGTAAACTGATAGAAATACCCTAAATGGTAAAAAATAGTAGTACAAATCAAAGTTTGAAGTAAATAATTACTCAGCGCCATCCGCCCTATATTCTGTAAAGCTTTTGCGAAAATGCTCTGACTAAAGCGCCCCCAAAATCCATACACCAAGGCAATGTAACCCAGCGATTGTAGAGGAACCATAAGCTCATTAATGATATAGCCGACAATCGACGTATCGAAATAACGCCACCCAAAAAGGCTTTGGAAATAAAGCGCTACCGACTGAATCAAAACAGTGGGGACAATAAAGTAAATGGACATTTTCCGATAATGCCGCTCCGTAAACTGCCCTTTTAGCCAGCCATTTCGCAGCAACAACGCCCCTAAAATCATCATAGCCAGCAATTGCCAACCATATTGGATAACAAGCAACTCAATCATCGTCGCCACTTCGCCAGCACGATAACTTATCCCAGCCATCCCTCCAGCACGGTGTTGCCAAGCATCAAGAAATGCTTGATCAGGCGTAATTTGCCAGAAAGAGGTATCCACTACACTGCTACCAATTACAAACAAAATTATCAATCCAATCAAATAGATTGCAGTGGCAATTTTTAATAGTGTGTTGGCTGAGTAAAGAGGCAGCAGCATTATTGCGATTAACCCGGTTAGGGCATAAGCAAGAAGAATATCGCCATCCCAGAATCCAATACCATGAATTAGCCCAATCATGGCTAAAATGATTAATCGACTACGCTGCCATAAGACTGGACGATAAAGCAGAAGCCCTAGCGTTGCACCAAACAGTAAGGAAAAAATACCCAGAAATTTCCCTTGGAAGAAAAGATTAAAAAACACCCAAACCATCGCATCAGATGATGAGACTTCAGACGTGTAATAGGGATTAAGATAGGCCGCTTGTGGCAACGCAAATCCAAAGATATTCAGTAATAAAATACCTAAAATAGCGATGCCACGTACTGTATCAAGTTGCCCAATACGGCTTTTAGGGGCAACCGAAACGGTGGATGTCATAAATTAGAGATGGCGAACCGCACGTAGAAATTCTTGGCGTGTATTTTGGCTTGATTTAAACAATCCACCTAACGATGTGGTCGTTGTTGCGCTCGTGGCATCACGAATACCGCGGGCTTTAACACAGTAATGAACCGCATCAATAGAAACCGCAACGTTCATCGTGCCCAGCAGAGTTTGTAGTGCGACTAAAATTTGTTGGGTTAAACGTTCTTGGACTTGTGGCCGTTGTGAAAAAAACTGCACAATACGGTTAATCTTTGATAAGCCAATCACTTTATCTTTTGGAATGTAAGCCACAATTGCCTTACCATCAATAGTGACAAAATGGTGTTCACACGTGCTAGTCAGTGTAATATCACGCACTGTCACCATTTCATCCACACTCATTTTATTTTCAATTAATGTGATTTTAGGGAAATTGGCGTAATCAAGACCCGAAAAAATTTCATCCACATACATTTTCGCGATACGGCGCGGAGTATCCGCTAAGCTATCGTCAGTTAAATCTAAGTTCAGTAACTTCATGACTTCGGTCATATGCCCTTCAATCAGTTGCTTACGCTCTTCACCTGATTTTGGCTGGATGCGCAGCGGGGTTTCAAGCCCTCTTGCTTCCAAAGCAGCATGAACTAATTCGGCCTCTTTACTCAGAGATGACATGGGATCCTCCACAGATGGTATAACGCTATTTTTATAAAAATGCAGGTGTGCGCGGTACTCTAAAACAGCAAGTGCAGATAATCCAGCATTACATCCACCAATAGCATGAAATATTTGCAGGAAACCGCACAGATAGATCCAGAATACTCCTTACAATTTAAATAACTATTTCATTATTTAAATCCACTTAATAACATTATTTATTATAGTATTTTTGATTGCGATATTTTGGCAAAAACCGCGTTGTAATATAGCCGTTGATTAACATGACTCAATCAACTCCCCCAAATAGGCTAAACTATCCACCTAAAAGCTATCAGCAATCAATTTCTATTCATTCACCCAATGCGCTATATCTGCCATAATACCGCTAGCAAATTTATTTGAGCGTTCTAAGCCAATAACAAGATTAAGAGGTAACGATTTATGGATCAGTGTCATACTAACGGTTTGATTTCTCTAGAACTTGCATTAGAAAAATTACTGTCTAACACCCCAACCGTGACTAGCACAGAAATCATTCCACTCACTGAGTCTGCTCAACGTATTATTGCCGAAGATCTCATTTCACCGATCAACGTTCCACCTTTCGATAATTCAGCGATGGATGGTTATGGTTTCCGCTTCGCAGATTGGGATGGAAAAACCCCCATGCCTGTCGCCGGCAAATCATTTGCAGGCAATCCAATGGAAGGCAAACTTCCGGCGGGTAGCTGTGTACGTATTATGACCGGTGCACCAATCCCTAATGGTGTTGATACCGTTGTCATGCAAGAAGCGACCGAACAAACTGACCAAGGCATTGTTTTTACAGAAGCCTTTAAACTCGGTAACAATATCCGCAAAGCGGGTGAAGACATTGCACAGGGTCAAGCCGTATTTCCAGCGGGAACGTTACTGTCCACAGCACAGTTACCCTTGATTGCTTCACTGGGTATTGCCGACGTGACCGTTTATCGCCGCTTAAAAGTCGCTGTATTCTCAACGGGTGATGAACTTCAAGCAGTAGGCAGCCCACTGGCGGACGGTCAAATTTATGATACCAACCGTTTTGCTGTGCGCTTGATGTTAGAAAAGCTCAATTGTGAAGTATTAGACCTCGGCGTCATTCCCGATTCGCCAGAAAAATTAAAACAGACATTTATTGAAGCGAACCAGAAAGCCGATTTAGTCATCAGCAGCGGCGGTGTCTCAGTTGGCGAAGCTGACTACACCAAACAAATTCTTGATGAACTGGGCGAAATTGGCTTTTGGAAGTTAGCCATCAAGCCAGGTAAACCTTTTGCTTTTGGTAAACTCAGTTCAGCATGGTTCTGTGGCTTACCTGGAAATCCTGTCTCCGCCGCGCTCACTTTTTATCAACTCGTTCAGCCGCTCATTGCTCGCTTATCGGGTCACAGTCAATGGAAGGCGCCTGTACGTTTTAAAGTTCCTGTCACCACTCCATTGAAAAAATCACCTGGACGCCTTGATTTTCAACGTGGAATTTTAAGTGTTAATGAACAAGGTCAGCTGCAAGTTGCGACCACAGGGCACCAAGGCTCACATATTTTCAGTTCCTTCAGCCAAGCAAACTGCTTTATCGTATTAGAACGTGAGCGAGGAAAAGTGGCTGTGGGCGAAACTGTTGATGTGGAAATGTTCAATTACTTATTAAAAAGTGAGTAACGACTGTGCAAGAACTGACTGACCAAGAAATGCTGCGTTATAACCGCCAAATTATCCTACGCGGTTTTGATTTTGACGGGCAAGAAAAACTGAAAGCCAGTAACGTTTTGGTGATTGGACTCGGTGGTCTTGGCTGCGCCGCAACCCAATACCTTGCAGCTGCGGGTGTTGGGCACTTAACACTTGTGGATTTTGATACAGTTTCCCTGTCAAATTTACAGCGGCAGACCCTACATCGTGATGCAACGATTGGTCAACCTAAAGTCGACTCTGCCAAAGCACAACTGGTGGCAATCAATCCTCACATACAAATTGATACCATTGATGCACAATTGGACGATCCTGAGTTAAATGAACTCGTACAGCGGCATGAGGTGGTCTTGGACTGTACTGACAATGTCGCTATTCGCGAGCAACTTAACCGCATCTGCTTAAAGCATAAAACCCCTTTCGTTTCCGGCGCAGCAATCCGTATGGAAGGTCAGCTTTCTGTATTTACCTATGAAGATGGAATGCCTTGCTATCACTGCCTTAGCCGGTTATTCGGTGACAATAGCCTAACTTGTGTGGAAGCGGGAGTTATGGCGCCACTTGTTGGCACAATTGGTACATTAGAGGCAATGGAAACCATCAAATTGCTCACTCAATATGGCACCGTAACAACTGGAAAAGTGCTGCTATTTGATGCAATGACGCTCGATTTTCGCCAATTTAAATTGAATAAAGATCCGAACTGCGAGGTTTGTTCCTAAACATAATCCATGGCGAGGACTCTCTCGCCATTTCCCTCGGCTTAAATTTAGGAATATTCCTAAAAATAAGTTTATCTTGTCTTTGGTCTTATACTATCCCCCTTTCGGGGAACACGAGTATCCCACTGGTTTGAACTATGACCGTATGAGTCATTACTGAGAATATAAATATGTCATTACCTCCTTGCCCAAAATGTCAGTCCGAATACACCTATACTGACAACGATATGTACATCTGCCCTGAGTGTGCGCACGAATGGAACGATGCAGAGCCAGTTGCTGACATTGATGAACTCATCGTAAAAGATGCTAATGGCAACTTATTAGCTGATGGCGATACTGTTACAGTGATTAAAGATCTCAAGGTGAAAGGAAGTTCTTCAATGCTGAAAATCGGTACCCGAGTGAAAGGGATCCGTTTAGTGGAAGGTGACCATAATATCGATTGTAAAATCGATGGTTTCGGTCAAATGAAACTGAAATCTGAGTTCGTGAAGAAAAACTAATTTCTCAGCAGCATCTCACTGCCAAAATAAAAATAGCCCCGCTGAACGCAACTTCGCGGGGCTATTTTTTTGCCTAAAACGTCATTAGATTACAACGCCTTGGCTCTTCAGATATTCGTCATACGTTCCTTTAAAATCAACCACTTTATCTTCTTTAATTTCTAAGATTCTGGTCGCTAATGAACTGACAAATTCACGGTCATGGGAAACAAAGATCAGTGTGCCTTGATACATTTCTAACGCTAAGTTCAGCGATTCAATGGATTCCATGTCTAAGTGGTTAGTTGGCTCATCCATAACCAAAATATTTGGCTGTTGCATCATCAGCTTACCAAATAACATACGTCCTTGTTCACCACCGGATAATACAGATACTTTTTTCTTAATGTCATCTTGAGAGAACAACAAACGACCTAAAATACTGCGGACGGCTTGCTCATCATCCCCTTCATTTTTCCACTGACTCATCCAGTCAAAAACATTCAGGTCAGTATCGAAATCTTCAGCATGGTCCTGCGCATAGTAACCAATATTGTGGTTTTCAGACCATTTTACCGTTCCGCTTGTCGCCGGTTGTTCACCTACCAGCGTTTTTAAGAATGTTGTTTTACCGATACCGTTAGCACCGATAACCGCCATCTTTTCACCCACTTCCAATAACAAGTTCACATTCTTAAATAATGGACCTTGGTCATAACCATTGGTTACCGCTTCTAATTCCAACGCGTTACGGAACAGCTTTTTCTCTTGCTCAAAGCGAATGAATGGGTTTTGGCGGCTAGAAGCTTTAACTTCATCTAATTGAATTTTATCAATTTGACGAGCGCGAGAAGTCGCTTGTTTGGATTTTGATGCGTTAGCACTGAAGCGGCTAACGAAAGATTGTAACTCTGCAATTTGCGCTTTTTTCTTCGCATTATCGGATAAAAGGCGCTCTCTCGCTTGAGTTGCCGCAATCATATACTCATCATAGTTACCCGGGAATAAACGCAACTCACCGTAATCTAAGTCCGCCATATGCGTACAAACGGTGTTTAAAAAGTGTCTATCATGGGAAATGATGACCATGGTGCAGTTACGATCATTCAAGACTTGTTCTAACCAACGGATTGTGTCGATATCCAAGTTGTTGGTTGGTTCATCAAGTAACAAAATATCAGGATCCGCAAACAGCGCCTGAGCCAGCAGCACACGTAACTTCCAACCCGGAGCAACTTCGCTCATCGGACCATAATGTTGCTCAACCGGAATACCAACACCTAGTAACAGCTCACCAGCACGGGCTTCCGCGCTATAGCCATCCATTTCACCATAAGCCACTTCCAGATCAGCAACGCGATAGCCATCTTCTTCGCTCATTTCTGGCATTGCATAAATTCTGTCGCGCTCTTGTTTGACATCCCAAAGCTCAGCATGTCCCATGATAACGGTGTCTAGCACAGTAAATTCTTCAAACGCAAACTGATCTTGGCGTAATTTACCCAGACGTTCGTTTGGATCTGTTGTACTGACATTCCCTGCGGTTGGTGTTAAGTCACCGCCGAGGATCTTCATAAATGTAGATTTGCCCGCGCCATTTGCGCCGATTAGACCGTAACGATTGCCTGTACCGAATTTTACTGAAATGTTTTCAAACAGCGGCTTACTGCCAAACTGCATAGTGATATTATTGGTTGTTAACACTGCGATGCCTTAAATTGATCTTTGTAGAGTCGTCCCCGAGACTGGCTTATTTGCCCTGTTCCCGCCGACTTGAAGTCTGATTAGAATAAATAGCCGCGCATTATGCCATAATCCAGCGTTTAGATCTTGTGCTGATTTTCGCGCTACGTTTTCTGACATGAATAAGGTCAACCACGATACCGATTTAGATATCGTATCCGTTAATCACAATCTAAAAATGAAAATAGCGAAAAAGCTCCCCATAAAAGCAGAGCCTAAAAAATTACAACGAGATCCCCATTGTGCGAGATACCTCAGTTAATCCTTCACGTTCATAAAACTTAATAGCTTGATGGTTTTGCGCTAATACAGAAAGCTCTAAATGACTAAATTTTTGCTTTTTTGCCCACTCTTTCATTCCATCCAAGAGCTCTTTCCCTGCCCTTTCGCCACGAAAATCTGGGGAGACAATTAAATCAAAAATATATCCAAAATCCCTCGGTACAATACAGCTATAAGGATCTGAGGTCTGTTTTTGAGCAATACAAAAACCTTTAATTTCACCTTCATGATCAACCACTAAAAGATGAAACTTAGTGTCATTAATTGCATTCTCAACAAACTCGTTCGATTGTTCCGCGTCTTGTAAGCGCTCACTATCAAGCTTAGCCATCTCCGCAAATAAAATTTGATAGAGAGAAAGAATGGCTGATAAATCCTCTTTTTTTGCGGTTCTGATCATTGCATCACCCTTTTCAATCGTAGGTTTTTACTGGCGGTGCAATGTATGTCTCAAATTGATCTAATAAATCTGCTGGGGAAGATTCCACAATCGCAATATGACGATATTTCTCATGCAGAAAACCTTCATCCGCCATTTTGTTGGTCATATCAATCAACGGCTGCCAGTAATGATTAATATTGAACAATCCACAAGGCTTAGTGTGTAAACCAATTTGGCTCCATGTGAATACTTCACTGTATTCTTCTAATGTACCGTATCCACCAGGCATGGCGACAAATCCATCCGCAAGCTCAATCATTTTACTTTTACGCTGATGCATAGTGTCTACTTTGTACAATTCAGTCAGATTTTTATGGGATATTTCACGTTCTTCAAGGAGAGATGGAATTACACCTATCGCTTTCCCACCTAAAGATAATACTGTATCTGCAATGGTGCCCATCAGCCCAACACTCGCCCCACCATAAACTAAAGCGATATCACGTTTAACCAGCTCTTTGGCAAATTCAATGGCCTGTTTTTGATAAATGTCGTTATTGCCCATGCTAGAGCCACAATAAACCGCCACACTTTTAATTTTTTTCATGTTCTACCTTTCATACCTATTATCATTCTTGTCAGCGCGAAATTATACGGCACCCACAACGAAGCTCAACTCACAATATTTGATTATTTATAACTTAGTGACTCTCTAATATTAAATAATATGGTCAATACTCCATATTTAACAAAGCAATATAATCTGCATGAATTCTGTGAGATAATTCACGTCAATTTGCTGGCTAAGTGTAAATATCCTAACAGGCCACCATTATTATTTAGATTTACCCATTTTACCTGTCACGTTGCTATCGTTTTTTTGAGGTTTTTTATTCATGTCTGCCGATACTAAAAAGAGTGCATTTCCACTATTACCAATAGGCTTGCTATTACTGGCAATGACCTCAATTCAAAGTGGTGCCTCTTTAGCTAAAACATTATTCCCACTTATCGGCGCTCCCGGTGTTACGGGTCTACGCTTACTATTAGCGACTATTATTTTATGTGTCATTTTTAAACCTTGGCGTTTAAATTTTAGAAAAAGCTCATTAGTTCCGCTACTTGCTTATGGCTTGTCTCTCGGTACGATGAACTATTTATTTTACTTAGCTCTCGAGCGTATCCCTCTTGGTATTGCAGTGGCACTTGAATTCACAGGTCCACTCGCTGTGGCAATGTTTTCATCTCGCCGCCCTATTGATTTTTTATGGATAGGGTTAGTGATCACCGGCTTACTCTTCTTATTACCTATTGGGGATAACATTAACTCCCTAGACCTTCTTGGTGTTGCTTATGCTTTAGGCGCGGGTGTTTGCTGGGCTATTTATATTATCTTTGGACAACGTGCTGGTGCAGGTTATGGTGCTGCAACAGTTGCTGTAGGCTCACTGATTTCAGCGCTAATTTTCTTTCCGATTGGGTTAATGCAAACGGGGGTTGAAGCCATGTTTGACCCAGCGATATTGCCTTTAGCCTTAGCAGTTGCCATACTATCCACGGCATTCCCATACACGTTAGAAATGATAGCGTTAACCAAATTACCCGCAAAAACATTTGGTACCTTAATGAGCCTCGAGCCTTGCATGGGCGCATTTTTAGGCATTGTTTTCCTGCAAGAACATTTGACTATGACTCAATGGTTAGCGCTGCTGTGTATTGTTTGTGCCTCTATCGGATCAACCTCAACGTCAGTGCCTAAATCCAAGATTGAAAAAGTCTCATAAATATTGCCGATTTTTACCATCCATCACCAAGGCTAATAATTTTATTTATTAGCCTTTTTATTATGTTATTTTTTAGCAGAGCCTTTATTTCATTAGCTTGTAAAGTAATATTCATCTATTTGAAAAATACCAACGATAGATTTGATTGGCAAAATCTAAAATAAATACAATTCACTCATTTACCTATTAAAGTAATAGATAATGACTTTATGACATTCTTAGCTTTACGCTCTATATTTATAAACAGACAAGATAATTGAATCAATTTATATTTAAGAGAGGAAATTCTATGAATACTGCAAAATTATTTAAAACCTCTTCAACTGACCTTTTATATACCCGTAATGATATTGAAGATAGCGTTAAACTAGAAACTATCGGTATATTAAACATGATGGTGATTCATTTCACTGATCTTTCTTTAATCACCAAACAAGCACATTGGAATATGCGTGGACTCAATTTTATTGCAATACATGAAATGTTGGATGGCTTTAGAGATAGCATCATTGGGCACTTGGATGAGTTTGCTGAACGAGCTGTTCAACTCGGTGGTGTGGCAACCGGAACATCACAGCAAGTAAATAAGTTCACATCCTTAGAAGCTTATCCTTTAGATATTCATTCAGTCCAAGATCATTTAAAAGCACTCGCTGAGCGTTATGCTGTTGTGGCAAATGATATTCGCAAAGCGATTGATGAAGTTGAAGATGAAAATACCGCAGATATGTTTACTGCCGCTTCCCGCGACCTAGATAAATTCCTGTGGTTATTAGAAGCCAATATTGAGTAGTGTCGTAAAACAGAGTCAATATATTGACCATGAGACCACTTCGGTGGTCTCAATTTATTTATCGTGCTGCCTTATCTGATGTGGGCATATCGGGTTGCTCAATAGGGAAAACAGGTAACGAATTTAATAAACGTTTCCCGTAGTTTTTTGTTAATAAACGTTTATCGTAAATGATGATTTCACCATAACATTCATGGCTTCGAATCAACCGCCCCGCCTGCTGAATCAAATTGAATGAAGCACTTGGTAAACTTTGCACTTCAAATGGATAGCGCTTTAACGATTTTAACCAATCCCCTTCAGTGATAATCACAGGATTCGTTACGGGTGGAAATGCGATTTTGTGAATATGCACTTGAGTTAAATATTCACCTTTTAGATCTAACCCTTCTGCAAATGACTGTAAGCCTATCAAGGCACTTTTTTGTCCTTGCTTAATACGCTCACAATGGGTTTCAACTAAGCGATAACGTGGTTGATCACCTTGAACTAATAACTGTAATCGCAGATCTTTCACATGCTCAAGAAACCCATCCATCGCACGTTGGCTACTAAATAAAATCAGCACCCCATGGTGATTTCCTTCCGTAAATTGGTGACGAAAATAAGTCGCCATTTCTTTTAAATGTTCCGCTTCATGAGCCATCGTTGGCTCATACTTCATTTTAGGAATAACTAATTTACCCTGTTCTACATGATTAAAAGGTGAAGTCAGCGTGACAAACCGGTCATAACTCTTTTCAGATAACCCGGTTAACTCCATAAAACGTGAATAACTGTTCAAAGAGCGTAATGTTGCTGAAGTAATGACAATATGAGGAACATTTCGCCAGAGTAAATGTTGTAACTGCTCGCTCACTCGAATACCGGCGCAATGCATAAAAATACGTGACTGATTTTTTTCATATCGACGGCTAAGCCATTTGGATACAGGTGCGCCAGAACTTTGTTCAAGCGAGGCTAAGCGCCATAATTTAGCCATATTCTCAAAATAACCCATCGCTCGACTCGTGACTAAAATTGAACGATGCAGACGCACAATATCTTGTTTCGCAGTCTGCTCTGTCAGATCGCTTAAAATTGCTTCAGATAACCCGCGCAGCGCGTCCGTGAGCTTAAATAGCTCTTGGCAGCATAACTGCATTGCTTCGGGTAATACTCCCATTGGGAAAAGGTATTCTGACTCTTTGGATGTCTCAGGAAGTAGTCCATTCGCCAACAATGAGAAATCTCGGAAACAATCCCGTAATTTTTCCGCATGCTGCTGTAACTTATCCGGATTTGCCAACTTAGGCGGTTTCGCAGGACGAAACTGAGCCACGTATTGCCCGACATGGTGAATAAAATTATCCACTTGAGCGGTAAGCTGAACGAGTGTAATTTCCCCTTCGACTTCTAAAGCATCTCTCGCGACATCGGGAATATGGTGCCCTTCATCGAGAACTAGCAATAATTTTTTCGGATCGGGCAATACCGATTCGCTTTCCATCGCCGCCATAACTAAGGCATGGTTAGCCACAACAACATCGGCATCTTCAATTTCACGGCGAGCAATAAAAAATGGACAGCGTTGATAAAACTGACAATTTCGTCCAAGGCAATTCATTTTATCAGTACTGACTTTACGCCATAAACTATCGCTA
Organism: Providencia sp. PROV209; assembly: GCF_028479485.1. Lineage (NCBI taxonomy): Bacteria > Pseudomonadati > Pseudomonadota > Gammaproteobacteria > Enterobacterales > Morganellaceae > Providencia > Providencia sp. PROV209. The sequence continues at coordinate 48,418 of NZ_JAMPNR010000020.1, read as the reverse complement.
AACGCCTTTTTATGATGATCTCGCAACCCATCCCAAGCAAAACTATGAAAATCATTACGTAATTGCTGGCACTGAGCTCTTTCCTCACTATTCGCAATTTCTGTTTTGTCTTCCACTAACAGCATTAGGTCAATTTGCTCCCCTTCCGCGGCACAAATCGCTTCTAAATTTCGCGGACAAACATAGCGAGCTCGCCCGAACGCACCCGTGAATTTTAAATCAGGAATAATTTTACTCAGCAACGGTAAATCTTTACTGAAGATCTGGTCTTGTAGGGCTACGTTGGCAGTGCTAACCACCAAGGTTTTCCCCTCTTCACGCCCAACAGCAATCCCCGGAATCAGGTACGATAATGTTTTACCAACGCCCGTTGGGGCTTCAATAATTAAATGGCGTCCTTCAGCATCTGACAAATTTTTCGCCACTTCAGCAATCATTTGGCGCTGAGGTGCCCGAGAGACAAAGCCCTCGATTTGATTAGATAACCCTTTATACCATTGAGTTATTTGTTCTTTGATTTTATTTGACAGAGACATAGATACGCTGAAGACCAAGTAAAGAGGATAAGATAACCAATCACAGAAAAAGCAGAAAAGCTGCTAATTAATCTTTTGCGAAACGCTTCGCAAAACTACTGTATTAATTTCCATTATACACAAATTCTGGAAAGCCTTTCGCAAAACACCTATTCGAAGCAAGAAAATCTCCCTGAAAACTTGTTTGCTATTGCCATCCAGTTATACTTTGGCTTCTTCATATCTAATCAGGCTAATAAAAATGAAAAAAGTCGTCATCGCACTGTGCGCTTTATGCGCGTTGAGTTCTATCGGAGGAATTGTGTTAGCAGGGATGAATATTTATACCCGCTCAACGACACCTTTAGAACAAAATCAGGCTCAATCGCCATCAGTATTACCTGCACCTAATCAAATTCAGTAATCAGCCATTAATAATCTAACGGGACGGTGAGTTATGATGTACAACGATTATTTTGTCACGCCAGAGTGGTTAAATTCACATCTTTCAGATAGCAATCTGATTGTACTTGATGCATCAACCCCCCCGCCAACCGCCCCCTATGATTGTTATCAGAGCTATCTTGATGAGCACATTCCACATGCACAATTTTTTAATCAAGATGAAATTGCAGATAAAAGTAGCGACTTACCGCATATGCTGCCTAGTGCAGCCACATTTAGCCAAGCCGTTGGGGCGATGGGTATTAATAACCAGACCCAAGTCATTATTTATGCGCAAAATAACTTATTTTCATCGCCTCGTGCATGGTGGACTTTCCGCACATTAGGCTGTAAACACGTAAAAATCCTAGCGGGTGGAATTAACGCGTGGAAAGCCGCAGGCTTTGCAACACAGTCAGGTAAAATTACACCACCAGCAACACAAACCTTTATTGCAGATAGGCAAAATGCCAATGCCCTGAACCAACAACAAATGTTGGAGATTGCAACTGATGGTAAGATTCAAATCGTTGATGCTCGCGCCGCTGCGCGTTTTCTTGCTCAAGCCCCTGAGCCGCGCCCAGGTTTAAGAATGGGCCATATCCCCGGCAGTAAAAACGTGCCTTGGGATTTATTAGTGGAGAATGGGGAATACAAATCACCAGAACAATTAAAAGCGATTTTTGCCGAGCATGATGTCGATATCCACGCGCCAACAGTGACAACGTGTGGCTCGGGCATGACCGCCGCGGTTGTCTTAATGGCTTTAATGCTACTCGGTAACTCTCATGTTCGCCTCTATGATGGTTCTTGGGCGCAATGGGGTCAAGACAACGGTTTACCCATCGAACCTTAATCTTACTCATTCCCCCTATAGCTACTTTTTAAGTATGGGGGAATGTAATTATTCTCTTTGCGCTTATAGTGTAAATATAAAAAGCATTAAATAAATAACGTCATTTTTCTATTACGTCATTTTAATGAAGATAATAATTAATAAGTGACTGATGGGAACGCTGAGTAATAAACCTAAAAACGCATTCTACTGTTTAAGGCACTGTCGCAGTATGAAAATTGAAAAATTAAAGCCACACATTATTTAGCGATACGTCATAATATGTGGCTTTAATAAATAATTTATAGTGCGGTAGCAGTTTTTTTTACTTTCTCAGAAAACTACTTGATAAACATCCCTGCAAGGAATAGTACGACGATGGCACCAATAACGGCGACAATAAAGCTGCCAAAATTAAATCCATCTACCTTACCTTTACCAAAGAATGTACTGATATATCCCCCAACAACGGCCCCTACGATCCCCAGAACCGTGGTCATAATGAAACCCATTTGATAGGTTCCAGGCATCAGCCATTTAGCTAAAACACCCGCGATTAAACCAAAGATAATCCAAGCAATAACGCCCATTTGAGGCCTCCAATATCCAGTTGCACTCTATCTCTGCAGCATTCTATCTTTGTTGCATGTCATAAATGTTTTATTTCATACGGTGATAGCACTATGTGAAATAAATCATCACCATACCTGTTAATTAAAGACCTAATCTTAAATTTTAGCAAATCACATAATTCTAATATGGCATGACAGGTAGCGATTCCACATGATGTGCAATGATATCTGCGATTTGCTCTGCTGTTTTCAAAGCTCTAACCTGAGAGAACAAAACGTCGGCTTGTTGATACTCTTTACGCAAATAGCTAAGCCACTGTTTAATACGGGCTGCGTGGTAATGTCCCGTATCTCCCTGTTTTTCTAACTCTGTATATTTAAAGAGTATTTTGCCAACCTGCTCCCAAGGCATCTTCGGGACATTGTGTTTGATAACTCGGCTCAAATTCGGTGTATTTAAGGCGCCTCGACCAATCATAATTGAATCGCACCCCGTCATTTCCATACACCGTTTAGCACTTTCATAATCCCAGATTTCACCATTCGCAATCACTGGAATTGACAATTTTTGGCGAATCTCACCAATGGCCTGCCAGTTAATACATTCGGCTTTGTAGCCATCTTCTTTTGTACGCCCATGCACTGTTAACTCAGTTGCCCCAGCTTGTTGCACAGCATCCGCAATTTCATGAGCAAATTGACTACTGTCCCAACCTAATCGAACTTTTACAGAGACCGGTAATTCTTTAGGCACTGCGGCACGTATCGCTTTAGCGGCATGATAGATAAGGTCGGGTTGCTTCAATAATGTCGCGCCACCGCCACTACCATTCACTGTTTTTGAAGGGCACCCACAATTGAGATCTACCCCCCAAGAACCGAGCTCTACCGCGCGGTTGGCATTTTCAGCCAACCACTCGGGATACTGACCTAACAACTGTACTCTCACTAATGTTCCCGAGGGTGTTCGGCTGCCATACTGGAGCTCCGGACATAGCCGATAAAACGTTTTTGCAGGCAGTAATGTATCTACAACTCGTACAAATTCTGTGATGCACAAGTCGTAGTCATTCACCTCACTCAATAAACGGCGAACCAGAGAATCAAGTACCCCTTCCATCGGAGCGAGCAGTACACGCATTAGCTTTCACTACGCCCTTGTCTAACACGCTTCTGAGCGCTTTTCCATGGAGAACCAGCTGATTCAGATTGACCTTTACCCGCGCTTGTATTTTGACGACGAGGACGACTATGACCTTTATTGCTATTACTTCGCTCACCACCACGGTTATCTGGAGAACGACGGTCATTGCGCTGAGAAGGCTTTTGAATCGGCTCAGCTTTGATTGATGGGTTTGGTTCATACCCTTCAATCGCCATTAATGGAATAGATTTTTTCAGTAACTTTTCAATATCTTTCAGCAACTTAGCCTCATCGATACACACTAAAGAAACCGCCATACCCGTTGCTTCCGCGCGCCCAGTACGACCAATACGGTGAACATAATCTTCAGCCACATTAGGCAACTCAAAGTTAACTACATAAGGCAGTTGTTCAATATCCAAACCACGGGCAGCGATATCTGTCGCCACGAGTACACGGATATCTCCCGATTTAAAATCAGCTAAAGCGCGAGTACGAGCTCCTTGGCTCTTATTTCCATGAATTGCCGCTGCTTTTACGCCATCTTTATTTAAATGTTCCGCTAAACGGTTAGCGCCATGCTTAGTACGCGTGAACACCAAGACTTGTTGCCAATTCTCGCGCCCAATCATAAATGACAGTAATTCTGCTTTACGATTTTTATCCACTAAATGGACATATTGGGTCACTTGTTCAGACGCGGAGTTACGCGGTGCCACTTCAATCGATACAGGGTTATTCAGTAATTTACTCGCCAACTGTTTAATCTCATCAGAGAACGTTGCAGAAAACAGAAGGTTTTGGCGCTTTTTCGGTAATTTAGTGATCACGCGACGAATATCGTGAATAAAGCCCATATCCAGCATACGGTCAGCTTCATCCAAAACGAAAACTTCGACTTGAGAAAGATCCACTGCATTTTGGTGCTCCAGATCCAACAAACGACCCGGTGTTGCGATCAGGACATCCACCCCACCACGCAACTTCATCATTTGAGGATTAATGCTCACACCACCAAACACAACAAATGAGCGAATTTTCAAATGGCGGCTATATTCTTTTACGTTTTCAGCCACTTGAGCTGCAAGCTCACGAGTTGGAGTTAAAATCAATGCACGGATAGGACGGCGGTTATTGCCCCGAGGATTGTCTACCAATTTTTGCAAAATAGGTAAGGTAAAACCGGCTGTTTTACCGGTACCAGTTTGAGCACTGGCTAATAAGTCTTTACCCGCTAGAACAGCAGGAATAGCTTGTTGTTGAATAGGCGTAGGACTTTCATAGCCTAATTCATTAATGGCACGCAAGATTTCCTCGTTTAACGCGAGGTCTGAAAAACTAGTCAAATTAATTACTCCGGGCTCCACCGCTTCAATATATTGGGCAGCTCTAGGGGGGAAGGTTTGATATTCAATAGAAGAAAAGCGCAAACTGCCATGCGATACCCAAAAATTCTACCATCATTTGACCGCGATAAATATATTAATTTAGATTGATGAATAAACTAATACAAAATCTGCTTTATATAGTATATATACGTACACAAAACTAAAGATACATCTGTTTTCATCCTGAATAATGAACAAATGCCAACTAAGAGCATGTTAAAAATTTATTTAATTCTGAATCAAAAGGAATGTTTATGAACACAAATTCATCGCCAACATTGCGTGGAGAGAGCGCTAAGCTCCAACTTCTTCTCGCTGCCGCAGACGTTTATGGAGAACAAGGCATTGATGGGGCTACCACTCGCCAAATTGCCCAAGCATCAGGGCAAAACATCGCTGCAATTTCATATTATTTCGGTTCAAAAGAAGGGCTTTATCTGGCGGTTGCTCAGCAAATTGCAAACAATATCAAGGAGAGCTTTGAGGAAAGTATTAATAAAATCGATTACTTTATTAGCCAGCCAGCAGAGTTACAAATTCCTGAAGAAGCACTCGAACTCTTAAAAAACACCATTATTTCTTATAATTTTTTCCAACTTAAAAAAGAAAATCTCAGTTTTTCACGTATCCTTGCTCGCGAACAACTCAACCCAACCGAAGCCTATGGTTTAATTCATGAGCAGGCTTTGGGTCCTATCCATTCACGGCTTAACCGCTTAGTTTCTATCTATATCGGCGCTGATCCAAACGACTTAGCAACATTAATTCACACTCATGCCATTTTAGGTGAAACACTTTCTTTCCGTATTGCGAGAGAAACACTACTGAGGCAAACGGGCTGGAAACACATCAATGAGAATGAATTTAAAATTATTAATCAGGTTCTTATTGAACACATCGATATCTTATTATTGGGGTTACGGCATCGCCAACAATCAGAAAAGTGATATGATATATAGATAAAACTAAATCATAATCTTGAGTAATGAGTTTACCCGTCACTAAGGTTAGTTATGAACACAAAACGCCGCACACAAGTTCTTTTACTGATTATTCTGCTGATTGCCGCCATTTCAGGGGGCTATTACTATCAATCGCTTCAGGACAAAACATTCGCTCTATATGGTAATGTGGATGTGCGTACCGTTAACCTCAGCTTCCGTGTCGGTGGTAAACTCGCCTCTTTAGAGGTTGATGAAGGGGCGCAAGTCAAAGCTGGACAGTTACTTGGAAAATTAGATGACGCTCCTTACATCAATGCCTTAAATAAAGCCAAAGGGCTCCGTGACAGTGCCAAAGCACAGTTAGCACTTAAAGAAAAAGGCTATCGCACCCAAGAAATCGCCCAAGTTGAAGCTGAAGTTGCCCAGCGCCAAGCTGCTTGGCAATATGCGGACAATTTTTATAAGCGCCAACAGGGCTTAGCTGCCCAAAAACTGATATCTGCCAATGATCTGGATAATGCTAAAAATAACCGTAATCAAACGCTTGCCGCACTGAAAGCATCCCAAGATAAACTTAATCAATATCAAAGTGGATTTCGCCAAGAAGAGATAGCCGCAGCACGAGGAGAATGGCTACAGGCAGAAGCGGCTGTTGCTCAAGCGGAACTCGACCTTGCCGATACTCAGTTACTGGCTCCTTCTGATGGTACTGTATTAACCCGAGCCATCGAGCCAGGTACCATTATAGGCTCCGGTAATACCGTTTTTAGCGTAACTTTAACCCACCCAGTTTGGGTTCGCGCCTATGTTAGCGAAGCACATTTAGGCGATGCCGTACCCGGTAGTAAAGTTTTGTTATTTACCGATAGCCAACCCAATACCCCCTATCATGGCACTATTGGCTTTGTTTCCCCCACTGCCGAATTCACGCCAAAAAGCGTACAAACTCCGGATTTACGCACTGATTTAGTGTATCGCTTACGCATTATTGTCGATGATCCAAATGATAAACTTCGTCAAGGGATGCCCGTTACCGTTCAATTTGCGGCTCCTCAACAGTAGGGCGCATTATGGCTCAGCAACATATCATTTCGTTAAATTGTGTTGAGAAACATTTTGCCGGACTGGGTACCCCTGCCGTTGAAAGCTTAACGACTGAAATTCATGGTGGTTCAGTCACCGGATTAGTCGGGCCTGATGGCGCAGGCAAAACCACACTGATGCGTATGCTTGCTGGGTTACTTAAGCCAGATTCAGGGCAAATTAGTTTAATGGGGTTAGATCCTATCCGAGATAGCATTGAGGTACGAGCTAACCTCGGCTACATGCCGCAAAAATTTGGGTTATATGAAGATTTAACTGTTCAAGAGAACCTTGATTTATATGCAGATCTTCGAGGTGTCGTTGGTGAAGAGCGCCAACAAACCTATCAACAATTACTGACATTCACTAGCCTCGAACCTTTTACTCAGCGTCTTGCTGGTAAGCTGTCAGGGGGAATGAAACAAAAATTGGGGCTTGCCTGTACTCTATTAGGTAAACCCAAAGTGTTACTTTTGGATGAACCCGGCGTTGGTGTTGACCCTATTGCCAGACGAGAACTTTGGCAAATGGTGCACACCTTAGCAGATGAAGGTATGTTGATCCTTTGGAGTACCTCGTATCTGGACGAAGCAGAGCAATGCAAAGAAGTCCTTCTGCTCAACGAAGGCAAGCTACTCTATAGCGGAAAACCGGAGCAGCTGACGCAGAAGATGGTGGGTCGTTCATTTTTACTCGAAGTGCCCGCCACCCAAAAACGTACTATGCTACAAAATGCATTAGTCTTGCCAGAAACCACAGATGGCGTAATTCAAGGGCGTTATATTCGATTAATTTTAAAACCCCAAGCCTCTCAACAGAGCTTACTTCAAGCGTTGAAAATGGATCATCAAACGCTTATTGAAGCCGAGCCTCGCTTTGAAGATGCCTTTATTGATCTCTTAGGGGGCGGTCCATCCCATCGTTCCGAACTCGCGGCTATCGTGCCACAAATTCCGCCAGCACCTAATGAAACGGTGATAGAAGCTCGCAATCTGACCAAAAAATTTGGGGATTTCGCAGCCACTGATACTGTCAATTTCCAAGTCAAACGGGGAGAGATTTTTGGGCTATTGGGACCGAATGGTGCAGGTAAATCTACTACGTTTAAAATGATGTGTGGGCTCATGAAACCCACCGATGGGCAAGCATTAGTGCTTGGGATGGATTTAAAAACCAGCTCAAATAAAGCTCGCCAACATCTCGGGTATATGGCGCAAAAATTTTCCCTCTATGGCAACCTCAAGGTCGGGCAAAACTTAAAATTCTTCTCCGGTGTATACGGTCTACATCATAAACAGCAAACCACCAAAATGCAGGAAATGATCAACGCCTTTAATTTTACGCCAATTATTAGCCAAATTACCGACTCCTTACCTCTCGGTTATAAACAGCGACTCGCCCTCGCCTGCTCCTTGATGCATGAGCCAGATATTCTCTTTTTAGATGAACCCACGTCTGGTGTGGACCCGCTAACTCGCCGAGAATTTTGGTTACATATCAATGGGATGGTGGATAAAGGTGTGACCGTGATGGTCACAACCCACTTTATGGATGAGGCGGAATACTGTGACCGTATAGGACTCGTTTATCATGGTAAAATCATTGCAGCGGGCACACCCGATGAATTGAAGCAGCAAGTTGCTAGCACTAAAAACCCCAATCCTTCCATGGAAGATGCTTTTATTGAATTGATTTTTAACTACGATAAACAGCAGGAGGCGCAATGAGTACTACCGCTTCAGGTTTTTCATGGCGTCGGCTAAAAGCACTCTGCTGGAAAGAGAGCAAACAGATTGTTCGTGATCCCAGCAGCGCATTGATAGCCATTGTTATCCCGCTGATGCTGCTGTTTATTTTTGGTTATGGAATTAATCTCGACTCCAGTAAATTACGCGTTGGTATCTTGATGGATCAACAAAGCCAACCCGCTCGTGAATTAGTGGATACCTTTACAGGGTCGCCTTTTATTGATGCCACTATCAGTGATAACCGCAACTTATTGATTAATAAAATGCAGGCCGGAGAAATTCGCGGCATCGTGGTGATCCCCGTTAATTTTGCAGAGCAACTTTTGCGTCCCGATGGACATGCGGCAATTCAAGTGATTACCGATGGGAGCGAACCCAATACTGCCAATTTTGTTCAAGCCTATACCAAAGGGGTATGGCATACATGGCTTATCCAACAAGGTGAAAATCAAGGATACCCAACTGACCCACTGATCGAACTTAATATGCGCTATTGGTTTAATGAAGCGGCATTAAGCCAGCATTTTATTATTCCAGGCGCAATTAGTATTATCATGACTGTTGTCGGTGCGATATTAACGTCATTGGTTATTGCTCGAGAATGGGAGCGCGGTACGATGGAAGCGCTGCTTTCCACCCAAATTACCCGCACTGAGTTACTACTTTCTAAATTATTGCCTTACCAGCTTCTCGGCTCCTTTGTCATGGTGCTGTGTATGCTGGTGACAACCTTGATATTGGATATTCCGTATCGTGGCTCTTTATTAATTTTATTTGTGATCACCAGCTTATATTTAGCAACCGCGTTAGGCATGGGATTACTCATTTCTACTATTACTCGCAATCAATTTAATGCGGCAATGGTGGCACTAAATGCCGCGTTCTTACCTGCGATTATGCTTTCTGGATTTATTTTCGAAATCGATAGTATGCCGGTATTTATTCAAGTCGTGACCTATTTCATTCCGGCTCGCTACTTTGTGAGTAGCCTTCAAACCTTGTTTTTAGCGGGGGATATCTACTTGGTATTATTGACTGATTTCTTACTGCTGATTGCCTCAGCCATATTATTCATCGGCTTAACGGCGTTGAAAACGCGCCGTCGTTTGGATTGAGGTTCCTATGTTTTATCGCCTTTACACCTTAATTATGAAAGAGTTGCAATCGTTATTACAGGAAAAACAGACTCGTATTATTTTGATCATGCCAGTCATTTTCCAGATGATTCTCTTTCCGCTGGCAGCAACCTTAGAAGTCACGAATACCACCATTGCCATTTTTGACCAAGATAGCGGTGAGCACTCTATTGAACTCACCCAACGGCTAGCCAAAGCGAGTGCATTTTCTCATGTTCTTTTGCTAAAAAATGAAGCGGAGATCCGCGAAACGATCAATAACCGTAAAGCCCTATTGGTCGTCCGTTTTAATCAAAATTTCAGTGCAGATATTGCCAGTCATCACACCGCCAATATGATGCTACTACTCGATGGTCGAAACTCAAATAGCGCGCAAATTGCCGCGAACTATATTGAGCAAATCGTCACGCAATACCAGCAGGAGCTCACGCAAACACAGCTGAAGCCCAATAATAGTGAGCTGATAGTCCGCAATTGGTATAACCCAAATCTAGATTATAAATGGTTTATCGTGCCATCGTTGGTCGCGCTGATTACGACGATTGGGGTTCTTATCGTAACCTCGCTGTCAATTGCGAGAGAGCGTGAACAAGGTACTCTAGATCAATTATTGGTTTCCCCTCTCACGACATGGCAAATCTTTATTGGTAAGGCAATTCCGGCTTTAGTCGTTGCCACCGCACAAGCTACCTTAGTGTTAGTGATTGGGATCTTTTGCTATAAAATCCCGTTTGCTGGTTCACTATTACTATTCTACGGTACGATGATCTTTTATGGCTTATCGCTGGTGGGGTTTGGTTTGTTGATCTCTGCATTATGTTCGACACAGCAGCAAGCGTTCATCGGGGTATTTGTGTTTATGATGCCAGCAGTGTTGCTATCTGGTTATATCTCACCTGTCGAGAATATGCCTGTTTGGCTGCAAGACATTACATGGATTAACCCGATTCGCCATTTCACGGATATTACCAAGCAGATCTACCTCAAAGATGCCGACTTCTCGGTGATATTTCATAGCCTATGGCCACTTCTGATTATTTTCCTAGTCACCAGTACCCTAGCCTATTATCTATTTCGCAAAAAAATCGCGTAATAACCAGATAGAAGCCATAAAAAACCCCGCAACAACTGAGTTATTGCGGGGTTTCGTGTTTCAATCTGTTCAACTAACGATTAACGGCGATCACCAAAAATACGCAGTAACATTAAGAACAGGTTGATGAAGTCTAAGTACAGAGATAACGCACCCATAATTGAGTATTTACGCATATTTTCTCTGTCATCTTGGTTGATCTGCTCACCCATTTCTTTCAGTTTTTGAGTGTCATATGCTGTTAATGCAGCAAACAGTAACACCCCACCGTAAGTGATGACCCAGTACATCATTGAGCTTTGCAGCCAGATGTTAACCAGTGAAGCTACAACTAAACCAATCAGTGCCATAAACAGGAAGTTACCCATTCCTGTTAAGCTACGCTTCGTGGTGTAACCAAAGAAGCTCAGTGCACCAAACATAACGGCGGTAATGATAAAGGTACCTACAACAGATTCACCAGTATAAACCGCTAAAATCACAGAGATAGTGAGACCCGTTAGCAATGCGTACAGCATAAACATACCTGTCGCAATCGCACCGCTCATTTTAGGCAGTAAAAAAGACAACCCCATCACTAAACCAAGTTCAGCGATGATCATGCCGAAAAATAGCACTTTATTTGTAGCGATAGTAAAAAACAGGCCGCTGCTTAAGGAATACCAAGCAACAAAAGCTGTGAGCAATAATCCAACTGTCATCCAACCGTAGACTTGGGACATAAATGCCTGAACGCCAGTGCTGGCATTCTGGACAAGAGAATCATTACGTTGATCAAATTGACCCATGATGGTTACCCTTCCATTTTAAGTAAAATCGACCCAGCAAAACCACCAACAGAGTAATCCTTACTGTGGTCGGACAAATTTGTTCCAAAGTTTATCACAATATTTTGACATTACCATTCGGCTTATTCGCATTTTCCGCATAACTATTTTGGATTACCAGCGGTTTGCTGATGCTTCATCACTCTCTTTAGCTTCAACCCAACGCTCGTTATCGGGAAGAGACTCTTTCTTCCAAAATGGTGCTTTCGTTTTTAGGTAGTCCATGATGAATTCAGCCGCTTGGAATGCGGCATTACGGTGTGCACTTGTCACCCCGACAAACACGATTTCTTCGCCCGGTTGTAAAGTGCCGATACGATGAATAACACTGACTCGCTGTAATGGCCAACGCTCTCTAGATTGCATCACTATGTCTGATAATGCTTTTTCTGTCATACCGGGGTAGTGCTCAAGCGTAAGAGCGGCAACGCTATCCCCTAAATTATGATTACGTACTTTTCCGGTAAACGTGACAACCGCACCATCACTATCACATTGAGCTAGCCATGAATATTGCTCGCCCACACTGAAATTTTCGGTTTGTACTGCAATATGGGTGTTATTCATGCTTAGCCTCCAGTGACAGGCGGGAAAAAGGCGACTTCATCACCAGCCGTGAGCGGGTGGTCAGCTGAAACAAACGATTGATTAACAGCGGCTAACAATTTGCCATCTTCCAGTGCCAGAGCCCAACGTTCGCCCTTTTGTGATAATGCTTGGCGTAGTGCTTCAACGGTTGGGTAATCTGCGGATAACACTAAACGGTCAGTACCAACTAACTCGCGAACTTGAGCAAAAAAGAGGACAGTAATCATACTTCCACCTTAAAATGACCTGATTTTCCACCGGTTTTTTCTAATAAACGTACCGGACCAATCACCATATCTTTTTGCACCGCTTTGCACATGTCATAGATGGTTAACGCAGCAACTGATGCCGCCGTCAAAGCCTCCATTTCTACCCCTGTTTTCCCTGTTAGACGACAACAGGTTTCGATGCGTACACGATTATGCTCTGGTTCCGCTTCAAGAGTGACTTCAACTTTTGTCAGTAACAAAGGGTGACACAGTGGGATTAACTGCCATGTGTTTTTTGCTGCTTGGATCCCTGCAATACGTGCGGTTGCGAACACATCACCTTTATGGTGACTACCCTCCACAATCATCGCTAATGTTTCTGGGTTCATGGTCACAAACGCTTCTGCGCGCGCTTCTCGGACAGTTTCAGCTTTTGCTGATACATCAACCATATGCGCCTCGCCCGACGCATTAAGGTGGGTCAGTTGGGACATAATTACTCCTGAAAATCAAAAAATTATTAACCGCCAATAACGGAAAGATTTGGGGTGATCCCGCTGTCGCCTTGGTGAAGAAAATGGGTTTCGCGCTTAGACATTAAACCACTTTGGATGCGCGCTTTCAGGGCTTCATTCTGGTTTTCATCACCCAGTAAATCACGCAATGGAATCCCATTTTCACCAAATAAGCACAGATGCAGATTGCCCAAAGAAGAAACTCTTAAACGGTTACAACTTTGGCAGAAATCCTTCTCATACGGCATGATCAGCCCGATTTCCCCTTGATAGTCAGGGTGGCTAAAGACTTGGGCAGGACCATCACTACGAGAACGAGGCTGCATATACCAACCTTCTGCAATAAGACGATCACGAACGGTTTCACCAGACACATGGTAACGTTGGAATAGACTGCTCCCTTCCCCGGTCTCCATGAGTTCAATAAAACGTAATTGAATTGGACGATGTTTGATCCAATTTAAGAATGACTTGAGGGCGATATCATTGACATTTTTCATCAAGACCGCGTTGACTTTGACTTTGTCAAAACCGGCATCAAATGCAGCATCGATACCTTTCATCACTTGGAAGAATTTGTCTTGTCCAGTGATCGCTGCAAATTGGCGAGGATCAAGGCTATCAACACTCACATTCACCGCATTTAAACCCGCATCACGCCATGCTTGCACATCTCTCGCCATGCGATAGCCATTGGTTGTTACCGCGATTTTTTTGATCGAATCATTTTCTTTAATCGCCGCAATAATGTCAGTGAAATCTTTACGCATTGTGGGCTCGCCACCAGTAATACGCACTTTTTCTGTGCCAAGTTCGGCAAAAGCGCGGCTCACTCGACGAATTTCATCCAGTGTTAAGAATTCGTGGCGACCACTTGGTTTGTAACCATCAGGCAGGCAATATGTGCAACGGAAGTTGCAAACATCGGTTATAGATAAACGAAGATAGTAAAATTTTCGGTCAAATTGATCGACAAGTTGCTGCATATTCACACCTTTCCAAATACGGGAGATGCAGACATTTCTATCTCGCACCCTGGTGACTCAAGGCCACGGCCAGAACATCATATTCATCAGGAACTTAGACGCAAAGGCTAGGAGTTTTATCGGGAACCCAGTCTGTAGATAAAGTCCAAATCGTTAAGACGATTATCGTCACTTGGTTCACTTATTTTCTGTAAGAATTTTAGCCCATTGCAAACCAAAAAGCTAACCAAAATACGATATATAACTTAATATACAACGACTTATGGAAGCAGTAACTAATTTCAGAAGTCCTTATTATTATAGATAATTTTCTCTTCTTCCTATGCTAAAACCTAAATTCATCTGTCAAATCTTCGTCAAAATGAGGTTAATTCTATGCACATTGTTTGTTGTAGATCAGTTTTATACCGCGCTTTTTGATAGATAAAACCAAGAACCCAGAAATATGATGCTGCGAGTTATTACATCACGGCATTTCCATCTGGTAATATAAAGAATAATTTTAAATGACATGCTAGAGGATAAAACATGTATTTAAATTCAGCGAATTCAAAAAATAATAATCCATATTATTTTACAACAAATAATACCCAGCTAATTTCTATTTATGAAAAACAACATCTCAATTATCTTGATAAAATGATGACCAATGAAAATATTTCATCTCATATTCCTTATTATACTGATGGGCTTAATCAATTAAGCCAACATTACACTAAGGAATATTTAGAGAATGAAACAGCACTTGATATTCATGACCAAATTCGACTATTTAATAATACGCATTCCTTTAACAATATGCATTTTGTAGATTGGTTTGCTCTACAGGACTATAAACATGCCGGGTATGTCAAAATTAATCAAACATTGCGGGATAATCCACACAACGCCACTCACTATCCAGCAGAAATAAAACAGCTTTATTTAACCTTAATGCATCAAATATTATTGCAATCTATTCCACTTAAACATGAAGAAATCCTCTACCGAGGAGAAGTTCGTGATATTAACTTCACTCATAGGCTCAATAAAGGCGATGTAATAAAATCTCATGCATTTTGGAGTACATCAAAAAATAAAGAGACCGCCAATAGTTTTTGTGATGATGCGAATAGTTTAACAAATGATGAATTTAATATTTTCTACGTTATTGAGAATAATAGCCCTTATTCAGGCGCCAGTATTAGTCAAATTCTGCACGATAGTGAAAATGAGTTTTTATTTTTACCACAAACTGAATTTAACGTTATCGATACCTACCGTGATGAGAAAAATAACATTTTCAATGTACGATTAGAAACTGTCCCAACCACTGAATATGCGCTTACCGAAAAAATTCATCAGATTATTTTTTCTTAATTATCTTAATTAGAAGGCATCTCAATTTCTCTTGTATGATTCTGTTTCCACGCCTTATTCGTCCATTTCACTTAGCTCTTTACACAATAAATTTGTGATACCGATCGAGAATATTCTCTTTTATTGTTTTTTATCACGGTAAGTAAACTTCAGATGATGTTTTATGATAAATTAGCGCCAATTTTGTTTTAGCGCTGATTCTAGAAACATAGATTGATAGTTTAAATAGGAACACTATGCCAAACCGTAGTTTGACAAATCTTAATCACGTCGTCGCTCTCGGGGGTGGACATGGACTTGGTCGAGTGATGTCTTCTCTTTCATCTTTAGGCTCTCGTTTGACTGGCATCGTCACCACTACCGATAATGGTGGTTCTACTGGTCGTATTCGCCGTTCAGAGGGTGGAATCGCTTGGGGCGATATGCGTAACTGCTTGAACCAGCTGATTACCGAACCCTCTATTGCATCCAAGATGTTTGAATATCGATTTGCAGGAACAGGAGAATTATCAGGGCATAATCTTGGCAACCTGATGTTAAAATCACTGGATCATTTAAGTGTTCGTCCACTCGAAGCCATCAATCTAATTCGTAATATGTTAAAGGTGGATGCGCAGTTAATCCCGATGTCTGAATCTCCCGTCGACCTGATGGCAATTGATGATATGGGTAATGAAGTCTACGGTGAAGTTAACGTTGATGCTCTCGCCGAGTTACCGAAAGAATTACGCCTGTATCCGCCTGTAAAAGCCACTTCCGAAGCCCTTGATGCTATCCATCAAGCAGATTTGATTTTCATTGGTCCGGGCAGTTTTTTTACCAGCCTAATGCCTCTTTTGTTACTCGATGATATTGCTTGTGCACTGAAAGAAAGCCAAGCACCTATGGTGTACATCGGGAATTTAGGGAAGGAAATCAGTACGTCAGCAGCTAGCCTCACACTTCCCGAAAAACTCGTGATGATGGAACAGTATATTGGGCGCAAAAAAATCGATGCGGTCATTGTTGGACCCCGTACTGATGTGAGTACAATCATCCAAGAACGCAAGGTCACTCAACGTGTTTTAGAAGCAGACGATATTCCTTATCGCCATGACCGAAATCTGCTATTAAAGGCGATTGAAGAAACCATTCCTCTTTTGTAATACATTGAATATGAAGTTACAGGTTAATACCTGTAGCTTCATTAGCTCATCTTACGTTCGGTAATGATGCTTATCCAATCCATACTTTTTCATCCGTAAATACAATTTTTTACGCGGCATTTGCAAATATTCCGAAACATCATTAATTCGCCCTTGATGAATATTTAGTGCTTCCGTAATAATTTGGCGCTCATAGTTTTCAATTTGCTGATCTAATGCTGTCGGTGCTACCGATGTTAATAATGGGTTTGCCGTTTCCCCCATAGGCATAATACCTACCGCGTACAACTCTGCGGCATTCGCTAATTCAGTGACATTTCCAGGCCAATGACGACGACTGAGTTTTTTCATAAAGGATTCATCTAATTCAGGCAAATCTTGATTCAATCGTATGCAGGCAAGCTCTAAATAATGCTGGAACAAAACGGGAATATCCGCTTTACGCTGAGATAACGGTAAGCAATTCACTTGAGTTAACGAAAAATAATAGTAGAGCTCAGCAATAATTTGCTGCTGCTTAGCTAAAATAAGCAATGGCTGCTCAGAAATACCAATTAAACGAAATCCCCGCGGGTCTTGCTGCAAATGTTGAACAAGATAACGTTGCTGATTAACCGGAAGTAACTCAATATTTTTAATCACCAAGGTGCCTGATTGAGCCTCTTTCACCCACATTTCTACTGGAGCGTCTTGGTCGCTAAGAAGTGTTTTGATGACTAAAGGCGCTTGTTGATGCGTACTGATTTGATGCAAGTAACGCGCCAAATAAGTGCGACCACTGCCCAATTCCCCTTGCAAAAAAACGGCGGCAAGTGTTTCAGATAATCCTTGAAGCTGCCCACGAATCTGCTGTGACCACTCACTAATTCCC
Source organism: Providencia sp. PROV209 (assembly GCF_028479485.1). Classification (NCBI taxonomy): domain Bacteria; kingdom Pseudomonadati; phylum Pseudomonadota; class Gammaproteobacteria; order Enterobacterales; family Morganellaceae; genus Providencia; species Providencia sp. PROV209. The sequence goes on along the minus strand of NZ_JAMPNR010000020.1, from coordinate 31,016 downwards.
ACAAAGTTAAGCTGCCATTGATTTTTTCCCCAGCGACGTTGCAGTACCCGCTGCTTACGCGCCGCCAATGCTTTTGAAACTTGCTCTAACAGATACTCTGGATTAACCGGCTTTTGTAAAAAATCCCATGCTCCCATTTTGACGGCTTCAACCGCCATCGGGACATCCCCATGACCCGTAATCAACACCATGGGAAGATGTTTATCTTTTGACAAAAACAACGACATGAGCTCGATCCCCGAACATTCGGGCATACACACATCACTGAGCACAATACCGCACCAGTCTCGGTGAACTAACTCTTTTGCCGTTAATGGATTATCGCAAGCATAAACTCGATACCCAGCTTGAGCGAGTAATAGACAGTACGCTTCCAATACATCCTTATCATCATCAATCAGCAATATGTCATGGTTATCATCAAGCATCTTCAAGCACCTTCTTAAATTCTAAAATTACACATCCATTTCCGCGCAATGTTGAAGCGATACGCAGCTCACCACCAATTTGTTGCATAATCGATTGGCTGATAGATAGCCCCACCCCAAGACCGATTTCCTTACTTGTGGTAAACGGCTTCATTAACGTATCAGCTAAATGTAATGGCCACCCGCCCCCGTTATCACATAACGTCAGCGTCAGTTTGTCGGCAGCTTCACTGTAATCAATGGTGATTTCTGCGTTCTGCGGACTCGCATCAAGGGCGTTCGATAACAAATTCACCAGCACTTGCTGAATACCGATCTCATCTCCTAAGACTTGAGGTAAAACATCAGGGTAACTCAGCATAACCTTACGCGTTTTATGTTGTAAACGCAGGACATCCCAAGCACTTTGAATAGATTGGCGTAAGCTAATAGGTTGTAGCTGTTCGTTATCATCACGTTTACGGGCAAATTGACGAAGAGAACGCACGATGCCATCCATGCGCGCAACCAGCTGCTCCGATTTATTTAGCGCCATTAATGTGGCTTCACACTCTTGTTCTGGTAACCCTTTCTTCGCCATAAATAAATGCATAGAGAGTGCATTCAAAGGTTGGTTAATTTCATGGGCTAATGTGGTCATTGTCTGCCCGACAACGGCGAGTTTTGCCGTTTGAATCAATTCATTTTGTGTTGTCCGTAAGTTTTTCTCAATTGCCTTACGCTCTGCAATCTCTTGCTCTAATTGATTTTTTTGTTGATTTATTTGCGCAATACTGCGCTGTAATAATGTGCCTATCCGCCCTAATTCGTCACGTCCTTCTACAGGGATCGTGGTCGTAAGATCCCCGATACTGATCCGAGCTACCGCTTGGTTTAATGCCGTAAAACGTTTAACTAATCGAGGGCGAATAAACAACATATTGAACAACAACACTAAGAGTAAGGCTAACCCTGCGGTGATAATGATAATCGTGCCACTCCACGACATAATATTCGCTAAACGCTGGTTTAATGTCTGCAACTGGAAGTGGCTACTGCCTAGCTGTACATCAAGTTGGTTGCGAAAACTCGCCAAGATACGCTCTTTCTCCTTCGTCACTTCACTGAGCGCTATCTTCGCCGTCTGGTAGTTTTGCAGCACCTCCAACATTTGATTGTCAGAAAGTCCGATATCCAATAACTCATCAATCGTTTGGCGTAGCGTGACTGAACTTGGGTATAAACTCAACGCTTCTTCATTTGCCGATAAGTTGGTTTTTAAATAGCCTAAATAACGTGCGTATCCACCAACATCAACAGGGTCATCAAGGGAACTATCGCCTTGAATATCTTTTAAGCGCCCAGTCAAAATATTCGTGATCTGCTCTTCTAAACGCGCCAGCGTATAAATTAATTGCAGTTCACCTTGAACATTACGTAATCGACTTTGTAATCCCTTCGCTTGGCGAGGGTCTTGCTCAATTTTATCCAACAAAGAACCTTGCTGTAGGCTGATATCTTGGGATAACGAGTTTAATTCGGTATTAAAATCATCATGTAGCCAGTTGATCCGAGCAGAGAGTGTGTTGGTCTTTTCTCGTGCTAAAAACAGGGTATAAAGCGCTTTATCCAGCCGCTGTAATAGATCCTGACTTTGCGACAAAATCATGGCTATCTGCTGCTGGTCTTGCCCATTTAACTGTTGATTAAACGCTTCAATTTGCGATAGATGGGCGGTAATTTGATTGCGTAGTTGTAATCGCGTGGCGGTATTCGGCGCTTTTAAAAATTCATTTAACTCATTCACTAATGTATTCAGCTGCCCTTCAATCAAAAATGAAGCCTGCATTTTGGGAAAATAATCCCCAAGCGCATAACGAATCTGTTTATTTTGCTCTTGCCATGCATACAGGCTGACGCAGCTCACAATCACCGTCATTAATGCGCCAGTGATAAATGCCCCGCGTAAAATGGCAGTGATACTAAAGCGTCCCATCAAACTACTTATCGATATTTTCATTTGATAGCTTCCAACTCGCTAATTGCTTGGCGCTGCTGTTCCTGAAAAAAGCGCTGCCAGCGCATATACTCTTCTTCCGCTTTACGGCTATCTTCAAAACGCGAGTAATAAGCCGGATCTTCACTCTCCTTAGCACTGACAGGCATTGCAGTCAGTAAAGCCCGCACGTCGGGTAACGGACGCTTTAATTTAGCTTCCGCCATATACACCGCACGCCATGCATCTTTGGATTCCGTTAAACGGAATGTAATCGCTGCATCAAATAATTGCTGAACTAACCGTTGACGCTGCAACACTAAATGGACATCTAATGGTTTAGGAGAATCTAACAACTTGCTCTGTTGTACTTTCCGAGGGTTATTATTCTCAAGCGGTGTGACTGGATATTTTCCTGTGCTGCTGTCTGCAAAAATTTTTTGCCCTTGTTCACTGAGTAAAAAATCAATCAGTTGACGTGACTTTTCAGGCGTCAAACTATGGCGAGTGATCGCAATAAATGTCGGGGATGTTGCAGAATCAGGAAGATAATGAAATTCAAGTTCAGGATCGGACAGCAACACATTCGCGTAATTATCAATAATCGGGGCCGCACCACCAAGCCCAACTTTTATTTTATCGGCAACACCAAAACTGCGGGAGGATACGGTAGCTAAGTTTCCCGACATGCCAAGCAAAATGTGCCATCCATCTTCCCATCCTCGCTGCTGTAATAGCGATTCAATCATTAAGTGGTAAGTATCCGAACGAGATGGGCTACTGATCAACAATGAACCTTGATACTGACTATTGGTAAGGTCATCCCATGTCTTTGGAATAGGTAACTGATTTTGCTCCATCCATTTACGGTTAGTCAAAATGCCATATCCGGAGAATGCAACCGCAGCAACCGAGCCTCTTAATGATGATGGAATTAAACGCTGTGAGTATTCGGGGATCTCAGGTAGTGCACTCAATCGATTATGCTGCTGTAAATGATGCATTAGCATCGGTGATGACGTCAGTATTAAGTCGACATTCTCCAACGCTTCCGTGTCCAGTAAACGCTCTAATGAGGCACTTGTACGGTTAATGGTGCGAATGGGTATTGCATCTGCTCGCGCATTCCAATTTGTGACAATAGCCTGTGTCGCTTCAGGTGAAAATGTCGTTGCTATCACTAACTCATCACTTTTCGCATAACTATTTCCCATGCCATTGAGTATCACGATGAACAAACACAGCGAAGTTATCAGTGGACGAATTTGTATTATTGATCTCATTAGAGTAGTCATCCCCTGGGTAGATGTGATTCATATCAAAGAAAGTAACAATAGTTCGAGTTTGCCAAAAATCGCATTTGAGACAAATTTTACCCTTTTCGGATTTATAGGCTCATCGCAACACATACCCGCTTTATTCTCATTGTTAGGCGATTAAATCAACCTTTAGTTGTTCATTTTTTGAAATGCATTCTCGTTAATTTTCGAATGAGTCAAATTGACGCATGACTATGCAAAATTGGGTCAATTTTGACCCAAATCCTTCATATTGCGATATTTTTTCAACAAGAACATGATGACCCTGTCAGAAATAAAACGACAAAAACATCAGGGAATTTCTTTTTACTTTATTTCACAGGTGAACCTATGCTGTCATTTTTAAAGCCAGCCACGGCAAAAAAACAAATTGCACCAGAAAAAGTTCCTACTACCTATAAACGTTATCGGGTACAAGCTCTGCTCAGCGTTTTCTTAGGTTATTTAGCTTATTACATTGTTCGTAATAACTTCACGCTCTCTACCCCTTATTTAAAAGAAAACTTAGATTTAAGTACGACACAAATTGGTCTATTAACCAGCTGTATGCTGATTGCTTATGGGATCAGTAAAGGGGTGATGAGTAGCCTTGCAGACAAAGCGAGCCCAAAAGCGTTCATGGCTTTCGGTTTGATCTTATGCGCTATCGTCAACTTCGGAATGGGATTCAGTAATGCCTTTTGGTTATTTGCTGGGTTTGTTGTCCTCAATGGGATGTTCCAAGGTATGGGGGTTGGACCTTCATTTATCACCATCGCTAACTGGTTCCCTCGTCGTGAGCGTGGACGTATTGGCGCATTTTGGAATATTTCTCATAACGTCGGTGGCGGTATTGTTGCCCCAATCGTCGGTGCCGCATTTGCGGTATTAGGAACAGAGCACTGGCAAAGCGCCAGCTACATGGTACCTGCATGCATTGCTATTCTGTTTGCTGCTGTCGTATTAGTATTAGGTAAAGGCTCACCAAAACAAGAGGGTTTACCCGCACTTGACCAAATGATGCCAGAAGAAAAAGTCATTCTGACCTCTGCCCAGAAAGAGAAATCACCAGAGAACATGAGTGCATTCCAAATCTTCTGCACTTACGTACTGAAAAACAAGAATGCTTGGTATATCTCCTTTGTTGACGTATTTGTGTATATGGTACGTTTCGGTGTGATCAGCTGGTTACCTATCTATTTACTGACAGAGAAGAACTTCTCCAAAGATCAAATGAGTGTGGCGTTTTTATTCTTCGAATGGGCAGCTATTCCATCCACTTTATTAGCGGGTTGGTTAACAGACAAGCTATTCAAAGGCCGTAGAATGCCATTAGCTATCGTTTGTATGACGCTGATTTTCTTCTGCCTTATTGGTTACTGGCAGAGCCAATCATTAGCTGTCGTGACATTTTTTGCGGCTGTTGTTGGTTGCTTAATCTATGTACCTCAATTTCTCGCATCGGTTCAAACCATGGAAATTGTCCCAAGCTTTGCTGTCGGTTCAGCGGTAGGGTTACGTGGCTTCATGAGCTATATTCTTGGCGCAACATTGGGAACAAGCCTGTTTGGTTTCGTAGTTGACCGTATGGGTTGGCATGCAGGCTTCTATTTACTGCTAGGTGGAATCGTCTGCTGCATTATTTTCTGTGTATTGTCACACTTGGGCGCGCTTGAACTTGAGCGTAATCGCCAAGAAGTGTTAACCAATGGTCAATTAGCTAACGCGTAATCCCAGTCAGTAATGAATAAGGCAGCCCTCAGCAAAATACTGAGCGCTGCCTTTACAATTTATTGTTAATTACGAATTGGCGATAAATTGGTTACGTAGAATTTGTAATTCATCACGCACCCGTGCAGCTGCCTCGAATTCCAAATCTTGCGCATGCTTATACATTTGCGATTCTAATTGAGAAATACGCTGTTCCAACTCTTTGGTTGACATGGATTGCACATTCAGTGCAGATTCATCTTTAATACTTTCTTTACTGCGTCCCTTGCCTTTACCACCCACTTTATGACCAATTTGTAGGATATCCCCTACTTTCTTATTTAAGCCTTGAGGAATAATGCCGTGAGCTTCGTTAAACGCCATCTGTTTCGCGCGACGTCGTTCAGTTTCGGCAATGGCTTTCCCCATCGAGTTAGTGATTCTGTCTCCATACAGAATCGCTTTACCATTCAAGTTACGTGCCGCACGACCAATGGTTTGAATCAATGAACGCTCTGAACGTAAGAAGCCTTCTTTGTCTGCATCAAGAATCGCAACCAGCGAAACTTCAGGCATATCCAAACCTTCTCGCAGTAAGTTGATTCCCACTAGCACATCAAATTCGCCAAGACGCAAATCACGAATAATTTCGACACGCTCGACGGTATCAATATCCGAGTGCAAGTAACGTACACGCTCCCCATGCTCTTCTAAATATTCAGTAAGATCTTCCGCCATTCGTTTGGTTAATGTGGTCACCAATACGCGTTCCTGTTTTTGGACACGAATACGAATTTCAGAGAGTAAATCATCCACTTGAGTCGCTACTGGGCGCACTTCAATAAGAGGGTCAAGGAGTCCTGTTGGTCTCACTACCTGCTCAATGACTTCCTGCCCTGATTTATCCAACTCATAGTTACCAGGCGTTGCAGAGACATAGATAGTTTGCGGCGCCAAAGCTTCAAACTCTTCAAAGCGCATAGGACGGTTATCTAACGCGGAGGGAAGTCGGAAACCGTATTCTACTAATGTTTCTTTACGCGACCGATCCCCTTTGTACATAGCGCCTATTTGCGGAATAGTCACATGGGACTCATCCACCACCAATAAACCATCCGCGGGTAAATAGTCAAATAATGTCGGAGGTGGTTCACCTGGTGCTCGACCCGATAAATAACGTGAGTAGTTTTCAATTCCCGAGCAATACCCCAGCTCACTCATCATTTCTAAATCAAACTGAGTTCGCTGAGTAATTCGCTGTTCTTCTAATAATTTATTATTTTCTAACAGCACTCTGCGCCTGTCCGCTAGCTCAACCTTGATATTCTCCATCGCTTCCAGAATACGCTCTCTTGGCGTTACATAGTGCGTTTTAGGGTATACGGTAAAACGAGGAACACGATGTTGAATCGCCCCTGTTAATGGGTCAAATAGCGATAAACGCTCGACTTCTTCATCAAAGAGCTCAACTCGCAGTGCATATTCATCGGATTCAGCAGGGAAAATATCAATCACTTCACCGCGAACTCGGAATGTTCCTCGCGTAAACGCTTGGTCATTGCGGGTATATTGCAGGTCAGCAAGGCGGCGCAAAATAGAACGTTGGTCGATAATCATGCCATCAGTCAGATGCAGCATCATTTTCAAGTAGCTATCGGGGTCACCCAATCCATAAATTGCCGACACCGATGCCACAACAATGACATCACGACGTTCAAGCAAGGCTTTTGTTGCAGACAAACGCATTTGTTCAATATGTTCGTTTACTGAAGCATCTTTTTCAATAAAGGTATCTGAGCTGGGGACATAGGCTTCTGGTTGATAATAATCGTAATAAGAAACGAAATATTCCACTGCATTTTCAGGGAAGAAGGCTTTCATTTCGCTATATAGCTGCGCTGCCAATGTTTTATTATGCGCCATCAACATGGTTGGGCGATTTTCTTGAGCGATAACATTAGCAATCGTAAACGTTTTACCTGACCCCGTAACCCCTAGTAAGGTTTGATGAGCAAGTCCATCTTCTAACCCTTCTCTTAATTTACGAATCGCCTCGGGCTGATCACCCGCAGGCTGGAAATCAGAATACAGTTTAAAATCCTTGCTCATAGTTATGCCTCTTTAATAATCTCTTGCCTATGATACTGGATAAAAAACCAGCTTCAAGTGCTGAAGATAAATTTCCTTTTTATGAGGTTGAAATCTATTTACGAAAATGTTATCCCCAAAATAAAACTTGACCTTTTTAAAACCAGATATTTTATGCTTTTGGGTTTTTTAGCTTTAACGCAAATCTAAACAGAACGCTTGATTTTACTTAATTATTTGTATTTAAAAGAAATTTCATAAAAGCCCAGAATCACATCAAATAAAGGCAAAGCCGCTTGTCACCTAGCATCACAATGGTTTTTGAATGTTAATTCACAAGGTTATCCACAGAAATAGTGGATAACTCTGGGAGCCCTTCCCCCTCATGCATTCCCGTAACGTGCTCATTTTGCCATTTGCCCATGAAATGACAGAAATATGGCGAAATGATGAAAGTATTTTTGCTCTCTATTCGTGACAAAAGAAATATTTTCTGTTTTTTTACGAAAACTACTTAGTATTTTCCCTATAAAACTTGACAAAAAAAGGATCATTAACGTTAAAAAAGATCGTTAAAAATACAAAAAAAGAGTCCTCCCCCTAGAACAAACTGCCTAGAGGGTTTTCGCGGAAATTAAAGTCCATAAAGATCTAAATATTGACCTAAAGACGCCGTTGATTGGTCTTCAATATAAGGAATGATCCCCAAGCAGGGCGCTTCGATCATACGTTTAAGTGCAGCGAGATATTCGTGTTGATAAGTGCCCGCAGGCTGGACTTCATTGGCAATCCATCCCACTAAAGATAACCCTGCGGCTTGTATCGCTTGTGCAGTGAGTACGGCATGATTGATGCATCCTAATTTCACTCCTACCACGAGGATCACTGGTAATTGCTGCTCTACTACCCAATCTGCGTAAGTTTTCTCAGTCGAAAGCGGTGTATACCATCCTCCTGCACCTTCGACTAATACCCACTCAGCATATTCTTGTAGCTGCTTTAACCCGCGAGTCATTACTGAAAATTCAATCGGGGTACCTGTTTTTTCACTCACAATATGGGGTGAAGTTGGTGCTTCAAAAATGATGGGATTGATTTGCTCATAGGGTACTTTGACGCTGCTATTTGCCTGAAGCTGTAATGCATCACTATTACGCAAACCGTCTAGCGTCATTTCGCTTCCTGAAGCAACAGGCTTATACCCCACCGTCTTCAATCCTTGAAGATTTGCAGCTTGTAATAATGCACAACTCGACATCGTCTTACCGATTTCGGTATCCGTTCCGGTTACAAAATACGTTTTAGTCACGATACATAATTCCAAATACAGTTTGATAGGTTAATGGCAATCCTTTATCCGCCATTGGGTACACCGCGCTTAATCGCTGCAAACGCTGGCGCGTCATCAGCCCTGCTTGGCGTCCTGCGGTTAAATGAGTTGCACCAATACCTTTCACTGAATTGAGTAATTCAATGAGATTAGAAAAATAGAGCGTGTCTGCTTGTTGATAAAGCTGGCAACGCCATGATTGGCAGTCTTCAACAATCTGTGAATAGGCGAGAAAACGGTTAACATGGGGGTCATCATCAAGGGTTTGCCAAGCTTGGGCTAGCTCCCCTAAAGAGTGCTCCGCTAATGTGGTAAATCCCACTACGCCACCCGGCTTTGTTACACGATACAACTCGCTGAGTGCATGAGGTAAATTCTGGCACCATTGGATAGCCAAATTTGAAAATACCCAATCAAACGAGGCATCCGCAAAAGGAAGCGCATCCATATCCCCACAGACGTATCGATGTGCGGCTTGTTTATTTTTTGCCACCTCCAGCATACCGACAGAGAGATCAAGCGCAGTCACATAAGCACCACGCGCTTGGAGTATTTGGCTAAAAAATCCCGTACCGCATCCAGCATCTAGTACCTGAAGAGGTTCTAAGGGTATTTCTGCTAAAGCGTGATCCTCAATGAAACCCAATAACTGTTTACCACTATTTTGTTGGTAATTGGCTAATGCATCGTAGCGTGGTGCAGCTCGTCCAAATGCGGTGGCAATTTTGGTTTTTTCTCGAAGATTTTGTGACGCTTTATTCTCGTCATGACACAAAGACAAACTCATTGAGCGCCTCCAATAATTTGTCGATATCCCTTTGCTGATGAGCAGCACTTAATGTGATTCGCAACCTGGCACTGCCTGGAGGAACGGTTGGTGGTCTAATCGCCTGAACCCAAATCCCTTTTTCACGTAAAAATTGTGACAATTGCAGGCTTTTTTGGTTATCACCCACGATGAGTGGCTGAATTGCCGTATTAGAGTCCACCAGCTGCATATCCGGTAAATTGAGTTGACGTCTAAAATAGCGAATGTTGTTCTGCAACTGACACCGTTGAGCATCCGCTTGCTGGATTTGTTCCACCGCTGCTGAGATAGCCACAGCTTGCGCGGGTGGCATTGACGTGCTGTAAATAAGATGACGAGCTGCTTGAATAAGAAAATCGGCGGTCTGCTCATCGCACAGGACTGCCGCGCCACTCACACCAACTGCTTTGCCAAACGTTGCAACCAAAATATCAGGCTTAATACCATAGTCATCACAGCTGCCGCGGCCTTGAGCACCACAGATACCGAGTCCATGGGCATCATCCACCATCAACCATGCATTATGGGAATGTGCTACCGTTTGTAATTTATCCAGTGGTGCGCAGTCCCCATCCATACTAAAGACCCCTTCAGTGACCACTAAAGTTTTCGATGAATGGGGTTTGCTAATTAATTTTTCTAGGGAATCAACACTATTGTGACTAAAACGCCGCAACTGTGCTTGGGAGTGAATCGCGCCTTCAAGGAGAGAAGCATGGCTGAGCCTATCGGCTAAAATACGATCTTCCGCCGTCATTAAGGCAGTAATAAGTGCATGATTCGCCGCAAAGCCTGAAATAAACAGAATCGCGCGAGGATACCCCAACCAGTCAGCTAATTTTTGCTCTGCATCTTGGTGCGCTTGAGTGAAGCCCGTGATATGCCCTGAGCCGCCACTGCCCACACCGTAGATCTGTGCACCTTGCTGCCATGCACGAATAATCTCAGGGTGTTGACTCAATCCTAGATAGTCATTTGAAGAAAAATTAAGGTAATTTTTCCCTTGATAATCTACTGTCCTACCAGAACTTTTTTCAATACAGCGGCGTTCGCGCCATGCAGAAGCGTCTTTACGCTTCTGCAATTGATCGCCAATAAACGATTGCCAGCTCATTAGACTGCCGCATTATAGAACTGATTGTTATCCGCGGTTAACAAGGTTTCAGCCAGTTTAACCGCCTGCACATTATCACCCTCATGGGTTTCAATACGCTCAGGATTAATATTCAGTTTTTTAAACAGTGCGATATCTTTATTTTCATCGGGGTTTGGCGTCGTTAACAGTTTGCAACCGTAGAAAACAGAGTTTGCACCCGCCATAAAACACAGAGCCTGAGTCTGTTCATTCATATGCTCGCGCCCAGCGGATAGACGTACATAAGAACTTGGCATCATGATCCGTGCTACCGCAATCGTACGGATAAAATCAAATGGGTCTACATCCTCATTATCCGCCATTGGCGTGCCTTCTACTTTCATCAGCATATTGATTGGCACACTTTCCGGTGGTTTTGGAAGATTTGCCAATTGCACTAACAATGCAGCGCGATCACTGACTTTTTCACCTAAACCTAAGATACCGCCTGAGCAAACCTTAATTCCGGCATTACGCACGTTATCTAACGTATCTAAACGGTCTTGATAAGTCCGTGTGGTAATGATGTTGCCATAATATTCCGGCGAGGTATCTAGGTTATGGTTATAGTAATCCAGCCCTGCATCCGCTAAACGACCGGCTTGTGAATCATCAATCATGCCGAGAGTCATACAAGTTTCCATTCCAAGCGCTTTAACTTCTTTGACCATCATCTCCAAATACGGCATATCGCGTTCTTTTGGATTACGCCATGCAGCGCCCATACAAAAACGCGTTGAACCTGCATTTTTGGCTTTTTTTGCCGATTCAACGACCTGCTGAACTTCCATCAAACGCTCAGTTTCTAAACCTGTTTTATATCGCGCACTCTGAGCGCAATACTTACAATCTTCAGGGCAAGCCCCTGTTTTGATTGACAACAATGTACTCACTTGCACTTGTTGCGGGTCAAAATGTTGGCGATGTACTTGCTGTGCTTGAAATAACAATTCAAAAAATGGCATTGAAAACAGTTCATTAGCTTGTTTTATTGTCCAGTTTTTTACTGAGCATTGTTTTAATTGGCTCACAGGATCTCTCCAGTTGAAAAAGTTGTTGCCAGTTTAAATATTGCGATTATCATGTCAACTAAATGATCTAAAAAAAGTTGACGATAAAGAAAGATGGACAGTTGCGATATTGCTTTTGACACCAAACATATTTGGCACCCTTACACCTCAATGAGCCACCCTATTCCTGCCTACCCAATCGTTGCCGCAGAAGGTGCTGAGCTCATTATGGAGGATGGAAAAAGATTGATTGATGGAATGTCGTCATGGTGGTCAACACTGCATGGTTATAATCACCCAGTGTTGAATCAAGCTGTCATTGAGCAGCTTGGTAAAATGTCCCACGTGATGTTCGGTGGTATTACTCATCCACCCGCCATTGCACTATGTAAACAACTCGTCGAGATAACGCCAGAGCCATTAGAATGCGTTTTTCTTGCTGATTCAGGCTCAGTTGCTGTCGAAGTTTCCCTCAAAATGGCATTGCAATACTGGCAAGCGCGTGGAGAGAAACGTCAACGTATTCTCACACTACGCCATGGTTACCATGGCGATACCTTTGGAGCGATGGCGGTTTGTGATCCTGATAACTCCATGCACGGTTTATACAAAGGCTACTTGCCACCTCATATTTTTGTGGATGCACCACAATGTGCTTTTCATGATGAATGGAATGAGAGCGATCTTCAGCCACTCAAACAACAACTAGCTAAAAATCATCGGGATATTGCCGCGATCATCCTCGAACCTATCGTTCAAGGTGCGGGAGGTATGCGATTTTATCACCCTAATTATCTCAAAGGCGTACGCGAGCTATGTGATCATTATGGTTTGTTGCTGATCGCAGATGAAATCGCCACAGGCTTTGGTCGTACGGGAAAATTATTTGCTTGCCAACATGCGGGCATTTCACCTGACATCATGTGCTTAGGTAAAGGTTTAACGGGGGGATATATGACGCTTTCTGCGACCATCGCGACCCGCCATGTTGCAGAGACAATTAGTAACGGGGAAGCCGGCTGTTTTATGCATGGTCCAACTTTTATGGGGAACCCATTAGCGTGCGCCGTCGCCAATGCCAGTGTAAAATTATTACTTGAAAGCCCATGGCAAAAAACCGTTGAAAAAATTGAGGAACAACTAAAAACAGAATTACTACCTCTAGCCCATTATCCTTCTGTTCATGATGTAAGAGTGCTCGGAACGATTGGTGTCATTGAAATGAAACATCCCGTCAACACAGCTGAATTGCAGAAAATTTTTGTCGCAGAAGGCGTGTGGGTGCGTCCATTTGGCAAACTCATTTATGTTATGCCACCGTATATTATTAAACCCGACCAGCTGAGTAAAATTACCCAAGCAATGGAAAAGGTGCTCACGGCGTAACGAAACATGTCGCTGAGCAATCCACTCAGCGACATCGTCATCAACCGTTAACGGAAGGTGACCCACATACAGCCCGCGGACGCTTTATAGCGTGCTAGTTCCGTCAATTCCCCCGTTATCTGATCAATTTTTGATACTGAAATATGATCGGATTTTTGCCCACTCGCCACTAAGAAACAACCGGTTGGATCAATATTAAAGCCTCGCGGTTGCGCCTCTGTTGGGTAGCGTTCTACCAAGCTTAATTCTCGCCCATTATCTGAAACTTGATAGTGGCTTAAATAACTTTCTGAACGCTCACTCGCATACAAATGACGACCGTCTGGTGTGATATGAATATCTGCCGCCCAACGTTGGCTTTGATTGCCCGCAGGGTACAGTGCGACATTCTGCATTTCACGGTAACGTGTAAATTTATGATAAACGTTAATCGTTGAATCTAACTCATTAAGGCAGTAGATCACGCTCTTATTCGGGTGTAAGGCTAAATGGCGTGGACCTGCCTTCGGTGCAGTTGTAATTTGATCTGCCGTGGCTTCGGTTAAATAACCATTTTCTGCCAGATTAAATAAACGGATGTGATCTTCACCTAAACATGGCACCCAAAGTTGCTGATTATCCGCATCCATATGCGATGAATGTGGATGACGTAGCCCTTCAATCACTTGAATAGGCGCACCAGCAACCCCATCACAACCAATCGGCAACACCGCTAAGTTATGCTGATGATATGAAGGGACAAATAAAAATTTACCACTGTTATCCAGCGATAAATGCACCGGTTTACCTGGTACGCTAGTTTGTGCTTTAAAACGTAGTGTGCCTTGAGGTTCAATGTCATAAGTCACTACACTCAGATGAGGACCCACCCCAATATACAACTGCTTTTTGTCGTGACTAACCACCATTGGCTGCACTTGTCCCGGTGTACTCACAGTTTGCAGTAGTGAAAGTTCTCCAGTCTGATTCATTGCCCAAACGTGAATTTGTTGGCTTTCTGGGCTGGCAACATAAACAACCTGATCCATCCTGACTCCTTGATTGATAGTAAAAACAGCAGCATGAAATAATGGATTGACTATACCGAAAAAAAATCAAATTACCGCTAAAAACCGCCTCCGCACAGTTTAATGTATAAACACTAATCAACTTCAGTTATCATAAAGCCCTAAAATGAATCCGAAAAAATCTGATGGAGTCGTTTATGTCATACCGTGTTATTGCCCTCGATCTCGATGGAACGCTACTTGATCACCAGAAAAAAATTCTGCCTGAATCCCTAGAAGTGCTAAATGAAGCCCGTCGACAAGGGGTTAAAGTCATTATTGTGACAGGTCGTCACCATGTGGCCATTCATCCGTTTTATCAGACCCTTGACTTAGATACCCCTGCCATCTGCTGTAACGGTACCTACCTGTATGACTATTTAGGCAAAAAAGTCCTTAAATCTAACCCAATGACGGTTGACTCCGCAGCCTTACTGATTGATAAACTGCGCGGTTCCGATATCCAACACTTAATGTATGTTGATAATGCCATGCTATACCACACCAAAACTGAAGGTGTGACTCGCACATTAAATTGGGCACAATCTTTGCCCCCAAATCAACGTCCAAACCTCGAGTTTATCGAAGATTTTGCTCATGCACTGAATAATTATGAGTCTATTTGGAAATTTGCGGTCACTTCACCGGATCACCAACGCCTACATGATGTTGTTCGTGAAATTGAGTCAGAATTAGACTTGGATTGCGAATGGTCGTGGGAAGATCAAGTGGATGTGGGTCGTAAAGGTAATAGCAAAGGTCAACGCCTGAAAGAATGGGTAGAATCCCAAGGTATGAGCATGAATGATGTGGTTGCTTTCGGCGATAATTTCAATGATTTAAGTATGCTCACAACGGCGGGTCTAGGTGTTGCCATGGGCAACGCTGTTGATGAAGTCAAGCAGCAAGCGAAATTAGTGACTCGCGTGAATACCGAACCTGGTATCGCCGAAGTCATTCGCAAATATGTTTTGTAAAACGACTCAATGTAAGGCTCTGAGTTATTCTTATTGCCGCTAGGCGACAAATTCATTCATCCCTAGGCATATACTTGTGTATATGACTAGGGCAAGTGAATGAAGTCAACAATGCTACGATGTGAAGAATGACGAGCCTTTAGAAAGAGAGATTGACTTAACCTGCGCAAATACCTTACGCCCTTTACGAATCGACAACTCATCCCTTGCCCAGCGCGTGATCCTCGCCCATAAATAGTGTTCATCGCCCAGATCTAACTTCACATCCACTTGCTCTCCATCCTCTATCCACTCCACCACTTCCGCTGACAGAATATTTCTAATACTACTTATTAACGGTTTTTCAAGCACTAAAGAGACATCGGATGCATCGATACGTAATCGTAAAGCGCTATTTTTATCAACATCAACACGGGGGATCCACAGCTTCTGAGTTCCCACCATAACAGCTGTCATTTGGTAGTCAGGATGCTGGCTGTGGACTTCTACATTCAATACACTACTCAAGGTTTCTTGCTGCAACCAAGGACGTAATGCGCTACTCGCCCATACATCCTCTAGCGGACCAAATGCTTTAACTTTACCCTGCGCCATCACAATCACTTTATCCGCCAAGCGCAAAATTTCATCCAGACTATGGCTAACATACAAAATCGGGATTTTAACGTCTTGCGATAATTTTTCTAAATAAGGCAGTAATTCTCGCTTACGCGGCAAGTCGAGCGATGCTAGCGGCTCATCCATCAATAAAATTTCTGGCGCCGTTAATAATGCTCGCCCAATGGCAACTCGTTGTTTTTCTCCGCCAGAAAGCGTAATGGGGAAGCGATTAAGTAGCTTTTCAATACCCAGTAATTCAACTATGTCATCAAACTTATCTTTCATTTGCGGTGCCATACCGTAGCGCAAATTACTTTTAACCCGATAATGAGGAAATAGCCGAGCATCTTGGAAAACATACCCAATATGGCGTTTTTCGGGGGGTAAACAAATTCCCTTTTCAATATCCACCAGCGTACGTCCATTCAGAACAATACGCCCTTTGTTTGGTTTGGTTAATCCGCCAATGACGTTGATTAAGGATGTTTTACCCGCTCCAGATAAACCAAAAACGGCAGTAATACTTTCTGTTGGTAACTGGGTGTTAACTTCCATTTGTAAGTCACCCAATTTTTGAGAAAAATTCAGTTCTAACATATTAAGCTACCCCCAGACGCTTCTTGCCCCAACGGGTTAGCCATTCTGAAATTAATAACGAAATTAATGCTAAGACAATCGCAATAATACACAGGCGCGCCGCATCCGTTTCTGCTCCGGGCGTTTCTATCAAGGTGTACATCGCTAATGGGATTGTCTGAGTTTCCCCCGGAATATTAGAAACAAACGTAATTGTCGCACCAAATTCCCCGAGAGAACGAGCAAACGCTAAGACAGTACCAACAATAATCCCGGGTAATGATAGTGGGATAGTAATAGTAAAAAATACCCTTAATGGATTAGCGCCAAGGGTTCGAGCGGCTTGTTCAAGTTTTTTATCTACCGCTTCGAGCGCTAAGCGAATAGCCCGAACCATGAGGGGGAATGCCACCACGGCTGATGCTAATGCGGCTCCTCGCCAACTAAATGTAAAACTGAAGCCAAACCAGTCATACAACCATTCGCCAATAAATCCACGCTTACCCATGCTGACTAACAGTAAATAGCCCACTACCACTGGCGGTAGCACCAGTGGCAAGTGGATGATACTGTCGAGCAATGTTTTGCCCGGAAAATGGCAGCGGACTAACACCCAAGCCATTAAAATACCAAGCGGTAAGCTAAATAGCACCGCCACACTGGAAACTTTTAAACTTAGGTAAATCGCTTCCCATTCATAAGGACTTAACATCTGCAACGATATGATCTCTTAGCTATTTTTGATTTGGAGTGAAACCGTAACGTTTAAATACTTCTGAAGCCGCTGGGGTTTTTAAGTATTCATAGTAATCACGGGTCGCTTTATTATCCTGATCTTTCACAATTCCCATTGGATATTCAACAGGTTTATGAGTATCCGCAGGGAAAATTCCGACTACTTTGACTTTCTGGCTTGCTACCGCATCAGAACCATATACGATGCCTAATGGCGCTTCTTGACGCTCAACTAACGCCATGCCACTGCGTACGTTATTTGTACGTGCCAATAACGGATCAACCGTTTCCCAAGCCCCTAAATAGGTCAACGCTTCTTTTGCATAAATACCGACAGGAACGTGGTCAGGGTCACCGACAGCTAACCGACCGCCATCTAACAATTTTTTCCAATCTGTCTGTTTATTGATTTCAACTTTATCAATTTTTGAATCTTTCGGTGCGATTAACACTAATTCGTTACCTAACAAGGTGTAACGCGTGTCTTTAACCATGAGATTTTTATCAATCGCAAAATCCATCCATTGCTGATCAGCAGAGATAAACATATTTGCTGGCGCACCTTGCTCAATTTGGCGGGCCAACGTTGAAGAAGATGCGTAAGACGCCACCACTTCCACATTCGTTTCTTTCTTATATTGCTCTGAAATTTCATTCAGGGCGTTTGTCAGTGATGCAGCAGCGAAAACTGTAATTTTTTCAGCCGCGAAACTATTACCAGCCATCGTCAGCGTTAACGTGGCACCAGCGACTAGAGATATCAAACCTTTTTTCATGTTAATCCACCATTGTATTATTCAACTCGCTATATATATCAAGATACAGCGTTAACTTAAAGTTAAACCATCCATAAAAGTGTGCTAGCTCAATAATTGGTGGATTTACGCACATATAACAATAATATCGACAGGAGGATAGACAACATTAGTATTTCTATTGCCTATCCAATCATAGTGACTAAAAAATTTATTTAACAACAGACTGACATTGCCGATCGTCAATTTCGAGGGATTCTGCAATAGAGCCTTTGATGTAAAAATCTAAATAAATAGCTTTAGGTTTTGCCATCCCAAACTTATTCATAAACAAATCACAGTGCCTTGCAACCTGCTGATGTTTAATTTCGTTATTGAACTTTTGCTGGAATGCCTCTTTTGTCATGTTATCCACTTGGTATGAAATATGAATAACATTGGCTTTCTTTTCTGCCCCTGTCACACTCAGCCAATCATTTATTTTTAGGGGACTTTGTTGATTTAAAACATCCACAAAAATATCCGTGGATTTATCAACATCGGCACGCATTTCGCACAACTTTTTCCAAAACATGCCATTAAAATTATTCTCCCCTGCGATTTCCCAATTGCTACTCGTCTCTGGGTAAGGAATATCTGGCTTACCCGTCGCATATGGGTTAGCAAAGAATCCGATTGGTCGCTCCGTATATTTATTGGTTTTTCTACAATCGTAAACATGCGTCGCTCTCATCGACTTCATTTTCACACCGCGGAACTCTTCTTCTTTTTTAAATGACGTCACGATATCAATCTGAACCAGATCAGGGTTACCTTTGTAGTAATGCGAATCTGGTTTCGCCATATACAAGTTGCTTGATTTCGTTTCAAACCACTTTACATATCCTGCGGGCAGCGCTGAAGATTGGAAATCGGATTGCGTTGAAGATTTACCGATATTTTGGCAACCCACGACGGTAAGGCAGGCAAATGACAGCATCATGAATTTAACTTTCATTTGATTAACCCTGATTCACGTAGATCCTTCTGATCGACTTTTCCTTGGATAGTACAAAATAGCGTCACTTTTTTGTCGCTATTAACTTCAATAATGAAAAGCTTTTCAGCCGATTCTTCATCAGGAGCCATATTTGACGCAGGTGAGTTATTTTTGAGCCATTTATCCAATACAGAATTACGATACATTGCGTTATATACGTAAGAATCATCTGAGACTTTAACTAAATCTATTTGTGGTGATAACGCTTTAATTACGTCATTAAAAGGCTGGTTTGTTTCAAATCCCCAAAAATAATATTCTCCCGTCGGTGCATTTGGTACAACACCCTTATATTTATTGAAGTCCGTATATTCTACTGAAAATTTTTCGAGTTTTAATTTACCGTCTTGTATTGAAATTGGCTTGATAAAAGCGTTGCCATCAATCATTTTTTGTTGATAAAATTCATTAAAAATCTGATTTAACTCTTTATTTTTACTGGCTTCTTTGAAAAAACCAGCATCACAATTCGATAATGATTTTACCAGTGCGGAGGCGCTCGCCGTATTAATACCTAATATCACTATCAATTGAATAAAAATCGCCATAAATAACTTCATAAAACCATCCTTTAAATAACATTTAATCTTCAAAAAATACTTATAATATTAATATAGTATGCGTTATAAATTTAATAAGTGAGTGCATCTATACACATTGGTTATATATATCGAATTAAATGGAATAATTACAGCAGAAATACATTTATCGTTGATAATTTTTGATGGGCTTCCCATAACAGCCTGTTGGCTATTATAAAGAATCATTTTTGGAGCGTTAAAAATGACTTGCCCCCCAGCTACTCAGTAGTCAGAGGGCAATAATTAGCAAGAAAATAAATCTATAAGAGATTATTTGCTTTCTTCATGATGATGGTGATGCGGAACGTGCGCTTTAGACAATAGGTTAAAAAATGAACCTAAGCCATAGATCAGACCCATAATCAGCACCATGACAACTGGAACCATTAATAGGGCAAAGCCCAAACTTTTGATAAGTTCTAACATCGAAACCTCTTCAGTGATACTGTGCTCACCAGCATGCTGATACGCTGACGAGGAAAAAACCAATACAACGAAAATAATAACGCACAATAGCATTATATTGCATACTATTTTAGACAAATTATTATACTAGCAACATACTAAATGTGCTTTTTGTCTTTGCCGCCATAATCCTAGCTAGGGAGTTCGAATACAATGCAGGCCGAAATCTTACTTACATTGAAACTACAGGGAAATTTGTTTGCCGATCCTCGCCGAATTGCCCTATTGAAACAGATAAAAGCAACAGGTTCAATTAGCCAAGGCGCTAAACTTGCAGGGGTCAGCTATAAAAGCGCTTGGGATGCCATCAATGAGATGAACCTGCTCACCGATGACATTCTCGTAGACAGGGCCACTGGAGGCAAAGGCGGCGGTGGGACGACCCTGACGCCCTACGGAGAAAGACTGATTCAGCTCTATGATTTACTGGGACAAATTCAGCAAAAAGCGTTTGATGTACTCAAAGATGATAGCCTACCACTGGATAGCTTATTAGCCGCCATTTCTCGCTTTTCACTACAAACCAGCGCCCGTAACCAATTTTTTGGCACCTTGATTGCTCGAGATCACAATCATGTATTGCAGCATGTTCAAGTCAAACTCGCCGATCAAAAAACCGTCATCAACGCAGCACTGACTGAATCCAGCGCTAATCGTCTTGGCTTAGTTGAAGGAAAAGAAGTTCTCGCTCTCATTAAAGCCCCGTGGGTCAAATTAACGAAACAACCGAGCAAGACTCACTTTGATAACCAACTGAGCGGCGTCGTTTCAACCCTCGAAAGAGGACCAGAAAATAGCGAGATTCTCGTCACTTTATCGGGTGGTGAAACGCTTTGCTCCACCTTATCAAATCAAGAAGTTGATGCGCTAAAACTCGCAGTTAATGATCCAATAACTGCACTATTTAATGCAGATCAAGTGATTATCGCTACACTTTGTTAGATTTTTAGGGATTAACACCCCCAATACAGACCTTTTATTCGACTTTTTTAGCTTCCGTCCAGAGTGACTTATTGACTTTGCTTGTAAACCTGATTATTTGTGGTAACAGACAGGTCAATGATAAGGAAGCTAAATGAGCTCGATAACAATACAAAATGGGTGCTTTAAGCTGAGCGAGACTCAAACGCTCGATATTCCTCATCTCGAAATTCATTCGGGTGAAAGCTGGGCTTTTATTGGCGCAAATGGCAGTGGAAAATCATCGCTAGCCCGTGTGTTGTCTGGGGAGCTTCAATCTCTTTCAGGCATGATCCAAGTTGACTTTAAGTCGCCTATTCGCCTCTCTTTCGAGCAGCTTCAAAAGATTATTGCCCAAGAATGGCAACGTAATAATACCGATTTACTCAGCGAGGATGAAGACGACACAGGTTTTACCGCAGCTGAAATTATTCAACTTCATCATAAAGATAACGAACTGTGCTTAGAGCTCGCCGCTAAATTTGGTATTAGTGACTTACTGTCACGTCGATTTAAATATCTCTCGACGGGAGAAACCCGCAAAGTCTTGCTGTGCCAAACCTTAATGGGCTCACCCGATTTAGTGATCCTCGATGAACCCTTCGATGGTCTAGATATTTATTCCCGTCATAATCTTAGCGAGCTCCTGTTTGATCTTCATGAAAAAGGTCTCACATTAATATTGGTTCTCAATCGTTTTGATCAAATTCCTGATTTTGTCGAACACCTAGGTGTAGTTGCTGACTGTAAGCTCACTATGAGCGGAGATAGAGAGTCTGTGCTTGCTAATACATTAATTAGCCAGCTACAGCACAGTGAAAAAATCAAACAGCTCACGATCCCTGAGCAAGAAGACCCGACTCTTGATGATGGACTAGATCACGAAATACCACACATTATTTTGAATAATGGTGTTGTGAGCTATAACGATAAACCGATTTTACATGGCTTAAATTGGCAAGTTAACCCTGGTGAACATTGGCAGATCATTGGTGAAAATGGTGCAGGTAAATCCACATTATTGAGCCTGATCACCGGTGACCACCCTCAAGGTTATAGCAATGATTTAACCCTGTTTGGACGCCGCCGGGGTAGTGGAGAAACCATTTGGGATATTAAACGTCATATTGGCTATGTCAGTAACAGTATTCACCAAGAATATCGTGTGGCAACCAGCGTTCTCAACGTGATTATTTCTGGCTTTCATGATTCCATTGGTTTGTATCAAACCCCATCTGACCGCCAGATTCAGCTAGCGTATGAATGGTTAGCGCTACTTGGATTAGCACCACAAACGGCTCAACAACCCTTTCATAGCTTATCGTGGGGTCAGCAGCGATTAGTCCTCATTGCCCGAGCCTTAGTTAAACACCCTGCCTTGCTGATTCTTGATGAACCACTACAAGGACTCGATGGATTAAATCGACTTCTTGTGTTGCGTTTCATCGATATCATGCTCAGCAAAGGGAATACCCAGCTGTTATTTGTTTCCCATCATCAGGAAGACGCCCCATCGTGTATTACACACCGACTCAGATTTGTCCCTGAGGGTGAGAAATACCGTTACGAGATTGATAAAATTTAACGCTATGCTATATCGCTGATAAATAGAATATTCTGTTTTCAGCGATATTCAATCTAATGATTGAATATAAATATTAATAAACCAAAATTAACATATTGATTAATAAGAATTATTTTAGCCAAAATACAGAAATAACAATTTAAAATCGAAAATTAGCCAAATTTCCTTAAAATCTGCCGTTTTAATAATTTAAATATTTATATAGGTATTACTTATGGCTTGGTTAATGTTAGCCTCATCACTTGTCACACTCACCACACATCGATTTGTTTCATTGTTACTCTTGTTCATTGCCATCACCATCGCAGCATTCACTGGCATCATTCATTGGCAAGCACTGCTATTACTCGGCTTTATTACGGCTATTTGCATCATTCATTTGTACTACTCACACATTTCAATCCTAAAAATAGGCAGTGAAATCATCCTTGTTTCCTGCGCTATTGGACTATTGATTCATGCACTTTCAGGATTTAATAATCTAAAATATTTAGATAAAGCATTCGTTGGTGCACAAAGCGCATCATTTACGCTGTATTTTAACTTTGATAAAGCATTAATTCCTTTTATTTTGCTCGCTTGCTTACCCACTTTACTCGTCTCTAAACCGGTAAAAAATGCCTCTCGTTGCCAGTGGCTACTACTCATTATCGCGGTTCCTGTGCTACTCATTATCGCCACACTTGCAGGTGGTTTAGGCGTTGAATTTCATTTACCCACTTGGCTACCTGCATTTGTTATCAGTAATATACTGTTCGTTTCTTTCGCTGAAGAAGCACTATTTCGTGGATACCTACAACAACGTCTTACTCAATGGTCAGGCTCGCCTTATCTAGCATTGATACTCACGGCATTATTGTTTGGTGCTGCCCACTTTGCTGGAGGACCGTTATTAATCCTGTTTGCTACACTTGCAGGTCTGATTTATGGTCTTGCTTGGATGTGGAGCGGTAAATTATGGCTTGCTGTATCGTTTCACTTCGGGTTAAATTTAGTTCATCTGTTATTTTTTACTTATCCCATAAAAATGGTATCTGGGCAATAAACAGGCAATTTAGTCACTTTTACGCCAACGATTTTCATGTAAAAGTACCTGCACTGGTGCATTTTTTGATTTGGCTTGGTGAAAACGTAAGTTGTTACTAGCGTTCGAGTTGACTATCCCTATAATGTAACTCAGCAATAATTCATTTTTAATTTGAATGTACTGATAGGAGTTTTAGCTATGGCTGTAACTAAACTGGTTTTAGTAAGACACGGTGAGAGTGAGTGGAACAAAGAAAACCGCTTCACCGGTTGGACTGATGTAGAACTGTCAGAAAAAGGTCGCGAAGAAGCAAAAAATGCAGGTCAACTGCTGAAAAAAGAAGGTTTTGTTTTTGATTTCGCTTATACCTCTGTTCTGAAACGTGCTATTCACACCTTATGGAACATTCTGGATCAAGTTGAACAGCAATGGCTGCCAGTTGAAAAAAGTTGGAAACTAAACGAACGTCACTACGGTGCACTGCAAGGTTTAGACAAATCAGAAACCGCAGCAAAATACGGCGATGAGCAAGTGAAACTGTGGCGCCGTGGCTTTGCTATCACGCCTCCAGATCTGACAAAAGATGATGAGCGTTTCCCTGGTCACGACCCACGCTACGCAAACTTAAAACCATCTGAACTGCCAGTTACTGAAAGTTTAGCAACAACTATCGACCGTGTTGTTCCTTACTGGGAAGAAGTGATTAAACCACGCGTTGAGAAAGGCGAGAAAGTGATCATCGCTGCACATGGTAACTCACTGCGTGCACTGGTTAAATACTTGGATAACATGGGTGAAGAAGAAATTTTGAACCTGAACATCCCAACAGCAGTGCCGCTGGTTTATGAATTTGATGAAAACATGAAACCAATCAAACACTACTATTTGGGCAACCAAGATGAAATCGCAGCGAAACAAGCAGCGGTAGCTAACCAAGGTAAAGCGAAGTAATCACTTACTTCATGTAAGACCTAAAGTGGTTAAATTGAGGGTTAAGCTAATGGCTTAGCCCTTTTTTATCACTATTTTCCCCATTTTACTGACTCGATCATAAAATCTATTCGCTTGGAGTGTCGAAAACGACAATAACCGACTATCATAGGCAAAATTTACTGAAAGGTTGATAAAACAAGATAATGAATAAATTTAATCTTTATGTCTGGGTTGGGTTGATCCTCAGCGCCAGTATTTTAGGTGCGCTCCTGTATATGTTACAAACCGGAGAAATGAGCCTTGAAGGGCCCGCGGGAAGTGCAAACCCTGAATTGATGAAAACATTGATGGTCATCGCCTGTGTCAGCTTCCCACTGCAAATTGTGAGCATGATGGTACTCAACTATAAGCCGACATTTGCCATTGTCCTTGCCATTATCAGCAGTATTGCGTTAATGCCCATTACGATTGTCTTTGCGATGGGAATGATTTTTTCTGCTATTCGTTGGCGCTACCATCAACTGACCCCATTTGATACTACGATTAATGTACCTTTCGACATTAATATTCCAATGAACAAGCGCAACAATACTATCATTGTGTTTTCCATTGCTATTTTAGGTATCGTGCTGATTGTATTAAGTCAGAGCTTAGGAATGTTTTTATTTGTATTCGCCGTTTTCTTGGGTTTCTTTGGTAAAAAAGCCAGTTCTTCGACCTACCTAGCTATCAAGGATAACCATTTTTATATTCGTCCAAATATCTTTGCTTATTGTTACCGTATTCCACTCAAGGATGTGTTCTACGTAAAAAGCGAGAAAGGAAAATTATTTTTCACCGCTAAAGTGGAAGGTTCAGATATTCAGCTCTCTGCTAATCCTACAAATATGGCACCTGAAGATCAGGCAAGCATTGAAAAATTATTAAGCCGAATTCAAAAATAGCGATAAAAATCTGCCTACAAAAATAGTAGGCAGATTTCATTATTAATTAACTTGAATAGGAACCATTATTTCTTTCGAAGGGAATACATCCATACCAATGTCATGGACTGTCGCTGTATCCAATACATCGATTCCCGCCATAGAGATAGATAATTGATCAAATATATCCATTGAAATATCAAGAAAGCCTGAAACTGGAATATTATATTTCAAGACATTAATTCCATATTTATTTAAAACAGGCGCAGCCTTCTCTGCCCATACCAAATAATCAACAATAGCTTCATTAGCACTATCAATATTATAATTAATTCTCATAATCTCATGTTCACTTAAAGAATCCGATTTTAACCTCTCATTCTGTGAATTAATATACTCTCTCTGCCTTTTAATTAACTCTCCATAATTTTTAAATATCCCAACATAATCAATGCCTTTATATTCACCATGCTCTTTAACATTCTTAATAGAGCTGTTAATATTATATGCTACGGTTTCTAGCATAGACATGTTACTGTGAGTCTGCATAACTTTACTGTTTGATTCAGTTAATAATCCCTTTGATTTAGGTGACAACTTAGATAGTAAATTAAACAAGTTACGCTTATATTCAGGTGGATATACTTTTTTAGCTTCAAGCTCGTCAAATTTTTGCATTATTTGAATTGCTTGTTCACTTGCCTCTTCGTCATTATTCATAAAACTATTAATTTTAGTTAATAGATGGGAATATTCTTCATTTCTATCGACATAGTAATTACAATATTCTTCTATCGAATTGATATACTTTGTTATTTCATCCAATTCTCTTTCATCTATATTTCCAGTATTAAAATTATTTTCAACAAAAAAATTATAGTAATCTAAATTATTGTTTAAAATCATCTTATCCAAGGATGAGTATGAGAGTCTATTTTTATTATTAATCCTCTTTGCATGACCATGCCAGTTCATTAAATCAATTTCGTAATTAGCTCTGTTTAACTTATTTGAATCATTCAAATTCATAATTCAACCTCCTATTGAATTAATTAATCACAATAACTTCGAAAATTAAATTAGCCAAGAAAAAAGCAAAAAACAAATTTATTTTTCATATTGTTAATTAATTTATTTTATAAACATGAATACTTCATAAAATGGACATTAAAAAGCCCACTCAGATTTTGAGTGGGCTACAATATATGACTAGAATAATTTAGATTATTTATTTCGACGAGCAATGACTGCTTCCGATAATTGGCGTAATACTTTTTCCGTATCATCCCAGCCAATACACGCATCTGTCACGCTCTTGCCGTACACTAAAGGTTCGCCAGATTCTAAATTCTGGTTACCTTCAACTAAGTGACTTTCGATCATCACGCCCGTAATTGAGCGATCACCTTGACTGAGCTGAGTGCTCACATCCGTCGCCACTTCCATCTGTTTTTCAAATTTCTTACTGCTATTAGCATGACTAAAATCAATCATAATGCTTGGGATTAACCCTGCGTTAATTAACCCTTCTCGTACAGCTTTAACATGTTCAGCACTGTAGTTTGGCTCTTTTCCACCACGCAGAATAATATGGCAATCAGGATTCCCGCTCGTATTCACAATGGCTGAATGCCCCCACTTAGTTACAGACAGGAAGCTATGTGCTGAACGTGCTGAATTAATTGCATCAATGGCAATTTTAATTGTCCCATCCGTTCCATTTTTAAAACCTACGGGACAAGACAAGCCTGATGCTAACTCACGATGAATTTGCGACTCGGTAGTTCGGGCTCCAATTGCCCCCCAACTCATCAAATCAGCTACATATTGCGGACTGATCACATCGAGAAACTCACCTGCTGTTGGTAAACCTTGGTCATTAATCGTTAACAGCAGCTCACGTGCAATACGTAACCCTTCGTTAATATCAAAGCTATGATCCATATGAGGATCATTAATAAGCCCTTTCCAACCGACGGTGGTGCGCGGTTTTTCAAAATACACACGCATCACGATTTCTAAGGAATCTTTTAGTTCTTCACGAATTTCTTTCAAACGCTCAGCATATTCCAACGCTGCTTTTGTATCGTGGATAGAACATGGACCAATAACAACGACAAGACGATCATCTTTTCCTACTAGGATATTATGAATAGCATGACGAGCTTCATGAACGGTAAACGCCGCTTTATCGGTTGCTGGAAATTTTTCGAGCAGTGCAATAGGGGGTAATAATTCTTTTATTTGTTTTACTCTGACGTCATCGTTCTGATAGTTCATACTGGTATATCCAATGTTTATTATTTTTCCTAAGGTTGAATTACATACCCTTTTGAGTCTCAATAGCTAACAATTAACTTAAAATGCGACAGGTATCGAATTTTCAATCTAACCGTTCCCTAGCCATCTGTAAACAGCCAAAATGGCAAGATAACCATCCATTATTTAAGTTCTGATTATAAAATGGGGTGAAACATTGATATTTAGCACAATTGCTAAATGATAGATGGGTTATACAGAGTAAAAATATACAGAAACGGCTAAACAACGATAATGTTACTTTAGCCGTTTTTTGCATTTTTTCCTATCGAGCTGTATGTTCAAGCTACCTGTTCAAAAATACTTAATCGCGAGATAGTGCTCTTGAGCCATTTTGTTTTGCAGATTTGATCCACAACCGTGACCCATTTAACGCAATACCTAGCAATATTAAATATTCTAGGGACATAGCGTATACCCCTTGAATAAAGAAGATCACAACGCTAATTACGTTAATTACCACCCATAGCAACCAGT
Organism: Providencia sp. PROV209; assembly: GCF_028479485.1. NCBI lineage: Bacteria > Pseudomonadati > Pseudomonadota > Gammaproteobacteria > Enterobacterales > Morganellaceae > Providencia > Providencia sp. PROV209. The sequence continues at coordinate 2,850 of NZ_JAMPNR010000020.1, read as the reverse complement.
TTTCCACATATTTACGGGTCATTAAAATCATCGCAACAACCGATAATACCGTCATAGTGGAATCCCAGAATGGGAAAGCATCTGGGTCAAGAATTGGCAATGTTAAATTAGCGCCAAATAGATTTAAGAGTTCAACCGCCCACGTTGCTAAACGACCAAAGACGACATCAATATTTAGCGTAAGAAAAATGATAGCCAAAATCGAAATTACCAGTGTCGTTAACGCTTTCGGCAAGCTTAACCAACGAATTTTCAATTCAGCTTCTTGAGCGCTCGACATTCGGCTCCAAGCATACCAACCATAAATATTGGCGCCGAAGAAAAATACCTGTAAAAGTAAATTCGCGTATAACTGAATTTGGAAGAAAATGACTGCAAATAAGGTGACGTTAATCAGACCAAATAAGTAGTTAATGGTTTTTTCGAAACTTGCTAATAAAATACACAGTAAACCAGCCACTGTACCGACAGCTTCAATATACGAAAGATCATAAACAGAACCCCATAATGGGATCTGGATTAACGTATTTGCGGTGCTAAAAAACTCCATTCCTAAATCCTATTTATCATCAATAGTTAAAATAGCATTGCTCACCAATATCACAGGGTTAACTCATTTGAAATTAAACCCTAAATTTTTGTTTATTATTTTAGACTTTCTGCAAACTTTAACATTTTATCTAATGGCAAGAGCGCTTTTTCACGTAAATGCTCCTCTACATAAATTTGATTCGCACTGCCATCCCCTTCAAGGGCTTCTGTAATCGCTTGTAAGCCATTCATTGCCATCCAAGGACAATGAGCGCATGTACGACAAGTCGCGCCTTCACCGGCTGTTGGTGCGATGTACAACGACTTATCTGGGCATGCCTGCTGCATTTTGTAAAAAATCCCCTTATCCGTTGCCACTATCATCGATGGATTGGGTAAATTTTGTGCGGCTTTAATCAGTTGACTGGTCGAGCCAACAGCATCGGCTAAATCAACAATGGCTTGAGGTGATTCTGGGTGTACCAATACCGCGGCTTCTGGATACATGGCTTTCATTTTTTCCAGTGACTGAGTTTTAAACTCGTCATGAACGATACAAGCCCCCTGCCAACATAAAATATCTGCGCCAGTTTGTTGCTGGACATAACGACCTAAGTGTTTATCCGGTGCCCAAATGATCTTTTCACCAAGGCTATCTAAATGATCAATCAATTCTACCGCAATGCTAGAGGTCACAACCCAATCGGCACGCGCTTTAACCGCTGCGGAGGTATTGGCGTATACCACAACCGTCCTGTCTGGGTGCGCATCGCAAAAATGCGCAAATTCTTCATCCGGACAGCCAATATCTAGCGAGCATTGGGCCTCCAGCGTTGGCATCAAAATATTTTTTTCGGGGCTCAGGATCTTAGCGGTTTCGCCCATAAATCGAACACCAGCAACAAGGAGAGTTGAAGCATTATGTTTAGCGCCAAAGCGTGCCATTTCAAGAGAATCAGCCACGCAGCCCCCTGTTTCTTCAGCTAAAGCTTGAATTTCAGGATCGGTATAGTAATGCGCTACAATCACGGCGTTTTTTTCAACTAATAATTTCTTAATACGCTCACGATAAAACGCTTTTTGATCGGTATTCAACGGTGCTGGTTTTGGTGGAAAAGGATAAACAGCATGGTCAAAATCGATAAACTCGCTCATGTCTTGCCTCTGTTTAGCAGAAAGTTATTTTATGCCTAAAAAATTTCATAGAACCACTAATTCTGCATTTTTTGTTTTATATACTAAACAAGATACGCCAGTTTGGCTAAGATGTCTGCAAGGATTTCACCTAACGAGGGAATGATTTTACGTCCCCCCCCTTTCCACGATTTGTTTTTCGCTTTTCTCCTCATTTGTCGGTATCTTAGCGACTCCTGTTAACTCCAATAGGTCAGTTATGGAATCACCTGCAACGTTACTCAATAAAATAATTTCTATTTCATTACTCGAACCTAGAATCGACGCCGTCATACTCACGGGATCTAGAGGGAGAGAACTCAATATTGATAGCTATTCTGATATCGATATTGAACTCATTGGTCATGGTGTCACCGCACTTTTCCATGATAAAAAATGGATCAGCCTTATTGCCAATCCATTGATTGCATTACATTTAGAAAATGGTGGAGAAAATGAGCCTGAAAGCCCTACCTGCTTAGTGATTTATGAGGAAGGGCGCAAAGTCGATTTTACCTTTGCCGAGCCTTCACGATTACTCAATATGCAGCAACAAGGGTTAGATAGTACTTACTCACGCGGTTTTGTCGTGCTGTTAGACAAAACAGGCATTACCGATGCACTCTCAATACAGAACTCTAGTGCATTAAAACCAACACCATTGACTGAGCAGCAATTCACCGAATTAGTGACTGATTTTTGGTTTGAAGCTCATCAAGTCGCGATTGCGTTAACGCGTAATGAGCTATGGGTTGCTTGGTCAAGAAGTACAGATATGAAACGCTTCTTTCTCAATCTACTCGAGCGAACTGTTGCTCATAGAGTACCACCACAAGATGTTTGGTATAACGGCAAACAATATCAGCAATGGATGCCTGAACGTATAGTCCAATCAACTGAAACGCTTTTCGACTGTGGAACTACACAAAAAGCAGCATTATCTCTACATTGCTTGATGGGTCATTTTATGGAAGCGATGACTGAGGCCATTGAACTGTTTGGTTATCAAGATAATCGAGCGGTAGGTTTAAAAGTGCAAGAAATCGTTATCGGGATCTTAAAGGATAATGGGTTAATCCCTGAAAATCTGGAATAAATGATATTGAGCTGGCGAGGGAATGCTGGTTTTTTAGATGGGGTTTGAAA